>CALAMB010000382.1 GCA_937925645.1 uncultured Acidobacteriota bacterium
GGGCGGGCCGTCAGCGGATCTTCGAACGCGGCCGGACCCTTGGGAAAGGCCGTCAGGGGATCTTCAAAACCGAGCTTGGGGCGGGCCGTCAGCGGATCTTCGAACGCGGCCGGACCCTTGGGAAAGGCCGTCAACGGGTCTTCGAAGCCGGCGTCTGTTTTTAAGGATTCAGACTCCGTTCGGGGCAACTGGGCCGACAGCTTCGCTTCCCAGACGTTGCCCTGCCATCGTTTGTCACCGATGTGTTCGTGCGTGATGGCAGGTGGTTCCGACGCGCCTGGACCGGCGTCTGAAGCCGTCAGCCGGGGCAGGCGGAGTTCCTGGCCGGCGGTCACTTCACCCGCAAGCCCGATACCGGGATTGGCCTCCCGCAGCGAGGCTTCCGGCAGATTCAGGCGCTCCGCCACCTGGGCCAACCGGGATTCACCCTCCCGGACTGTGGTGAGTTGAGACTGTCCGCCATTTTCCGTGCGGGCGTTTAGCCCGTCCACACTGGAGGAATCCCGCGCTCCGCCATCGATGCGATCCACCATGATGCCTCCTGAATCAGGACTTCACACAATTCATCGGCTTTACTAGCTATCTGTTGCTATGAATATATTGTACTTGAACTGTCGCCGAATGTGGTAATAAAGCAGGCATCGGGCCACGCGCGTACCGGTTCACACAACCAAACATTCCGGAACCATGCGGTCAGAGGCTCAAACCATGCAGAGTGTACCGGTCCAGCCCGCCGAACGGATCTCGATCCTGGACATTGTTCGGGGATTCGCCATCTTCGGGATATTGCTCATCAACGTTCAGTTCTACAGCCATCCCGTTAGGACGATTTTCGACCTGCGGGGCGGCACGCTCAGCGAGTCGGATTACTATGTCATCCTCGTGACGAGTTTCCTGGTTTCCGAGAAGTTCTTCTCGATCCTGGCGCTGCTATTCGGTGTGGGGATGGCCATCACGTTCGACCGGATCCGGGCGCGGCAGGGCCGGTTCGTGCCGCTCTACGCCCGCCGGCTGATCGGATTGTTCGCCATCGGCATCAGCCACGCTCTGCTGTTTTACGCGGGAGACTACATCGGCAATTACGCCCTGCTGGGCGTTCTCGCGCTGGCTTTCTGCTACCTCAGGCCCGCTTGGATTCTCCCGGCGGCCATGGCCGTGCTGCTAATCCCCGTGCTGATGTCGGCGCCCGCCATCCTCCAGCCGCCCGCGGCAGACCCCCAGGTCCAGGCCGAACAGCTCAAGGAACAGGCAACCATGTTGCGGGAGCGGACGCGGCGATACAACGAGCGGAGCGTGCAGGCCTACGGACACGGTAGCCTGTCCGACATCTTCCGGTACCGATTCCGGGAGACGATCTCCCAGTATTGGTCGCTGCTGTACGTCGGCTGGAAACTCCTGGCCATGATCCTGCTGGGCATCTGGAGCTGGAAGACGGGCATCGTGAAAGCGTTGAAGGACAACCTCGGCGTCATCCGAAAGGCCATGTGGATTTCGCTGGCCGTCGGCCTCGCCGGAAACGCCCTGAGCCTCTACGGCGCCGTCGCCCCGCCGGGCGGCGGCCCGGTCCTGGAGCTGCTGGCCCTGGTCAGTCAGGAGATCGGCGCACCCGCGCTCGGCGTCTTCTACATCACCGCGATCGCCGCGATGTACTACGGGGGAATCGGGCGATCGCTCTGGCAGCTGTTCGCACCGGTAGGGCGCATGGCCATGAGCAACTACGTGTTCCAGTCGGTGGTCTGCACCACCCTGTTCTATTCCTACGGGCTGGGACTATATTACCGAACCGGTTATGCCCTGAACCTGCTCCTGGCGCTGGTGCTGTTCGGCCTACAGGTCTGGCTGAGCCACCTCTGGTTTCGGAAGTTCGAGTACGGCCCGCTCGAGAGCCTGCTCCGGACTTTCCAGTACGGCCGCGCACTGCTATCCGTGTCAAGGGCTCCGACTTCGCCGTGACGGGTGGCTGAATTGCCGTGTGTCCGGCGTCAGCTCGCACCGCCGGCTATATCCCGATTCAGCATTTCAGCATTTCGGCAGATATTAGGACATCCAAATTTTACCTCATCACTTTGTATCTGTAGATCTGGACACCCACTCATTCCCTCTTAATATTCGTATTTCTGGACACCAACTCATTCCCTACCTAATGTTTAAACACAATAAATACCGAAGACAGTTAGAAAGAATAAATAGAAAAGGACAGCCAAAATTTCTCTACTTTTTATAGAAAAACCTGAACAGCAGCCAAGTCGATCGTTTGTATGGGTAAGAGCATCTTTTCTGGAGGTGACCCATGACGATCGCCAGGCGCGACATTGCGCCAGAAGGAGTGGCGGGGGCATACCATTGCACCGCCCGTTGCGTGCGGCAGGCCTGGCTGTGCGGACAGGACGAAGTCAGTGGTCGGAACTTCGACCATCGGAAGGACTGGATTCGGGAGCGACTGGCCTTCCTGGCTATGATCTTCGCCCTCGATGTGTTGGGCTATGCGATCATGAGCAATCATTTGCATACGTTGTTGCGAACCGTGCCGGAGCTCGTGCGCAGCTGGACGGATCAGGAGGTTGTCCGCCGGTGGTTGATTGTGTTTCCATCCAAACGAATGCGCCAAGCGGAGGAGTCACAGCCGTCGGACATTGACATCGCCGCGGTGTTGCGTCAGCGGGGACGGGTGGAGGTGCTGCGCCAGAGGTTGTGCAGTTTGAGCTGGTTCATGCGCTGCCTGGACGAGCATATCGCCCGCCGAGCCAACCGCGAAGACGGGTGCAAGGGACGGTTTTGGGAAGGGCGGTTCAAGTGCCGCGCCCTCGCGGATGAAGCCGCGGTGCTGACGGCCATGGTCTATGTGGACCTGAACCCGATCCGCGCAGGATTGGCGACAACACCTGAAGCGAGCGCCTACACCTCCGCTCAGCAGAGAATCGCCAGGCAGCAGACGATGGCGCCGGTCTGGAACGAAACGTTCGCAGCGGAGGAATCAACGAATGACTGGTTATGCCCGCTGACAGACTCCACCGACCGGCGGGGAGTATTCCGGCGGCTGAACTTATCTGAATACCTTACGCTGTTGGACACGGCGGGGCGAATGGCCCGGCCGGACAAACCCGGCGTAATCCCACGAGAATTGGCACCCATTATGGAGCGCCTGGGGCTGGAACCGGCAAACTGGGTGGAAGCGGTGAATGGATACGAGAGATATTTCCACCGGCTCGTCGGACGACCGGACACTGTGGCGACGCTGGCCGAAACAGCCGGTCGGCGATGGTTTCAGGGAATCGCGGCCTGCCGGACTCTTCTGAAATCGTCCCGATCATGCAGAACAGGTCCGGATGCCTGAACTTATTATTCAATCTTGCAGATATCGATAGAGCTTCGGGTATCCCATACTTTTTGTTCATAGTTCCCCGACTGATATAGCGCTATTGATTGGATATTCCTCTCCTTGTTCCAGTTCTCTTCCCGCTACTCAACTGTCGAATGCTCCGTTTCCCCGTCTTTTTAAATTCCCCCGTCGCTACTAATTGATTTGATGTCCCATTTCCCTGCCCCATTTCCTCACCAATTTGACTTACCAGTTTTTGGATGTCCAATTTCACATACTTAGTCGTTGGATGTCCTATTTCTCCTATTTCCACAGAGAGGACCGGGGCGGTTCCCTGCGCATGGTGGGGACCACGTGGCACCTGTTGGTGCCCGACGACGACCGGCAGGGTTCTGGCTGGAGCGACGAGCAAGCCCACCGCATCATGGGCGGCGGCAGCGGCACGTACCTGATTCAGAACAACACCCTGATGCTGCGGGACTGCGACGGGCGGGTCTGGCAAATCAACGCCCCCTGCCGCCGGGCAGCCAGCCGCCTACGGCCCGCTTCCTGGTGATCAACAGCTACACCCTAACGCGCGACTGGGTGAGCTGCCGGTGCGGAGGATACCGCGCCAAACAACGGATCAGCCAGGGTTCGCGGTAAGCGTCGTTCGGCAGGTGCGGAAGAACTGAGAAGACTGCCCGGACAATCTATCTGTTGGCCCTCGGCACATTTTCCTCTATTAGCTTGGCCCGCCATTGGTGGTTTTCCTGCCCGGCAATGCCGAAGGTGCCCTCCAGCGTTACGGATCGGTCACCGTCTCCGAGGATGACCCGTCCAAGGTAGTGCTGGTACCACATGCCGGAACTCCGGGTGAATTCGATTCGGCCGTCCGGCAAGACCCGGCCTTCCACCGCCGTGATCGGTTCGGAGTCATTCGTTCGAACCATGTCGCCGTGGAGGCTGTCACCCGACTGGGTGAACCGGAGTGTAAATTGGTACGTTCTATCCCCGACACAGGTCATTTCCCAAACACCCGTCAAATGGGAAGGACTAGGTGTTGCCGGCGACGTCGGCGTGGAGCGGCCGGGTTCGGTTTGCAAAATGGTCCCCTGGGAGCCGGATGGTGTTGGTCTGACCGAAGGCGTATCGGTACCCGGGGTGCCGTCAGGAGGCTGCGCCGGTTGGCCGGGTTGGAGTTGGCCAGCCGCATGATCCGTGGACAGGAACAGCGCGGCCCGGGCCCGCGAGGGCAGGTATACATCCGGTCCCCGGTCCGCGGCCCTGAAATGCATCCTGTACGTGCCGGCTTCCATGGTCGGCAGCACTGTCTTGAGGGTGACCGTCCCGTCCGGATTCTTGACAAGTGGCAGGGGATTTTGACCCTTTGAGATTTTCACGGCATAGTCCCAACGGTAGACCAACTTCTTGCCCTTGTACAACGCCGCATACTTGTACATCGGGCCGGCCATAAGATCCCAGCCGGCGGTGGCGGGGTTATATTTATAGAGATAGGGCTTTACATGCTTGTAGAACCAGGCATCGTCGTCGACAGAGGCTTCCATGATGAAATACCACTTGCCAGGGGTTGCTAGGTCGATCTGGTAGTTCACGTTCGTTTTCATCTCGACAAAGTCAGCCCCGACTGACGATTTCATGTCTGAACAGTCGTGCCATTGTTTGTCGTTATGGTTAAAGGTGAAACAGTGACCGAAACTGGGGGCTTCGTACCAGATGATTTCAAAGCCGGGGATGGCGAATTTTCGGGCCCATTCCACATCGGTTTCCGCAAATGCGGGGGTCCCGCACAAGATCAACAGGAGCACCAGGGTGATGCTCGGCAAACGGGTCTTGACGACCATGTTCATGAACGTCTCCTCAAAGATAGTGTGTGCAGCGGACGCTTCAGCCGGGCTCATTGCCTACTGCCGCAGGTCACCTAAGGAAATCCCTTGGCGTAGGGAACGCCCTCGCGTGCTCGGTGGCTCTCACCGTCTCTATGATCTGGAACCGGCAGGATATGCCGACCAGATGCCTGCGGTGGTGCTTCCTGCAGCCATTCTCCAGAGCCCTCAGGAGCGCCGATTGTGTGACTCCTACATTTTCAGTATACCAGATACGGTCGGTGAGTATCCGGGAGAGGAGGGATCTGTCGGTTTCTGGAGTGAATCATGGCACGTTCTCGTCCTACTGTCCCGGGCATCGGCGGCGATTTCGGTTCCCCCATTGGGGGTCTAGGATCGGCATGATTCAAAGACGTGAGGTCAGTTCTCCAAGGCGGTGCGAAGCGGGCGCCGATCTCAATTTCACTTGACGTGGGACGTCCATCTGATTCTTCCGCAACCAGGACACCCATGTTCTTTTCCCCACAAAACAGCACAAAACAGGACATCCATCTTCTTTTCCCCACAAACCGCCACAAACCGGGACACCTATTTTCGTTTCCCCATAAAACGGGACACCCATTTTCTTTCGGTTCCAAAGCCAGGAGGACGGATGGTGGGATCCAAGTCCGAATCAGTGGGTGTCCCGGTTTCCTCCCGGTTTCCACCCCGCGCATTGGGCATAAAACGGGACACCCATTTTCTTTCGGTTCCAAAGCCAGGAGGACGGATGGTGGGATCCAAGTCCGAATCAGTGGGTGTCCCGGTTTCCACCGCGCATTGGGTGCTCCGGTTTAATGGGTGTCCTGAACCGCTCCTTGGTCTTTCCGGTCATCCACTAACGGCAGGATAATTGAAAATTGGACACCCAATATTTGGTGGATGCCCCATTTCCCCGTCAAACAAGTTACCCAGTTTTTGGATGTCCTCTTCCTATTCACTACCGTTTTACCGCTACCTAGTTATTGGCTGTCCCGTTTCCCCACTACCTAGTTGTTGGCTGTCCCGTTTCTCCATTCTACCTAGTTGTTGGCTGTCCCGTTTCCCCCCATTCTACCTAGTTGTTGGCTGTCCCGTTTCCCCATGTTCCTGTCGGTCAGTCGTGGTCTTCGGAATCGAAGGAGGATTCTGCCGCGGGTCGAAGCGGGCCCGACAAGAGCGTCGGTCCGGACTGTAAGGACCCCTCACCGACCCCAGACCCCTCACCGACCCCAGACCCCTCACCGGCCCCGG
>CALAMB010000383.1 GCA_937925645.1 uncultured Acidobacteriota bacterium
GGAGAACAGGTTGCCGCGAACGCCGCACTTCCCCGCGCCCCGTCCCCGGGGCGCGGCGCGTCAACTATTTGGCCTTCCAGGCGCTGCCCCGCGTTCGCGGGGCTGCGCCTGGCTATTTTCGTCGTGAATGGGTGGACGGTGCCGGCCAATGATGAGTTGGGCGACCCGGCCGATCGCGCGCGACAATCCTGCCAAAAATTGTCAGAAAAGTGGGAGTAACTGACTAATCACCGGACAAGCTCCGCCCCGGCTGGAAACCTCCATCAGCCGACTCATTGGACTCGCCAAGCCGCCAAGGCGCAGAACAATTTTCAGTTCTTGTCCAACTTGCGTGAGCGTGTGCCGGAAAAGCGTTGGCGTCGCGGGGTCGGATGGGGTAGGATTTCCGCAACGAACCGGTTGGTACCGGCATCGCGGGAGATAGAGGATGTTCAAACAGAATGGCGGGATTGCCTGCTTGACCGTGGCGGCGCTGGGAGCGGCGGCCTGGCTCTTCGCCGCCGGCTGCGGTGGCGGCGCGCCGGCCGACGGCGGCCCGCAGCAGCTGCAGGGCACCATCAAGGTGTCCGGCGCCTGGGCGCTCTATCCCATGGTGGTGCGCTGGGGGGATGAATTCCAGAAACTGCACCCGGGGGTCCGCATCGACGTCTCGGCCGGCGGCGCGGGCAAAGGCATCGCCGACGTTCTGTCCGGCGTGGTGGACCTCGGCATGGTGTCCCGCGATATCCGATCCGAGGAGGTCCGCCAGGGCGCGGTCGCCGTGGCCGTGGCCAAGGACGCCGTGCTGCCCACCGTCAGCGCGGCCAATCCGGTGGCGGCGGAACTGACCCGGCGCGGACTGCCGCGCGACGTGCTGGTCCGCCTGTGGCTGCGCGGCGAGGCGCTCACCTGGAGCGCCGTCGCGGGGCGGTCCGGCGGCGGCCGGCGCGTCCGGGTGTACACGCGCTCTGACGCCTGTGGCGCGGCCGAGACGTGGGCCGCCTACCTCGGCGGCGCCCAGGAGGACCTCCACGGCATCGCCGTCTACGGCGACCCCGGCCTGGCCGAGGCCGTCCGCAAAGACGCGGCGGGCATCGGCTACAACAACCTGAATTTCGCCTACGACTTCGTCACCGGCCGCCCCGTCGCCGGACTGCTGGTGCCGCCGCTGGACGCCGACGGCAACGGCCGGGCTGATCCGGCGGAAATCCTGACCACCAAGGCGCAAGCCATCGAGGCCATCCGGACGGGGGCCTACCCGTCCCCGCCGGCCCGCGACCTGTACCTGGTGGCCCGCGGCCGGTTCGAGGGGCCCGCGCGGGCGTTCGTCCGCTGGATTCTCACCGACGGCGCCGCCTTCATCGACGCGGTGGGCTACGTCGCCCTGCCCGACGCCCAGCGCCGGGCCCAACTCGACGCCGTCGACGGGACGCCGCCATGAGCCGCGGCCGCCGGGGTGAATCGTGACCGCCCCCGGAGCCGTCCGCGTCCTGCGGGGCCGCCGCCTCCGGGATCGGCTGGCCGGCCGGCTCCTTTACGGCGCCGCCGGGGCGGTGGGGCTGCTGCTGGCGCTGATGGGCCTGGGGCTGTTCATCAAGGCGTGGCCGGTGCTGCGCCGCGTGCCCCTGGACGAACTCATCCTGTCCGACGCCTGGCGCCCCCTGAAGGGACAGTTCGGATTCTACCCGTTCATCGCCGGGACCGTTTCGGTCACCCTGCTGGCCATGGTGCTGGCGGTGCCGGTATGCCTCCTCACCGCCATCTACCTCTCCGAGTACGCGCCGCGCCGCGTGCGGGAAGCCTTCCGCCTGATCATGGATATTCTGGCCGGCATCCCGTCGGTGGTCTACGGCGTCTGGGGATTGCTGACGGTGGTCCCGCTGGTGCGTGAACTGGGGCGGCTGGCGGGGCACGACACCACCGGCTACTCCCTTCTGGCCGGCGGGATCGTCCTGGCCATCATGGTGACGCCGGTGATCGTGTCGGTGTCGTTGGAGGTCTTCCAGGCCGTGCCGCTCCACGCGCGGGAGGCGGCGCTGGCGCTGGGCGCGACGCGCTGGGAGATGGTGCGGCACGTGCTGCTGCGCCGCTCGGCCCGTGGCGTGGTGGCGGCGGTGGGACTGGGCTTCGCCCGGGCGTTCGGCGAGACCATGGCGGTGCTCATGGTGGTGGGCAACGTCGCCCGCGTGCCCGACTCGCTGTTCGCGCCGGTCTACCCGCTGCCGGCCCTCATCGCCAACAACTACGGCGAGATGATGTCCATCCCGCTGTACGACGCCGCGCTGATGCTGGCGGCGCTGATCCTGCTGGTGGTGGTGACCGGCTTCAATCTCCTGTCGCACGTGACGCTGGCGCGTCTCGAGAAGGGGTGGGCGTGATGCGCCGCCGACGGCTTGAGGAGGGATTCTTTCTTTCGCTCATGCGCCTGTCGCTGGGCGCGGTGGCCGTCTGCTTCGTGGCCCTGGTGGGGAGCGTGGCCTGGCGGGGGTTCGCCGCACTGGACCTGGACATGCTGATCCGCCTGCCGCAGGGCGGCTACTACCTCGGCGGCGAGGGGGGCATCGCCAACGCCATCGTGGGCTCGCTCCTGCTGGGCCTGGGCGGATCCGCCGTTGCGCTGGCGGCGGGGGTGCCGGTGGCGTTCGCCCTGCAGCGGGAGTTTCTGAGCCGGCGCGTCGCGGCGCTGACGCGCCTCTGCCTCGACATCCTGTGGGGGACGCCGTCCATCGTGCTGGGAGCGTTCGCGTTCGTGTGCATGCCGCTGCTGGGCCTGCGCACGTCGCTGCTGGCGGGTATCCTGGTGCTGGCGGTGCTCATGCTGCCCATCATGGTGCGGGCCATGGAGGAGGTGATCCGGCTGGTGCCCGCCGAACTCAAGGAGACGGCTTACGCTTTGGGCGCCACCCGGCTGGAGGTCGCGCGGGCGGTGGTCTGGCGGCAGGCGCTGCCGGGCCTGGTGTCCGGCCTGCTGCTGGCGTTCGGCCGGGGCGTCGGCGACGCGGCATCCATCCTGTTCGCCACCGGCTACACCGACCACCTGCCGCGTTCGCTCATGGACCCGGTGGCTTCGCTGCCCCTGGCGGTGTTCTTCCTGATCGGCACGCCGGTGCCGGCGGTGCAGGAACGGGCGTTCGCCGCCGCGGCGGTGCTGCTGATGCTCATCCTGCTGGCGAGCGTCGCCTCGCGGGGCTTGACCCGCCGGCTGTCGCGCCATATCATCCGGTGAACGGTGCGCCTGCCATGACCCATATCGCCATCCGCAACCTGACGGTGTCCTACAGCGGGCAGACCGCGCTGCACGACGTCACCGTAAACATCCCCGACCGGCAGATCATCGCCGTCATCGGGCCGTCGGGCTGCGGCAAGACCACGCTGCTCAAAAGTCTCAACCGCCTCATCGACCTGCAGGAGGGCGTGCGGGTGTCGGGCGAGGTGCTCATCGACGGCGAGAACATCTACGACTCCGGAGCCGACCTGCTCGCCTTGCGCAAGAAGGTCGGTTTCCTCTCCCAACGCCCCTTCCCGCTGCCCATGGGCATCGCCGACAACGTCCGGTTCGGGCCGCGCATCCACCGGGTGCCGGAAACGCAGCTCCAGACCCAGTTGGCGGCGGTGCGGCGATGGTGTCCCGACGCCCGCGCCGCCGACCCGCCGGATGGCGCCGCGGCGGCCGGCCCGCCGCTGGACCGCCTGGTGCAGTGTTACCTGAGCATGGCGGGCCTATGGGACGAGGTCAAAGACCGGCTGGGCGAGCCGGCCGCCGGGCTGTCGGTGGGACAGCAGCAGCGCCTGGCGCTGGCTCGGGCGCTGGCGGTGGAACCGGAGGTGATCCTGGCCGATGAACCCACCTCGGCTCTGGACCCCATCTCGGCCCGCCAGGTGGAGCGCCAGTTCCATGCCCTCAAGGACCGCTACACCATCGTGGTGGTGACCCACATCCTGCGCCAGGCGCGGCGGCTGGCCGACTACGTGCTGTTCCTCTACCTCGGTGAACTGGTGGAGCACGGCCCGGCGACGGAGATCTTCGGACGGCCGCGCGACCCGCGCACCGCCGCCTACATCTCCGGCGAGATCAGCTGAATGCCCGCCATGCCGATAGCGGGCCTTGCCCGCAAAGACGCCAAGACGCAACGCA
>CALAMB010000384.1 GCA_937925645.1 uncultured Acidobacteriota bacterium
CGCCCGAGACGCCCTCATGCGCGTGCGGCGAGAGCCGCGCCGCGGCGGCGGTCCGACCGGCGGCACCGGCGTGCGCAGGCGGCGTCAGCGTCAGCCCGCCGGCGTCTGAGCCGGTAACCGGTTGGCTGCAGCGGGCGTGGCGGCACGGTTTCGTGACGCTGCCGCGCGACATCGCCAAAGACCTGCTCATCGGCCTGGTGGCCGCCGGCTTCATCACCGCGCTGGTGCCGGCTGATTTCTTCAGCCGGGATTTCGGCGGCGGACTGGCGTCCAAGCTGGTGGTGATGGTGGTGGGGATCCCTTTGTACGTCTGCGCGACGGCGTCGATTCCCGTGGCCGCGGCGCTGATGGGCAAGGGGCTGTCCGCCGGCGGGGCCCTGGTTTTCCTGATGGTGGGCCCGGCCACCAACGCCGCCACCCTGATGGCCATCCGGCAAATACTCGGCCGCCGGTCAGTCTGGGTTTACCTGGCGGCGGTGGTCGCCGCCGCCCTGGTCATGGGAACGGCGCTGGATCTCGTGTACGCCGCCCCTGCCGCCGCGCTGTTGGGCGAGGCGGCGGAAATGTCCGGCGGCTGGTTCGGCCACGTCAGCGCCGTCATCCTGCTGGGCGTTCTGGCCGCCGCCTGCTGGCCACGCCGGCGCGACGGGAATCATTAGCCGTCCGGCGGCCGGTTTGCTATAATCACAAAAATCGCATGGAGGAAGGACATGGACACAACCCGGGCGATCGACATCCTCAAGGGTGCCATTCTGGCCGAAATGAAGGGCCGGGCGTTCTACCAGCACAGCGCCAGCCAGTCCGCTGACGAGACGCTTAAAAAAGTGTTCGAGACGATGGCTTTGGAGGAAAACGGCCACATCGAATTCCTCAGCCACCAGGTGCGCAGTCTGAAAGCGAACGGTCAATTCGAGGCGGCCCAAATGGATACCAAGCCGGAGGACTTCTCCGACGCGGTCGTCAGCCGGACGATTCAGCGCCAGGTCGCCGCGGCCGGCTTCGAAGCGGCGGCCATCACCGCCGCCATGGCCCTGGAGGACGGCGCGGTGAAGTTTTACAGCGAACAGGCGCAGCAGGCCCAGTCCCCCGCCGAGCGGGAGCTGTACCAGTTTCTGGCGAACTGGGAGAAATCACACCTCAACCTGCTCACCGACCTGGACCGTCAGTTGAAGGAAAGCGTCTGGAACGACCAGCAGTTCTGGCCGTACTAGTCCGCTGCCGGGTCCCGCGGGCGCGGCCGGGCCGCGACTGCCGGATGTGACGCGAACGGATTCATTTCGCCTACGGAGGGCATGATGACATTCAACTCGGTCGACGACCTGCTCAACTTTGCTATCGGCGAGGAAGAGGCCGCCGCCGCCTTTTACACCGAACTGGCCGGCCGCATGGAAAAACCCTGGACGAAAAAGGTGTTCGAGGATTTCGCCCGCGAAGAGATGGGGCACAAGGCCAAGCTGCTGGGCATCCGCGAGGGCCGCCGCCTGGAGCCGGCGAAGGACAAAGTGCTGGACCTGAAGATCGCCGAGTACGTGGTGGACATTCAGCCCCGGCCGGGCATGGAATTCACCGACGCCCTAATCCTCGCCATGAAGAAGGAGAAGGCCGCCTTCAAGCTTTACAGCGACCTGGCGGAGGCAGCCGGCGAATCCGACATCAGAGACACCCTGACCGCCCTCGCCCAGGAAGAGGCGAAGCACAAGCTCCGGTTCGAACTGGAGTATGACAAGCACGTTCACGCGGATTAATGACCTCCGGCCGCTTGCGCTCGCGACGGCCGCTCAACCAAGGAGATACGCGCATGACCGAACGCAAAGGCATGGTGACATTCAAGGGCGGGCCCCTGACGCTCGAAGGGCACCCGGTGACGGTGGGGCAGCCGGCGGTCCCGTTCACGGCGCTGGGCAACGACCTGGCGCCGGTGGCGCTGGAACAGTTCGCCGGCAAGGTGGTGGTGATCTCGTCTGTGCCGTCGCTGGACACCCCCGTCTGTGACGCCCAGACTCGTCGCTTCAACCAGGAGGCCACGCAGCTCGGCGCCGACACCGTGGTGCTCACCATCAGCATGGATCTGCCGTTTGCCCAGGCGCGATGGTGCGGCGCGGCCGGCGCGGACCGGGTGATCACCCTGTCCGACCATCGCGACGCGTCGTTCGGGCTGGCCTACGGCCTGATCGTCAAGGAGCTGCGGCTGCTGGCCCGCGCGGTGCTCGTGATCGACCGCCAGGGCCGGGTGTCCTACTTCCAGCTGGTGCCCGAGATCGCGCAGGAACCGGACTACGAGTCCGTGCTGGCGCACATCCGCACTCTCTGAGCCGACCGGAAACTTCAGGAGGTATCGAATATGACGCACTGTTTCGACCGATCCATGACCATGCTCTCCACCGCCCTGGAGATGGAGAACAAGGGCAAGGACTTTTACGGCAAGGCCCTCCAGACCAGCCACAATCCCCTGGGGCAGAAAATTTTCACGATGCTCCAGAAGGACGAGGACGTCCACATCCAGCGGATCCAGGCGATCTACACCCAGCTCAAGGGGCAGCACGCCTGGACCGACGAGTGGAAGGCCATGACCGTCGGCCATGAGGACCTGGGCAAGGTGTTCCGCGAGCTGGCCGCCGCCCACGGCCAAAACATCAAAGCGGAAACCGGGGACCTCGAAGCCCTTGACGTGGGCATCGATTTCGAGTTCAAGTCGGTCCGCTTTTACGAGGACCAGCTCAAAGTCGCCGAGGACCAGTTGGAGAAGGAATTCATCCAGCACATGATCGCCGAGGAGAAGGGACACCACACCGCCTTGTCCGACATGAAGCACTTCCTCAGCGACCCGTCCGCCTGGTTCCGGGAGCAGGAGCGCTCCGCCTTCGACGGCGGCACCGGCATGGCCTGATCCCCGTCCGCCGTCGACGGCGTCCGGCGACCATTAGCGAAGGTCCGTCCCCGATCATCCGGATCGCGGGCGGGCCTCTTTTTATCCGCTTCAAGGAGTACGATCATGAGTTCCGATCGCATGAACCGGTTTAACGACGAGCGCGCCCGGCTCCAGGAGCTGATGCTCCGCTACAGCGGCAAGAACATGAAGCGCTTCCTCAATATCGACCACAACGCCTACGAGCCCGGCGCCCTGTCGAAGCCGACGAAGGAGCTGCTGGGACTCGTGGCCTCGCTGGTGCTCCGGTGCGAGGACTGCGTCCTCTACCACCTCCAGCAATGTCACGACCAGGGCGTCACCACCGCCGAGCTGGAAGAGTCCCTCACCGTGGCGCTGGTGGTGGGCGGCTCCATCACCATTCCCCACATCCGCCGCGCGCTGCGGGCTTGGGCGGAACTGGGCCATGCGGCCCCTGGGGAGGCGGAGTGAGCCGGGCCGGCCGCGCACCGGTTCGCCGCGTTCAGTTTGAGCTTGGCGGGACGCGCCGAGATGTGTTGAAATAGAGTCCGGCCGTCATCATTTGTCAGGAGGATGCATCCATGAAAAAGTACGTCTGCGCCATCTGCAACTACGTCTATGATCCGGCGGTGGGGGACCCGGACAACGGCATCGCCCCGGGCACCGCGTTTGAAGACATCCCCGACGACTGGGTCTGCCCCGACTGCGGCGTCGGCAAGGACGAGTTCGTTCCCGTTGACTGACACCCGCCGGCACGCTGCCCCCCCGGTGGCCCATCCGGCCACCGGGAACTCCTTCCCCGCTTAGCCCATCGTCCGCCGCCGCCTTCCAGCGGACTCTTCCCGAGTCGCTTTCCGTGTTTCAACCGGTTCCTGTGATTGAAAAAGACAAGCGGTTGGTCATTCTGTACCCCCCTGGATGATTCGGTTACAAAATGGCCAACCGCTCTTGAGTTGGGAAATAACATCATCTGGGATCACGTTAAGCCGGAAGCGCCAGGCGGGCAAGCGTCATAGCACGACAAGATGCGACACGGATATATCTTTAAATATTTAAAGGATTAATATGGATTGATCGGTTGCGCCAGCCGGTGTTATATTTCTGAAACCGGTGAGTTATTCCGGCAGGAAGGACCCGCCGAACCGGTCCAGCAGCAGCCCGTGGCGGAGTCCCCAGCCGCAGACTCGCAGGGAGTCGTGGCCGGACCAGGCGAGGATCCGGGTCAGGATCAGTCCGCCGCCGAGGATGATGTCCGCCCGTTCGGCGGGCAGGCCCGGGAGCCGGCGCCGCCGGGCCAGGGGCAGCAGGCGCAGCAGCTCCAGCAGCTCGGCGACCACCGCGGCGTCGAGCGCCAGGCCGTGGATCGCCGCGCCGTCGTGAACGTGCAGTCCCAGGTGGATCGCGGCCAGGGTGGTGACGGTGCCGCCGATGCCCACCAGCGGGACCGTAGGTGAGGGGATCAGCGACAGGGCGGCCAGTTCGGCGTCCACGGCGACGGCCGCCCGGTGGAACGCCGCCTCGGGTGGCGGGTCACCGGCCAGGAACCGTTCGGTGCAGTGCAGGGCCCCCAGATGGAAACTGCACCGGGCGTTCGGGCCGCTGGGGTCGCCCTGGATGAGCTCGGTGCTGCCGCCGCCGATATCCACGACATTACAGTCGCCAGGGACCAGTCCGCCGGCCGCCGCGGCGGCGAATGACAGGCGGGCCTCTTCCTCCCCGCTGAGGACCGTCACGTCGAGGCCCAGCGACCGGCGCACCCGGTCCAGGAACTCGCCGGCGTTGGCCGCGGTCCGGAGCGCCATGGTCCCCGCGGCCGCCACGTCCGCGGCGCCCGCGCGGCGGACCTCCTGGAGCAGTCCGGCCACCGCCTCCGCCGCCCGGTCCATGGCGGCCGGGTCCAGCCGGCCGGTCTCCTTGACCCCCTGGCCCAGCCGGGCGACGACGACGCGGTCGGACGCCACCGACCAGGCGCCGGCGGCGTCCCAGTCCATCACCACGGCCTTGATGGAGTTGGTACCGATATCCAGGGCGGCGAAACGAGCCATGATCAACGCTCCCGGGCGCCCCGTTCGGGGCGCGCCCGCTCCATCCTACCAAATTGCGGCTGACCTGTCATGGACGCCGGCTGAAAATACTCTGCAACCGGGACGGCGCCGCGGGGTTTAACCAGGTGACAACAATCTTTGGAGGTAACCATGAAGCAGAACCTGATCCTGGTGACCGGAGTGTTGGTGCTGGTGCTGGCCCTGGCCGGCAGCGCCTGGGCCGACGATCCCGATTGGGGGGAACAACGGAAGACCATCCTCATGGCCGAGCTGAAGGCTGAGCTGGGCCTGAGCGACGCGCAGGTGGCTGAACTGGACACCCTGGCGGTGACGCACCGCCAGAGCCTGATCGACACGTACGCCGAGATCGGGGCGATCCTGAAGGAGATCCGCATCCTGCGCGAGCACTGGGAGGAGAACTTCGATGAGATCGTCGCCCTGCAGTTCGACGTCATGGTGAAGGAGTACGAACGCGGCGAGTTGTGGGAGCAGTTTGCCGCGGCGGTGACCGCGGCCCTCACCGAGGAGCAGGCGGAGTTCAAGCGCCTGGTGATGAAGGTGCTCGACGAGGCGTACCGCCTCAGTCCGCCCCGCCATCGGCCCGATGGCGACGATGATGGGGCGGATCCGTCCGCGCGCCGCCGGTAGCACCGGAACGAACAGCGGGTGAACCCGCCGCCCGGCCGCCGGCCGTCCCCCCGCCGGTTGGCCGGGCGGCGCTATTTGATCGCCGGTCCCGCCGTGGTCATGTAGAGCGCCGTCTCCTCCCGGCCGTCCACCCCCAGCAGCTTGTTGACCTCCTCGTCGTAGAGCGCGGCGATGGCGCAGCAGCCCAGGCCCAGCGCCTCGGCCGCCAGGGCGACGTTTTCGGCGATGTGCCCCGCGTCGAGGTAGATGTAGCGGTACGCCCGCTGGCCGTACTTCCAGGCGGCGCGGGGGACCACCGCCGTCCAGACGAAGGTGACCGCGGCCCGGCTCACCATGCCCTGGTCCAGCGCGGCGTGGGCCAGCAGCCGGCCCGCGTCGCCGGTCCGGATCCGCTCCAGCGCCCAGCGGGGGATGTTCAGGTGGTAGATCCCGCGGGCCAGCCGCTCCACGGCGTGGGCGTAGAGGTACGTTTCCACCGGGTAAAGCGCCCCGGCCGACGGCGCCGTGCGCAGGATGTAGCCGAAGGCGCGCGCCGTCACTCCCTGGGCGGCCCAGAGCAGCGCCTCCAAGGTGGCGTAGGGGATGGCGCCGTCGGCATACTCGCGCCGGGAGCGGCGATGCTCCAGCGCCTGCCAGAGGTTGAACTCGAGGTCGGGCCGGACGGTGGCCAGCGGGATCACCGCGTCCGCCGCCGGGTATTCCTTGAACGCCGCCGGCTCCTCGGACGGCATCCGCCCGGCCGGAATGTGGTCGGGCGTGTACTTGGTCAGCTCCTGGAAGAGCTCGCCGATCTGTTCATGGTTCACTTCATCCGATGGGTTCATCGCCGCCTCCTCGATCATTCCGCCGGCCCGATCGCACACCCGGGGTCAGCCGTGCCGCCATTATAGCATTGGCGATCGAAGCTGGCCGGCCTGTCCGCTTCGATCATCATGCGGGCGTTTCACTGGATCCCGCTTGACATCCCTCAAACAACTCGGGTATACAATGGCTCCTGTCGCCACCAGAAGCGAGGAACCGACACGGTGATCAACCGCAACATGAAAAACATGCTGCGGCGCGCCGCGACTGACGGCGACCGCCTGGATGGCCCATGACACCCAAAACCATCGTGCGCAACCTGTTTGAAACGACGATCACGCCCCGTCTGGCTCGGCTGGGCTTTGCCTATGTCCCCACCCGGTTCGCGTTCAGGCGTCAGTCAGCCGGCTTTCAGCAACAGATCACCATCACGTTGAGTCACAGGAACACCCGGGAATCCATCCGTTTCTGGTCGGCCTTCAACGTGGCGTCGCGACGCTATGACGAATGGTTACGGGCCCAGGGGCGGCCGCCGCACCAGGGCTTCCTCGGGGGCTGCATGGACTGGAACATCCCGGGCTGGTGTCCGCCGGACGATCCCGAGACGTCGTTCGACTGCTCCAGCCCGGCCCGGCGGGAAGCCGTGCTCGATGACTGGTTCCGCCGGTGCGTGTCGGTGGGATTGCCTTACCTGGACGAGCTGTCGTCATGGGACGGCCTGGCCGCCGACCTCGTGCGCGGGCGGTGGCACTGGGACCGCGCCGCTGATTTCTACCTGATCGCTGGCCGGCCGCGGCAGGCCGTCGAGACGCTGGTCCGGGGGATTGAGGAACTGCAATCCAGGGATTACGACTGTCCCGAACACGCGGCTCCGGCTCTGGTCCAGAAGCGGCGGCGGCAGGCGCTCGAGCGGGACCGGGCCATCGCGGGTTTTCGGGCGCGGATGGCGAGCCTGGCGGCCGGTGGCCTGTCGACCGCCGGCGACGAGTTCCATACTTCACTTGAGGAGGCGGACCGATGATGACGGTGCTGATTGTCGTGGCGCTGGTGGCCGTGGTGATTGTTGGGGCGGTCGTCCTGTTTTGGAACTCGGGCCGTGGCGGGGACGCCGCGCCCGGAGCGGCGTCCACCGGAGATAAAACCGCAACCCCGGTGCCGCCGACGGACCCAGCCGGCCCGATCACATCCCGGTATGCCGAGGCGGACGGCGTGTCCATCGACCCGAACCGGATCCCGGAGCACCTGCGGCACCTGCTGGACTACGCCCGGGTGTGGGCCATCGGCGACGACGTGGAGCGCGACCACTTCATGCGGAGCGTGCCGCTGGCGGAGAAGCAGGCCTTCGTGGACGCCGTCGACCCGCTCCAGGACGAGTTGGCGAAGTGGTCGGCGGCGCACCGCCACGACGTGCCCGTGCCCGACGAGGTGGTGCTGTACGACATGATGGCCGAGGCGGCGGCGGAGGCGGTCGCGGAAGTCTATCCGAAAGGAAGGTGACGGGCAGGCGATCATGCCGGAACGACTTCTGACGCGCAGTCAGGGCCCGTCCGGCGATCGGCGGATTCGTACTGCTGAACGCTAACCGAGCAAGGAGGGAGTGTAATGACCACACCCGCTGACGACTACCTCATGGGCCGGACGTCCGCGGAATACCAGCGCCTGCGCGCACAGGCGAAGGTGTGGGAGGAAGGCACCCGGCGCGTGCTCATCAAGGCCGGTCTGCGACCGGGGCTTTCTTGCCTGGACATCGGCTGCGGTCCCGGCGAGGTCATGCGCCTCATGAGTGAGATGGTCGGCCCGGCAGGTTCCGTGACCGGCGTCGACGTGGACGGCCGTGTGGGCCGGGAAGCGCTCGACGTGTTGCGGTCGACCACCGGCGGCCAATACGCGTTCCACGAGCTGGACGTCGAGTCGGCTGAACGAGTCCCCGGCGGTGCTTTTGACGCGGTGTTTTCCCGCATCCTGCTGATCCATCTCAAGGAGCCGGAGGCATTTCTGCGCAAGATGATGAGCTGGACGAAGCCGGGCGGCGTCGTCGTGGTGCAGGAGTACGACTTCGAGTCGTGGGACGTCTGCCCGAGACTGGACGCCGTGGTCGAGGTGATCCGGACGTTTCGCGCCGTGGCGGAGAAAGGGGGGCGTGACACCCGGCTCGGCTTCAAATTGCCCGCGTGCTTCATCGCGGCTGGGTTGGGCCCCCCGGACGGCATCGACGTCGCGGCATTGGTCAGTGAGTTGGCCGTTGGAGGCCGCATGACCCAGGAGGTCTACACCAGCATCTTTCCCATGGCCCAACAGCTGGGCCTGACGGACGAGGCGAACCGGCGGCGGATTTTTGATGCCATCGACGGGGCCATCCAGACCGGCGGCTATTATGTGTTGAGTCCGCTGCTCGTCGGCGCCTGGAAGCGCCGCCCCATAGAGTGAAAGGTGGGCATTGGGGATAGAATCGGGGTATCGGGGCGGACACGCCAAGAGATTAAAACGGAACATCGACGACCGTCGGTACGTTCTTGATGACAACACCCCGATGGTTGCGTTGGTGGGTGACATCCAACCGATGGAGGAGTCCGAGACATGACCGCAGAGACGAAGATCCGCCCCATGCGCGACGAGGAGAAACCGGCGGTCCGCGACATCATGCGGCGGTCGTTCCCGCTGGTGCAGCGGTGGTTTTTCTCGTTCACCCCCCACGTCCTGGTGGCGGAGACCGGGGGGAAAATCCAGGGCGCCGTCGTGCTCAAGCTGTTCGCGCTGCCGCGCGGGCGCCGGGGCGGGCTCATGTACTGGGCCTTTACCCGTCCGGACACGAGGGGGCAGGGAGTGGGCCGGCAGTTGTTCGATGCCGGCATCCGCTTTCTGGAAGAGCAGGGTTGCGACGAAATCCTCGGCTGCGTCGAGGGGAACAACACGAGTTCCAGCAATCTGCTGGCGGCGCGCGGCTTCGAGATCCTGTCGCCGGGCCGGCAGCTTCGCCGCTGGGGGCTGCACACCCCCCTCGTATGGCTGAAGATCTTCCACTACATCGACATCGGGCATTTCGTCTGGGCGCATCCCGGGCCCGGCCGCGCCGACAGCGCCCCGCTGCAGTGGTGGGGCAACCTGGCGATGAACAGCCTGCTGCTGTTCCTGGTTTTCTGGCGCCTCAAGGGAGCGGCGTTCTTCGCCTCGTCCCTGTGCTACGAAATCCCCGTCGTGCTCGGCGTGTTTTTCGGTGTTCGGGAGCTGGCGATGCGCCTGGTCACCCGCGGGCATGGACTCGCGGTGCGCTACCGCGCCTGGGAGTCGGCGTTCCCGCTGGGCCTGGCGCTGGCCGCGGGGCCGGCCTGGTGGTTTCCGATTCTCGGATCCGTCTATCCGGCGGCTCCGAGCTGGCGGTACCGGGACGCCATCCGGAAGCTGGGCCCGGTGGCGGCGGCCGGCGGTCTGGCGCTGCTGCTGCTGTCCTGGGGCGCGTGGGCGCTGCTGCGATGGGCGGCCATCCCGCCGATGGTTTTACCGTTCATCAAGCTGACGGCCACGCTCGGACCCCTGGCGGCCCTGTTCGACATCGCCCTGCCGTTCTTCCCGTTCGTCTCCTTCAACGGCCGCCGGATCTGGGACTGGAGCCGTCCGGCGTGGGTCGTCCTGGCCGTCCTGGCCGTGGCCCGGTTGTTCGTGTGAGATCGCCGGGATTTCGGCGAGGAGCGCAACATCCGGGTTAACGATGCCCGGATTCTTCCACAAGCCGGCTTTCACCAGGCGTTCGATGAGCGCTTTTCGCCCCATGTGGCCGGCCATGAAGGCCTTCAGGTCCAGCGCGAAAGACTCTCGGTCCTTATGCATCGCATACGCCTCGGCCAATTCCACCATGATGCCGCAGGCCCGGTCGTAAGCGGCTCCCGACCGTCTTTCCAGTGTCTTCTCCACCGACTGCCAAGCCGCGGGAAAATTTTTCGCCAAAAGTTTCAGGTTGGCCTCATGCTGCCGGCGCTGTTCCTGTTCACGCCGCTGCTGTTCCAGGAGCCGGTTCGCCCGGCGGATCCGGCGCGCCTTGGCGGCGTTCCGCCGCAGCTCGCCCACCGTGCGCCGCGGCGCCGCCGCCGCTCCGGTTCGTCCGGCGCGCCAGGCGGCGAACCGGACCTTCAACTCGCGTTCCGCCCGCGCGCCTCTTCCGTCGAGCAGTTGCTGCAGGAATTCCGTTGATTCTTCACGGGGCAGGCCGGAGAGCCAGTCCTGCATCGCCAGTTGGCGCTCGGCCGATGTTTCAGGTGCCGCGACGCCCATGGCGGCGCCCGCCAGCAGGGCGCCGTCCACCTCCAGGAATTTCGCCAGCGCCCGCTGCGCCGGCGTCCAGTCTCCCAATCCCGCCAGGGAGAACGGCTCGATGTTGTCGTCTTCCAGCAGGTCCTGGCCCAGGGCGGCCAGCCAGCCGATGTACAGGCCGCGGAGGTCTCCGCGGAGCAGCTCGTCCCGGAGCGGCGCCAGCCGCGCCATCCAGCCGCGGCCGCTGTGCCAGCCGACTTCGCCGGACTTTCTGGACTCCTCCCGGTGCCAGGTGACGATCCAGTGCGTGGGGGTCGCCTTGAACCAGAGGCAGTCGTCCTCCGTCAGCGCGTCGGTGGTCTCCTTCACCAGCGCCTCAAGGGGCAGGCGCAGCATGAAGACGGCCGTTCCCCAGTAGGCCCAGTAGACATGAGCGTCGAAATACCGCTCCATGAGCCGGCTGGGACTTCCTTTAAAATTACCCCAGTGGTGCACGGTGATGAAACTGCTGGCCGTGATCCGGGCCCGGGTGGACAGCAGCCGCAACTCGGCCTTCTCGCCGGGCGTCAACGGCCGGTCGATGGCGAGAAATTCGTAGTACTGGAACTCGCTCATGACTGCTGGCCTCCTCTCCCGTCGCCTGCCGCATGTGGGCGGGCCACACACCATTACCGGCAGGCGCGGCTCGCTCATTCAGATGGTCCGACAATTGTATATGGATTTGCCATGTTTTGCATAGGGGCTGTTGATTTGCTTTGCCGCCCGCTGAATCCGCACGATCCATGGGATTGTATCGCTCGATCCCGCGGCCCGGCCGCGCCGGCGGCCGCGGCATGTAGCCCGGGCCGAGAGGCCCGGGTGGCCGGAAGAGAAGGGCGGGGGAGAGCCGCGTCAGCGGCGGCGGAAAAGGGGCAGAGCCACTGACACGGGGAGAAAGTGGATGTCCCCGTTTGCCGTTCGGCACGACCATTGATTAGAACTGAAAATGGGATCCCCAATCGTCTGTCCCTTACCTGTCGCTCCTGCGGAGCTCGGTCGCGCTAACTCCTGGCTGACCCGGACCTTTCGGTCCGGGCTACACCCCGCCGCCGCTCGTGCGGCGGGA
>CALAMB010000385.1 GCA_937925645.1 uncultured Acidobacteriota bacterium
GGGATCAGGCCGCCGGCGTCCACGATGGCCTGGCGGGCCTTGGGGAGCGGCAGCCGGTTGTAGGTCTTGCCGTTGGCGAGGTTCTTCACCGAATGCTCCGTGATCTCCAGCTCGTCCCCCTCGTTGGCCTCGATGTCGGGGCAGATCACTGTCTGCAGGCCGAGGTTGATCCCGTTCTGGAGGAAGATCCGGGCGAAGTCGCGGGCGACGATGATGAGCCCGTGCCCCACCAGGCAGGAGGCGGCCTGCTCGCGCGAGGAGCCGCAGCCGAAGTTCTTGCCGCCCAGCAGGACGCTGCCCGGCGGGATCTCCTTTTTCTTCAGCCGGCCGTTGAGGTCGGCGTCGTCGGCGAAGGCGAACTGGGGCGTCTCGGTGGGGAGCACCGTGGCCATGAACCGGCCCGGGTAGATGATGTCGGTGGAGATGTCGTCTCCGAGCTTGCGCATGATCTTGGCCATGGCTTCATTCTCCTTTCGTGGGATCGGTGATCACGCCGGTGACGGCGCTGGCGGCGGCCACCGCCGGGGAGCAGAGGTACACCTCGGCGTTGGGGTTGCCCATGCGGCCCTTGAAGTTGCGGTTGGTGGTGGCCAGGGCCACCTCGCCGTCGCCGAGCGCGCCCTGGTGCACGCCCAGGCACGGCCCGCAGCCGGGGTTCATCACCACGGCGCCGGCCTTCATGAAGTCGAGCAGGTAGCCCTTTTCCATGGCCTGCTGGTAGATGCGGGCCGAGGCGGGGAAGACCAGCATGCGGGTGCCGCGGGCGACCTTCCGGCCGCGCAGGATGCCGGCGGCCACGGCCAGGTCGTCGAGGCGGCCGTTGGTGCAGGAGCCGATGACGATCTGCTGCACCGGGGTGCCGGCCACGGCGGCGATGGGCTTGACGTTGTCCACGGTGTGGGGACAGGCGATCTGGGGCGTGAGCTTGGAGACGTCGATGTCGAACATCTGGTCGTAGGCGGCGTCGGCGTCGGGGCCGAACAGGTCCAGTTCGCCGGTGACGCCCGCTTCCTCGCGCAGGTAGCGGACCGTCTCCTCGTCGGGCGGCACGATGCCGGAGGTGGCGCCGGCCTCCACGGTCATGTTGCAGATGACCAGGCGGCCGGAGGTGGACATCTTCTTGATGGTCGGCCCGTGGAACTCGATCACCTTGAAGTTGGCGCCCTCGGCGGTGAGCCGGCCGATGAGATGCAGGATCAGGTCCTTGGGCAGCACGTGGCGCGGGAACTCGCCGGTGACGTTCACTTTGATGGTGCCGGGCACCTCGACGTTGAGCACGCGGCCCAGGGTCCAGACGGCGGCCATCTCGGTGGCGCCGATGCCGAAGGCGAAGGCGCCCAGCGCGCCGTGGGAGGTGGTGTGGCTGTCGGTCCCCACCAGCACCGTGCCGGGGTGGACGTAGCCGTTCTCCGGCAGGATCTGGTGACAGATGCCGCCCTCGTCGCCGCGGATGTCATGCAGGTTGGGGATGCCCTGCCTGGCGGCGAATTCGCGGATCTTCTTCTGGTTGGTGGCCGTCTTGGAGCTCTCGGCGGGGACGCGGTGGTCGAAGATGAGCACGATCTTCGACGGGTCCCATACCGTCGGCTCCAGGCCGGTGTCCTTGAACACTTCGAGGAACTGGTTGATCACCAGCGCCCCGTTCTCGTGGGACATGGCCGTGCGCACCGCCGGCTCCACGACATCGCCGACGTTCACGTGGGCCTGGCCGGTGGCCCTGGCCAGGACTTTCTGCACCATGGTCATTCCCATATGGAATCCTCCGGGAAAGAATAATCGAGTCATTTCGGACGGTGCCGCTTTCCGGGCCGTTGGTCCGGGGAGGCGTGGCCGCCTGGAGCGCCGATCCGGAAAGGGATTGAATTATATCATCGGGCCCGGCCGGGAAGCATCAGGAATCTGCTGTTGTTGTATAGTTCAAGTGGGGATGGATGGGTGGCCTGGGTCCGCATGTTGGAAGGTTTGAAAGTTTGAATGTTGGAAAGTTGAAAGGTTTAGCGGTCCCTTGCCGGCCGATCCACGATGTCCGATGTCCGAAGTCCGTTGATTCACCGCAGAGGACACGGAGGGCACAGGTAGTGTTGATGGTTGATGGTTGATAGTTGATGGTTCGTGCTCGTAATCGTAATTCGTAATCGTGCTCGTAATGGTAATCGTAATCGGGGTTCGGGACTCGAGACTCGAGGCTCGTTCCCGTAATGCATCGCCGTAGGCTGCGGCTCGGCGAACAGTAGGCCGCGCCCGCCGGGCGCGGCCCGTTCTCTCGGCACGCTCGAGCAATTCGCCCACAGCTCCGAGTCGCAGCGCGTCAAACACGCATCGAACTCCCCACCTCCTGCCGAGTTTCACGGCGCCCGTCCGGCGGACGGGCGCTACTGCCATT
>CALAMB010000386.1 GCA_937925645.1 uncultured Acidobacteriota bacterium
CCGGACCTGTCGGTCCGGGCTACACCCCGCCGCCGCTCGCGCGACGGGATCGTGCGGCGGCTCGACGCCGCTTTGGATTCCGCCGTAGGCCGCGTCCGCCGGACGCGGCCCGCTGAATCGGCACGATTCATGGGATTGCATCGCTCGTTCCCTCGCCCCGGCCTCGCTCGCGGCGGCGGGATCCATGCGCCGGTTTCGGATTGGAGCACGAAAGCACATGCGATTGAGGGGCCGTTCAGCCCTCGTTTTCCCCCGCTCCTGCGGAGCTGGCCGATGTCCCGTGCTCTCGGCGCACCCGGACCTGTCGGTCCGGGCTACACTCCGCCGCCGCTCGCGCGGCGGGATGGTGCCGCGGACCGCGTTCGGCGAACGCGACCTACGACGGAGACAAGATTGCATCAATCCAGCGGCGGGACGGGGGCGAATTCCGGCCGGATGTCGGCGGGAATATCCAGCAGTCCGGCCAGGGCGCGCTGGAGCTCCGGCGGGATGATCATGTAGCGCTGCACGAAGGCGTCGGCCGCGGGACGGTCCAGCGCCAGCTCCAGCCGGATCAGCTCCCGGGCCAGTTCTTCCACCGCCGCCGGCAGCCGCGCCGGATCCACCCCGTAGCGGCCGGTGGCGTCATCCAGCCAAATCGCCCCGTGGGCGCGCAGGTAGTTGAACTCGATGAGATTGCCCTGGCCGTGGGGACTGAACGTCCCAAACCGGGCGCCGCGGAGCATGTTGGCCAGGTACGCGGTCATCAGCTCGCGTCGCCCCAGGGGGACCACGCCGGCGTCCGACAGGCGCAGCAGGCCCCAGACGCCGAGCACGTCCGCCTGGGCCTCCTCGATGGGCGGACCGCTCGCGCCCAGCACCGACCACGCGGCGTCCAGGGCGTGCTGGTTGGGGCTCAGGCTGTGGCTCAACTCATGGAACAGGATGAAGTGGAAGAAAGCGTCGAAACCGACGTGCCGCAGCTCGTCGGCGGCGAGCAGGCGCTCCAGGATGGGCCGGATGTTGTGCCGGAACTTGGCCGCCATGATGTTGCGCAGCATGACCACCTTGGCGCCCCGCTCGCTCCGGATGCGTCCGTCGAGAGGCAGGTTGAAGGCGGAGGTCTGGATGCCGGCGCGGGCGTCGCCGGCGGTCTCCACCGCGTCGGCGACCACGATGGGCGCCCCCCGCTGCCACGGGGGCAGGCGGGCGCCCCGCGGCGCCGGGAGCCGGCGGTACAGCTCGGGCAGGTGCCGGGAGTACATGGCGACCTGGTCGGTGGGACCCGGCAGGCGCACCGTGACGAACGCCTCGAAGGCGGCCTTGGCGTGGAACAGCCGGTCCTCGTACACCTCGTACGGTCCCAGCGCCGGCTCGATGCGCGTGTCCGCCAGGTCCAGCCAGGCCAGCTCGCTGGCGTCGTAGGCGTCGGTGAGCAGGGCGTCGGCGCGCAGCTCCAGGAAGCGCCGGAGACTCGGATTGGCCGCCGCCGCCGCGGCCAGGCGCAGTTCGGCCGCCGCCGGCTCCAGGAGAGCGCGGAACTCCCGGCTGTACGGCACCGCCTCGAGGCCGCCGCCGCTGCGCCGGATGACGGTGGTGCGGCTCCGAAAGGCGGTGGCGTCCGCGGGATGCGCCGCGATCCACTCCTCGAACTCCGCGCGGGTCATGTCGGTGGGATAGAAGTTGGCGCCGCGC
>CALAMB010000387.1 GCA_937925645.1 uncultured Acidobacteriota bacterium
CGTCGCCGAAGAAGTAGAAGCCCTGGCCGTCGGGGAACGGCCGGGTGGCGACGGGGACACCGCCGGCGGTGAGCGTCAGGCGGTCCGCCCGAAGCGCCTGGCGGGGCAACCCGGCGGTGATGGCGCCGAGATCCACGGCGTACAGGTCCGCCGCCGGCACCGCCAGCTTGAAGGCGGGCGCGGCCGCGGCCTTGAAGGCGTCGGCGTCGTCCGGCGCGGCGTCGCTCTCCGGCCGGGCGGCCGGGACGGGCTGGCCGGGGTGGGCGGCGCGGCTGAAGCGCACCGGGGCCGTCGCACGGTCGCGGGGCAGCGGCCCGGCCCAGTCCACGGCGAACGGGCCGTAGGCGCGCACGGTGCCGTCGGCCTCGACTTCCTCCACCAGGTAATGCTCGGTCGCGGCCCGGTCGGCCTCGGGATCCGGCAGGCGGTAGACGCCGCCCTGGGGGTGGCCTGGCAGGGCCGGGAGCAGCGCCTCGGTGAGGCGTCGCCACTGCCCATCGGCCGCGTCCCAGCGGGAGACGTAGAAGCCCACGGTGCCCTGCTCTGACGCGGTGGACCAGCGCAGCACCGGCTCGCCGCCAGCCCACAGGCCGTCGAAGTCGGCCAGCAGCACCCGGGTGGGCACGGGCGTACCCGTGGTCACCGCCAGCTCGCACAGGGGGCCGAAAGTGAACGTAGCGCGCGTCTGGGTGGTGTTCCCCGTCTCGTCCACGTAGATCGCTGTGGTGCCGTTGGCAGCGGGTGTACCGGTGACGGCCAGCCGGCCCGTTGCGGTGGGGGTGACGTCCACCTCATAGTCGAGCGAAGCGGTGGTGCCGGCGGCCACGGTGCCGGGGTTCCAGGTCACCGCGCCGGAGCCGCCCACGGCGGGTTCGGCGGTGACGCTCCCCTGGGTCACCGTGTCGTTGCCGGCGTACACGACGGCTCCGCCCGGGACGTAGGCAGTGACGGTGTTCGACGCGCTGAAGGTGATGGCGTGGGGGGTGGGATTGGTCACATCCACGCGGATGCGCAGGTGCGTGAGCTGGTCCACCTGGGGCGGATTCTGGCCCGAGACGAACTTGACCACCTGGCCCACGTACGGTTTCTCCGGCGCGCCGCCGGCGTCGGTGGGGAAGTACAGGCGGAAGGAGCCCGATTGGGGTTGGGCTGTGGGCGGCGGCGCAGCGGCGCCGTAGTCGCCCAGGTAGTGAGTGACCAGGTTTCCTGACAATCCGCCGGGGATATCGATGGTCAGACTCTCGGGCCAGATGCCGTAGTCATCAGCAGCGAAATCGGTGGTCCAGCCGGAAAAGACGTTGTTCTGCCAGGCATTGTTGCCCGAGACGGTGGGAAAAGACTGGCTGTAAGCACCGGTGCGGCTGGAAAGAGTGTATGTTCCGGTGGAGTCGGAATCGAACTCGTTCATGTCGGCGTCGCAACCGCAATCCACGTATGGGTAAACGTCGAAACTCTTTGTGGTTTGAGGCGAAAACAAACCGAAGTTCACGTACGACTCTGCGTAGACGTTAAGCTCCACGGGCAGGGTGGCCTGACCCCAGATCTCGATATCGTCAATGTTCCAACCGCTGTATCTCCAGCCACTATCTGTCGCCCCCATGGTCCAGCGGATGTAGACCGTGGAGCGTCCGTCAGCCCAGGAGGATATGTCATATGTGTACTGAGTCCATCCGGAATCAGTGATTGTTGAGGTGCCATTTTGCCAGACGGTGCTCCAATTGGTCCCGTCGGTGGAGATGCGCACGTAGGCACGGTCGTAGGCAGAACCTTCGACATTCAGCCAACGCCGAAATCGCAACTCGGTTTCGGTCAGGTCGCTGCAGTCGATCGCCAGGGTTGTCAGGTGATACTCGGGGATGCTGTTGGCATAATTGCCCGACAAGTTATAGCCGTACACATAGCTGCCGGTATAGCCGCTCGTTGGATCAGGATTGCCGTAATTATCTCCTCCTATCGTTCCACCGCCACCGGTGGGCGTCCCCCACGCCCATTGTCCTTGCGTGCTCCAGCCGGGATTGGTTGAAAGATTCCAGGAATAGGCCAGAGATAAAGGATATGTGGTTGTATCAACGGCATTGACGCCAAAAACATTGCAATCGTTGCCGGAAGTTATCGCGCTGGAAGTGTCCACCCGCAACTCCCAGTGTCCGGCAGTGGGATTATTGAACGTCCAGCCGTACCATGCGTTATCGTAAGTGGGATCATTACCCACCGTCCACGTTCTCTGTTGTGTGCCGCTGGGATCGTAGACCTGGTAGCGGGTGGATGTGTTGTAGGGGCCAGAGGCAAAATCAATGGTGGTGCCTGTATCAGCGTCGAAAATGTAGACACCCATCTGGCCGAGGCCCGCCGGCACTTCAATCCAGAAGGAGTAATACGTGTTCAGGCCGCCACTCGCGCTGATGTAATCGCCGTTGGCGACGGGTGAGCCGGAACCGTAATGAGTGGACCAACTGGGCGACTGGTGGCCACCCGCTGGAAGAATTGCGGTGAATGCGAATAACAAACCAAGTAACAGAACTGTTCGTTGAGTGGCGTTCCGCCGGATCCTGGATGATCCAGATAGTATGGGGCGCATGGACCCTCCTCCTGAATTTATAAAGCATTCAGATCGGAAGAGCACCCGTCTGAACTCCAGTCACGTCAGTCAACATCGTATGCC
>CALAMB010000388.1 GCA_937925645.1 uncultured Acidobacteriota bacterium
TATCAACCATCAACTGAAATTCAGGCGGGACGCCTGAACTACGCGTCCGGCTCCAGCAGCCCCTTCCAGGACAGAATTTCGGCGATCTCGGCGGCCACGGCGGCGATGGTGCGCCCGCCGGTGTCCACCCGGAACGGCGCCAGCCGGTAGTGAGGCAGCCGGGCGGCGTGCAGGGCGCGGAAATCCGTTTCGCTGCGCGCCAGCGGCCGCGGAGCGTGGTGGCTGACGCAGCGGCGCACCAGTTCGTCCAGCGGACAGTCCAGCCAGACGGCCACCCCGGAACCTTGCGCGAGCTCGACGACATCCGCCTGGGAGAACGTCCCCCCGCCCAGCGCCACCACCTGGCCGCCCCGGCCGGCCACTTCACGGAGGCACTGCAATTCCAGCAACCGGAAGTGCGGTTCGCCGTGACGGCGGAAGATCTCCACCACCGGCAGTCCGGCGGCGGCCTCCACCAGGTGATCCAGATCCACGGCGGCGGCGGTGACCAGGCGCGCCAGTTCCGCGGCCACGCTGGTCTTGCCGGCGCCCATGAATCCCACCAGGTAGATGTTGCGCGTGGCTGGCAACCGCACCGTGCCCTCCTCCCTCGACCGTGCCGCGCCGCCGCTAGCGGGCCTCGTAGCCGGGGCGGTGGCTGACCCGCACCCCGACCCGGTCCACCCGCACCGCGATCTTGCGGTACTGGCCGTCGCGCAGCACGTTGTGCGGCGTGTACGACAGGTAGTACTGCTGGCGCAGCTCGCGGACCAGGCGGCTGTAGACTTCCTCGATCGAGCCGGCGCCGCGCGGTTCGATGACGCGGCCGCCCGTCTCGTAGGCGAGCTTCTTGAGCTGGGAGTCCGCGGCGTACATGACCTGCATGATCCGGGTCTCGTCGTACTTGAGGCCGTACTCCCGCTTGTAGTACTCGGCGTAGTCGCGGATGCCGGCGGTCTTCGAGACGATGTACACCTGGGTGTCGGACGCGGTGGCCTTGCGCAGGATGTCGCTGAAATCCATCAGACTCGACGTGTCCCACCCGTCGGTCACCGACACGATCACCTTCTTGCCCCGCACCGCCGGCAGCAGCTCGGTGTAGGTCACGTAGAGCGCGTCGTACCAGACGGTGCTCCCCTTGGGCACCACCCGCTCCAGCGCGCGGTCCAGGCGCCCCAGGTCGTTGGACCAGTCGAGGATCAGGCGGGCCTCGTTGTTGAAGGTGACGATGGCCACCCGGTCGTCGGACCGCAGCGCCCCGACGAAGGTCCGCACGGCCTTCTTGATGGCGCCCAGTTCCATGAAGGTGCTGTGGCTGATATCCATCAGGAAGACGACATTGAGGGGCACCTCCTCCCGGGCGCAGTTGATGATCTCCTGCTCAATGCCGTCCTCGAACAGGTGAAAATCCTTGCGTGTCAGGTCGATCACCGGCTCTCCGGCCTGGCTGGACACGGTCACCGGCACGAAGATCTGCTGGACCTCGGTCCGGATCGTCGGCGGTTCCTGTGCCGCCGGCCCGACGGGCCGCGACGCGGCGAGCAGCGCCAGGGCGAGCGCCAGGCGCAGGGCGCGGTTACGGCTGAGTGGGGGCATCGCCTTCCCTCCCGCTGGTTTCGAGAATGCGGCGGTGGATGTCGTCGAAACCGCCATTTGACATGATGATGGCCACGTCGCCGGGTTTCAGCCAGCGGCGGAGAAACGGGACGATCTCGGCCACCGTCGGCAGGAAGTGGGCGTCCTGCCCGGCGGCGCGCATCTCGGCCACCGCCCGGGCCGGATCGAACCGGTCGGCCTCAGGGAGCGCCTCCTTGCGGAAGACGTCGGCCAGAATCACCGCGTCGGCCGCCGCGAAGCAGCGGGTCATCGCCGCCTGGTGGACGCGCTTGCGGCAGGTCCAGGAGCGCGGCTCGAACACCACCGCGATCCGCCGGCCGGGGAACCGCAGCCGCGCCCCCGCCAGCGTCGCCTCGATCGCCGTGGGGTGGTGGGCGAAGTCGTCAAAGATGAGCGCGCCGCCGACCTCGCCGCGCAGGGTCATGCGGCGTTCCACGCCGCTGAACGACGCCAGCGCGCCGGCCACGCGCGCCGGCGCCGCGCCCGCGTGGTGGAGCACCGCCCAGACGGCCAGGGCGTTGAGGACGTTGTACCGCCCGGGAACGGCCAGCGTCGCCTCGCCGAGCGCCGCGCCGCGATGGCGGACGGCGAACCGCGTCCGTCCGTCCTCGGCGCGGACCGCCTCGGCCCGCCAGTCGGCCCCCTCGCCGAAACCGAACGAGACCGCCGGACAGGGCGCGCGCGCCGCCACCTCGGCGGCGCGCGGGCAGTCGGCGTGAAAGACCACCAGGCCGTTGGGCGGCACCGTGTTCACGAGACGGCGGAACTGAAGCACGATGGACTCGAGGTCGGGGTAGATGTCGGCGTGGTCGTACTCGATGCCGGTGATCACCAGGATCGCCGGACGGTAGTGAAAGAACTTGGGCGCCTTGTCGAAGTAGGCGGTATCGTACTCGTCCCCCTCGAGGACAAAGTGGGGGCCGCGGCCCAGGGCGGCGCTCCGCCCGAAGTCCAGCGGGATGCCGCCGACGAGGAACGAGGGGTCGAAGCCCAGCTGCGCCAGCACCCAGGCGGCCATGGCCGACGTGGTGGTCTTGCCGTGAGTCCCGGTGACCACCACCGGCGTCTTGCCCGGCAGCAGCAGCAGCTTGACCACCTCGGGCATGGACAGGTACGGCAGTCCGGCGGCCAGCGCATGTTCCAGCTCCGGATTGCCGCGGGCGATGGCGTTACCCACCACCACCAGGTCGGGCGGCGGATCCAGGTTGGCCGGCGCGTAGCCGGAGCGCACCGGGATCCCCTCGGCCGCCAGAAAGTCACTCATGGGCGGATAGACGTCCGCGTCGGAACCCGTCACCGTGTAGCCGGACGCCTGGAGCAGCGCCGCCAGCGACGCCATCGCGGTGCCGCAGACGCCCAGCAGGTGGATCCGCCGCACCGTCCGCCCCATCATCATCGTGGACATAGCCAGTCATCCTCAAGGTAAAGTCGGCCCGCGTCCGGATCGAGGCGGTAGCCGGCCCCCAGCGCCAGCGCCAGACTGGGCCGCTCGCAGTGGCCTGACGGCAGGCCGAAGAGCACCGGGCAGCCGACGTCGCCGAGCGCGTGGCCAAGCGCCGCCTGAATCGTGTAGCCCTGCTCCGGGTGCTGCGTGCAACCCGTCATCTCGCCGAAGACCACCCCGGCCGCCTCGTCGAACTTGCCCGCCGCGCGGAGCTGGCCCAGCAGCCGATCGAGCTGGTACGGCTTGATCTGGGTGTCCTCCAGGAAGAGGATCCGGCCGCGGGTGTCCCATTCGTCGGGCGTCCCCAGGGTGGCCGCCAGCACCGACAGGCAGCCGCCCGTCAGCGGCGCCGTCACGGCGGGCCCCGTCCGGAGCACCGCCAGCGGTTCAACCGACACGGTATCCCGCGGCGGCGCGCCGGCCAGCAACCCGGCCAGGTACGCGGCGTCGGCGCCCACCGGGTCGCGGCCCAGGTCGCCGGCCACCATGGGCCCGTGAAAGACCACCCAGCCCCAGCGCTGCAGCAGGTGGAT
>CALAMB010000389.1 GCA_937925645.1 uncultured Acidobacteriota bacterium
CATGGTCAAGGTGCAGGACGGCTGCAACGCGGCGTGCGCCTACTGCATCGTCCCCACCGTGCGGGGCTCCGAGCGCAGCGCGTCCCCCGACACTGTGGCGGCCCGCGTCGCGGCGCTGGCCGCGGCCGGCGCCCGCGAGATCATCCTCACCGGGATCCACCTGGGCCGCTACGGACACACGCTCACGCCGCCCGCCTCGCTGGCCGGCCTGCTGGAGCGGTTGTTGCGCGACACGCCCGTCGGCCGCGTCCGCCTCAGCTCCGTGGAGCCGCTGGAGTTCGACGCGGCGCTCCTGGCGCTCATCGGCCGCGAGCCGCGGCTGGCGCCCCACTTCCACGTGCCGCTCCAGAGCGGGTCGGCGGCGGTGCTCGCGCGCATGGGCCGGCCGTACACGCCGGACCAGTACCTCGCGGTGGTGCGGCGGCTGGCGGCGCTCAGACCGTTGGCCGCCCTGGGCGCCGACGTGATCGCGGGGTTCCCGGGCGAGAACGAGGCGGAGTTCCAGGAGACGGCGGCGCTCGTCGCCGCGTCGCCCCTGACCTACCTGCACGTGTTCCCCTTCTCGCCGCGGCCCGGCACGCCGGCCGCCGCCATGCGCGGCCGCCTGCCCGAGCGGGAGGTGGCCCGGCGCACAAAGATTTTGCGGGATATCAGCCAGGAGAAACGCCAGCGGCACCTGGAGGCATGCCTCGGCCGCGCGCTCCCCGCCCTCGTCCTGCGCAGCGGCGGCCGGTTCGCCGGCAGCCAGGCGCTCACCGAGAACTACATCACCCTGACCCTCGCCGAGGCACTCCCGCCCAACACCGCCGTGCAGGTCCGGATCCGCACGATCGACGCTTCCGGACGGGCCGCCGGAATCCTCGTCTGACTGCGCGGTCGGACCGAACCGGCCGGCCGATGGGTCCGGAACAGGTTCCGCGCGCTCACTGCATCAGACGGCACAGCGTAATTTCAGATACATGGAATGTCCGCCAATGGCATTGACACATCCTTATCATGCAAATTAAAATTTCCTAAAATTGAATACTGTTACCGGAGGATTCATATGTCCAAACAACGAATGGCGGCGGTCATCTGTATCGTCGCGCTCGCCCTCATGCTGCCGGCGCTGGCGGCGGACTTCGCCCACCGCACGATGGAACTGAAGCCCGCTCTCAAAGGGACCGGTGTCTGGCTGTACAAAGGCGCCCCGTCAACGGAGCCGCAGAACGCGCTGGTGAAATCCACGGCCCCCCGATCCGCCTACCGCTGGACCCCCCGGATCGTGAAAAACGGCGCCCCCAGCATCCTGGTGTATGCCGACGACTACTATCATACCGCCCCCAACACGTTCACCGACCAGGCGCTGCAATGGTGGGGGCTGGGCTACACCGCCTACTACGACGGCAACTGGAGCGGGTTCGAGACCGCCCTGCAGAGCCAGCCCTGGGACATCGTCATCGTCGCCAACGACAATTACAGCACGCAGAATACGCTGTTCGACCTCCTGGACGCACACGTGACCGGCGGGGGCGCCCTGTACTTCCATAGCTGGACAACCAGTGGGTGGACAATAACCAAGGCCATGGCATATCCGTTCTTCGCCCACATGGGCATTGATTGGAACTTCGATGATTACGATCCCCCCGACCCGGTGCTCTGGTGGGATCCGGCGCACCAGTTATTCAATGACCCCATGTCGGTGCCCGAGTTTACCAATCTGACCGGTTATCGATACGGCACCTACGGTCAACATCTTTACGCCCTTGCCGGCTTCGATGCCGTGGCCGGATACACGCCCGCCCCCTCCGCGGGAGAAGCCGCCCTGGTGACGGGTAACGACGGCCGGACGATCTTCAGAGGATTCCTCGACGGGCAGAACGATGCCGACCTGGACACTGACGGCATGCCGGACGGCCGGGAACTCTGGATCAACATCGTGGGGTATTTCCTTGGGTTGGACTACGAACGGTACGATTTGATTTTCGTCGACGACTACGGCCGCTCCAAGCTCTGCATCAACAGCGACACCGGCGATTACGTCTACCACGTGCTCACCGGCACCGGCGCCGGCGAGTACACCGGCACGGGTGTCTTCCAGACTTACAACTACGGCTACTACTTCTACAACCAGGACGGCAACCCGTGGCTCGTCTACGTCAACCACGCCACCAACATCAACCGGGCCACCGGCTACATGAAATGGGGCGCCAAGCGGATCAACTCCGTGCTGTACGACCGGATCACCACGAACAACCCGGATACCTGCGACTGACCGCCCCCGCATCCTGTTCGAACCCACAAGGGCCCGCGCCGCGCGCGGGCCCTCATGTTTTATCCCTACAGGCACATCGCGCAACCCACCCGCGGCTTCGGGTAAAAAATGTGTTGCCCAACCGTGCATCCCCACACATAATGGTCGGACATCGAGTTCTCAATACTGTCGTTACACAGGAGAGGCCAAATGCTTCAGCGCAACACGAAGTGTCTGACTGTGTTCCTGGTCGCATGGCTGACCATGGGCATCTCGTCAGCCACCCTGGGGGCGGACACCCTGCGTCATTGGACCAACTACGACAAACAACGGGCCTATACCGGCACCGAAGATCAGTTGTACCGGAAGGCGTTGGCCATGGCTCCGATGGCGGAAAGCCCCTCACCTGATTTGTTGACCGGCCTTCATTTTGACGGGAGCGCCGTTGCCAGCCGTTGCATCCCCGGCCTGCCCCAGACCATCCGACTGGCGTTGTCCAACCGGACCGACAGCCCCGGCCTGGTTCAACTGGCTTACGGCGTCGAGGGCCAGCGGGGCTTCATCACGGGTCCCGAGTCCGTCTACCTGGGCGCCTGGGATACGGCGGCCATCGAGGTGACCGTTGTAACCGATCCGGCCCTGCCGTCCGGTCAAACGGTCCGCGCCTCGATCCACGCTTTCGGCCCAGGGCTCACCTCGGCCACCGATATTCAGAGTCTGACGGCGACGGCGGTGTGGGAACTGGCTCCCACCGAACCCAACAACGGCCGCATGGATAACGTCGTCGCCGTGTACAACGGCATGATCTGGTCAGTGACCGGCTGGGGCTCCTACCGTGAAGTGAGCGTCCTTAACCCGGACACCGACACCTGGACGGTCATTCCCCTGTCCCGGCCGCCGTTCGGGGTCGGGATTGACCGCGCCCGTTCGGGAGCGGTACACGGCTCCAAGGTGTACATGTACGGCGACACCGCCACCGCCGGATTCACCGGCCTCTGGTCCTACAACATGGCGACGAATGTCTGGTTGAACGAGTCGCCCGGGGGAACACCACCACCCTACAGCGGCATCTGGACGCCGGCGTGGGCAACCGATCCAGAAACCGGATTGTTCTACATCACCGGTGGCGCCACCACACCGGGCGGGGGCAACCTGAACACGGTTTACGTGTACAATCCCGTGACGAATGCCTGGTTGGCCCCATTGCCCAACTTCACCACGGTCCGGGATCACCATGCCGCGTTCATCTTCCGGCGGCCCAGCGACGGCCACAAACTGCTCTGCGTGGCCGGCGGCACCACGTCTTACTTTACCTATCTGACCAGCACGCAGTGCTACGATTTCAACACGGGCACCTGGAACGCCGAAAACGCCGATGTGCCGCACCTTCCCTTCGACTGGTGGGGCATGGGCTACTGTCAGCTGGAGTGCCGGCCGCCTCAGCTGTGGTTGGTCGGCGGCGTCACCAACGGCACGGCGACCATTCACAACCACTCCTATTACCATGAAGTGGGAACCAACACCTGGGTCAGCGGCGGAACATTCCCGTCACCGGCAGCATACCGACTGAATGTCGCCGTGCTGGATGGCACCATCTACAAACTGGGCGGCTCCACGGGTGCCTTCACCCCCACCGGCACAGCCAGCCGGATCACTCCGCCGTGCAGCACGTACGACCTGATCTTTGTGGACGACCACGGCCGCTCCAAGCTCTGCATCAACAGCGACACCGGCGACTACGTCTACCACGTCCTCACCGGCACCGGCGTCGGCGAGTACACCGGCACGGGCGTTTTCAAGACCTACAACTACGGCTACTACTTCTACAACCAGGACGGCAACCCGTGGCTCGTCTACGTCAACCACGCCACCAACATCAACCGGGCCACCGGCTACATGAAATGGGGCGCCAAGCGGATCAACTCCGTGCTATACGACCGGATCACCACGGACAATCCGGACACCTGCGACTGATCGTCCCCGCATTGCATTCGAACCAAAGGGCCCGCGCCGCGCGCGGGCCTTTTTTTTCGTTTTCCCGTGATCGTCCCTTCTGTTGGAAGTTGGAATCTGCCCGGATCGGTATGAATCGCTTGAACTATTCATTCGTTTGTGCTACAAATCACAATAATCGCCCTTATCATTTTTTGGCGCAAGGAGTCACCATGTCCAACCCTAGAGTCAGACCGCTTGTCGTGATCCTAGCTCTGCTGCTGATCGGTGCGACCACCTGCATCGTTCTGGGAGCGGATGCCAGCCGCCGCGGTTTCGACCTGCGATCCGTCCAGCCGCGGGTGTCCACCGGCACCGCCGACCAGCCCTTCCGGATGGCGCCGGCCATGGCCCGGACGCTCCAGACGGCCGCGCCGGACCGGGCCACCGGCCTCAGTTTTGACCAGCCCCTCGTCACCACCGCCTGCACCCCCGGCCTGCCCCAGACCGTGACCCTGAAGCTGACCAACCGGACGGGTACCCGCGGCCTGGTCCGGCTGGAATACATCATCGACGACGCCCAGGGCTTCATCACCGGTCCCGAGTCCGTCTACCTGGGCGCCCGGGACGAGACCACCATCGACGTGACCGTCGTGACCGATCCGGCGCTGTCGCCGGGCCAGACGGTCTCCGCCTCAGTCCTCGCCTTCGGGCTGGGCTTCTCCTCGACCACCGACATCCAGAGCCTGATGGCGGTGGCGGTGTGGGAGCTGATCGCCACCGAGCCCGACAGCGGCCGCATGGACAACGTGGTGGCCGCCTACAACGGTCAGGTCTGGTCCATCACCGGTTACGGCGCCAACGCCAACGTGCGCGTCTTCAATCCGGCCACCAACGCCTGGTCCACGGTCGCCGGCTCCGCGCCGCCGTTCGGCACTAACTATATAAGATCCGGCGCGGTCTACGGCTCCAAAGTCTATATGTACGGCGACGCTTCCAATCCCGGTGCCAACGGCTTGTGGTCCTACAACATGGCCACCAACGTCTGGACCCTTGAGGCGCCCGGCGGCACGCCGCCGCCTTACAACGGCATCTGGGCCCCGGCCTGGGTGGCCGATCCCGAGACCGGTATCCTCTACATGACCGGCGGCGCCACCGTGCCGGGCAATGGCAACCTGAACACGGTGTACGTGTACAATCCCGCCACGAACGCCTGGTTGGCCCCGTTGCCCAACTTCACCACGGCCCGGGATTTCCACGCCGCCTTCATCTTCCGGCGCTCCAGCGACAACCACAAGCTGCTCTGCGTGGCCGGTGGCAACCTTGCCGGTTGGGGAGGGCTGACCAGCACCCAGTGCTACGATTTCAACACGGGCACATGGAAGGCCGAAAATGCCGACGTGCCGCCCCTGCCCGCCGACCACTGGGCCATGGGCTACTGCCAGCTCCCGTGCAGTCAACCGCAACTCTGGATGGTGGGCGGCGTGTTGGGCGGTGGCATCAGCAACCTGTCTTACTTTTACGACTCCGGCACCGGTGACTGGATGAGCGGCGGAGACTTCTCGTCACAAGCAGTCTACCGCAACAGCGCCGTGGCGCTGGACGGCACCATCTACAAGCTGGGCGGCTCGATCGGCAGCTTCAGCTACACCGGCTCAGCCAGCCGGATCACCCCGCCATGCTCCAGGTACGATCTGATCTTCGTGGATGACCACGGCCGTTCCAAGCTCTGCATCAACAGCGACACCGGCGACTACGTCTATCACGTCCTCACCGGCACCGGCGCCGGCGAGTACACCGGCACGGGTGTCTTCCAGACTTACAACTACGGCTACTACTTCTACAACCAGGACGGCAACCCGTGGCTCGTCTACGTCAACCACGCCACCAACATCAACCGGGCCACCGGCTACATGAAATGGGGCGCCAAGCGGATCAACTCCGTGCTCTACGACCGGATCACCACGGATAACCCGGACACTTGCGACTGACCGCCCCCGCATTCTGTTCGAACCCACAAGGGCCCGCGCCACGCGCGGGCCTTTTTTTCGTTTTTTCACGACCGTCCAGACTGGTTTAAGTTAAAACCGGTCCGGAATTGGTATGAACCGTTTGAAATTTTCATCCGTTTGTGCTACAAATCACAATCATCGCCCTTATCATTTTTTGGCACAAGGAGTCTCTATGACCAACCCACGAGTCAGACCGCTTGTCGTGATCCTGGCTCTGCTGCTGATCGGTGCGACCACCTGCATCGTTCTGGGAGCGGACGCCAGCCGCCGCGGTTTCGACCTGCGATCCGTCCAGCCGCGGGTGTCCACCGGCACCGCCGACCAGCCCTTCCGGATGGCGCCGGCCATGGCCCGGACGCTCCAGACGGCCGCGCCGGACCGGGCCACCGGCCTCAGTTTTGACCAGCCCCTCGTCACCACCGCCTGCACCCCCGGCCTGCCCCAGACCGTGACCCTGAAGCTGACCAACCGGACGGGTACCCGCGGCCTGGTCCGGCTGGAATACATCATCGACGACGCCCAGGGCTTCATCACCGGTCCCGAGTCCGTCTACCTGGGCGCTCGGGACGAGACAACCATCGACGTGACGGTGGTGACCGATCCGGCTCTGCCGCCGGGCCAGACGGTCTCCGCCTCGGTTCTCGCCTTCGGGCTGGGATTCTCCACGGTCACCGATGTCCAGAGCCTGATGGCCCTGGCGGTGTGGGAGCTGATCGCCACCGAACCCGACGGCGGCCGCATGGACAACGTGGTGGCCGCCTACAACGGTCGGGCCTGGTCCATCACCGGTCATGGCGCCAATGCCAACGTACGCGTCTACAATCCGGCCACCGACGCCTGGTCCACCGTCGCCGGCTCCGCGCCGCCGTTCGGCATCAACTACATAAGATCCGGCGCGGTCTACGGCTCCAAAGTCTATATGTACGGCGATGCTTCCAATCCCGGCACCAACGGCCTGTGGTCGTACAACATGGCCACCAACGTCTGGACCCTTGAGTCGCCCGGCGGCACGCCGCCGCCCCACGCCGGCATCTGGGCCCCGGCCTGGGTGGCCGATCCCGAGACCGGTATCCTCTACATGACCGGCGGCGCCACCGTGCCGGGCAATGGCAACCTGAACACGGTGTACGTGTACAATCCCGCCACGAACGCCTGGTTGGCCCCGTTGCCCAACTTCACCACGGTCCGGGATTTCCACGCCGCCTTCATCTTCCGGCGCTCCAGCGACAATCACAAGATGCTGTGCGTGGCCGGGGGCGTCACATCCGGCAGTGTCGAACTGACCAGCACGCAGTGCTACGATTTCAACACCGGTGTTTGGAATACTCAAAACGCGGATGTCCCGGCCATTCCCATCACTCTGTGGAGCATGGGTTATTGCCAGGTCGACTGCGGCACGACCCAGTTGTGGATGGCCGGTGGTGTCACCAATAATTTCTCGACTGTTCTCAATCAGTCCTATTACTGGCACCCCGGCGCCGGCGCCTGGGTGAGCGGCGGAACGTTCCCGTCACCCGCGGTCTACCGCACCAGCGCCGCAGCGCTGAACGGCACCGTCTACAAGCTGGGCGGGGCGACCGGCGGCTTCAGCTACACCGGCACCGCCAGCCGGATCGAAGTGTGCGACGTGTACGACCTGATCTTCGTGGACGACCACGGCCGCTCCAAGCTCTGCATCGACAGCGACACCGGCGACTACGTCTACCACATCCTCACCGGCACCGGCGCCGGCGAGTACACCGGCACGGGTGTCTTCCAGACTTACAACTACGGCTACTACTTCTACAACCAGGACGGCAACCCGTGGCTCGTCTACGTCAACCACGCCACCAACATCAACCGGGCCACCGGCTACATGAAATGGGGCGCCAAGCGGATCAACTCCGTGCTCTACGACCGGATCACCACGGACAATCCGGACACCTGCGACTGATCGTCTTCGCATCCTGTTCTAACCCACAAGGGCCCGCGCCGCGCGCGGGCCCTTTTTCTTTGAAGCATCGGGCGGGGGCGCGCCCCGGCCGCCCGGGCCGATTTCGGGTTGCATCGTCCCGCCGGATGACTTAACCTGTGGATGGACAATCCCTTTTCGCTGCATGCACTCTCTCACGGAGGCCGCACATGACCGAAGAGCGCAAGGCGTGGGTCATCTCGGTGGACATGG
>CALAMB010000390.1 GCA_937925645.1 uncultured Acidobacteriota bacterium
ATAAGCACCCTTGACGGCGTGGACAGGTAGTTCAGTGGGAGAACGCCCGCCTCACACGCGGGAGGCCGCCGGTTCAACCCCGGCCCTGTCCACCATCTTTTCCCCGCCGTACAGAATACTGATTTTCAACTATAACTCCAACTGACCGGGAAGCGGGCATGACCGATGCGGCGTCGCGATTTGCCAGTCCGTGCACCGACAACCGCCGGTTTCACCGGCGGGACAAGCGCGCCTCCATGCTCGACGAGGTGAGCCTGTCGCACCTGCTGCGCCGGCCGAGCTCTTTCGTGCGCAACGGCTGGACCTACGGTGAGGCGCTGGGCCACTTCATCCTGGAGCAGGGACTGTTGCCGGCGGACCGGCCCGCCATCGTCGTGGAGGTGGGCGGAGGGCTCGGCGACGTCGCCGCCGGCGTGCTGCCGGCGCTGGCGCAAACCGGCCGGCTCCGGTCGTACACCATCCTGGACTTGTCGCCCGAGCTGCAGCGGGCCCAGCGGAAACGGCTGCGGGGGTTGCGGCCGCCGGTGCGCTTCATCCGGGGCGACGCGGAGAAATTGCGCCGAGTGGTCTCCGAAGCCGCTTTTATCTTGTCCAACGAAGTCATCGGGGACTTCCGAACCATCGACGGCGTGCCCCGCACACGGGGCGGCCCGCCCTCAGGGGCGTTCGGTCCCGGCCAGCGGAACAACCGCCGCTACTGGGACCTCGCGTGGGACATGATCGAACGCTACGGGCTGGATGTACCCGATGAAAGCCAGGCCCCGTCGCTCGCCGTGAACTGGGGGGCCATCCGCTTCGTGGAAGCCCTGTGGGAGATCCTGCCTCGAGGCGGCGGCGCCTTTCTGGTGGAGAATGCCACGCCGTTCGCCCGGGCGCTCGAGCTGCCGGGGCATCGTGAGTATTCCATCGCCGAGCGGCATCTGGTGAAGGTGCTGGGTCGGCTCGGTTTCGAATTCACGGTGGGGGACGCCGCGGATTTCCTCCATCCCGGCCGGATTTTCACCATCGTCGCGCCGCGGCATATGGGGCTGTGGCTGATGACGCAGGCGGTGTCGCCGCGGAACCGGCGCGCGTGGAATCTGCTGAACGATCCGAGCGTGGACTGGGGGCGACGGGTGTCCCGGCTGCGGGATTGTCTGGGGGGTGACTGGCGCGTCGACACCGCCATGTCGCCGGAGGCGTTTGCCGACTGCCTTCGGACGGCCGGGCTGGAGGTGGGGCTGCCCGGCACGCAGATCCTGGGGCGGCATTTCCGCTACTTCATGCTGCGCAAATCGGCCGCAATCCCGGCGCCTCCGACGGCGCCGGAACCGGGCGGACGGGGAATGGGACCGTCAGGCTTCCGGGTCGCGCAGCGCCGCTAGCCGGTCCTGAAGTTCCCGGCGGGCCTTCTGGAACCCGGCTTCGCCTCCTTCGGCGGCGGCCTTCAGCGTGTTCTGGACCATGGCGGCCAGCAGCCGGGCCCGGTTGGCGGCCGGATGCCGGCCCTCCGGATCGCGCGCCATCGCCTCGGCCAGGTCCCGTGACGCTTCCTCGAGACGGCCGGCCCGGAGCAGCGCCTCACCCCGGTTGGTCCACGCGGTGGGGTCTCCGGGCGCCAGTTCCAGGCAGCGGCCGTAGTGGGCGATGGCCGCCGCGAGATCGCCATTCTGTTGGCAGATGGCGCCCAGCATGCCGTGCACGTACGGGTTCTCCGGATCCAGCACCGCCAGCCCGCCGAAAATGTCCGCCGCCTGACTCAAACGGCCCTCGGCGTACAGCGTGTGGCCCGCCTGGAGCAGGGCGGCCGTTTGCCGGGCGTCCATCGCCACCATCTGCGCCGGCGTCAGTTTTCCGTTCAACACTTTCGTGACGATGTCCGGTTGCTTCTTGCGCATATCGGCCTCCTTGGATTATTTGCGGTCACAGCGGGCGATCCCATGGCAACGCCAGGGACAGGTATTTGCCGCGCGACGCCATCATCAGGTCGCGCCGCACCAGGTCGTCCAGCGCACGTCCCACGGCGTCGGGCGTATCGGGCCGGACGCCGGCGGCGGCTGCTGCCGCCGCCACCGTTCGAACGGTCCGGGCCTCGGCGCAGGCTTCCCACACCACAGCGGGCAGACCTTTCAGGACGGTGCGTCGCGGCTCGTCGATCCGCCACGGTCCGTCCAGCGGGCGGTTGTCCAGTAGCTCCACCGAGCCCGGACCGCGCCGCCAGGAGAAACAGACCTGCCGATCCCGGTAGGCGGCGCGCCAGTCGGCCACCAGATCCTGCAGCGGCGCGACCAGCCCGGGTTCGTCCGACAGACGGCCCGGCCAGTCCCACTCGAAATGGAACGCCAGTTCATCCAGCCGGACCTGTTCGGGCGGGTACACGTACCGATACAGCCGCTGGGGATGGATGTGGCGGATGTCCCAGCGGCTGGGATTCTGGAAGTACGGACTGAAGCGCTGCATGAACACCCGGCCGGCCTTGAGCGGTGGCTGGAGATGGGTGAGGCGACGGGCACATGCCAGCGTTTCGGGATAGAATTCCGGCCGCTCCCCGGGAATGCCGTACAGCAGGTGCCAGGTGACGGCGATGCCCTCCTCGGCGCACCACTTGAGCATCTGGACGTTCTGCAGGGCGGTGGTGCCCTTGCGCATGAGCCGGAGCACGCCGTCGTGAAGGCTCTCGATGCCCGCTTCCACCGAGCGGACACCGGCGGCGCGCAGGAGCGCCACCTGGCGCCGAGTGAGGGTGGTCCGCAGGTCGTAGATCAGCTTGAAGTCGTGCCGGTCGCGCGCCAGCCGGGGCATCAGCTCGCGGAGCTGGCGGGGATCCAGGACGTTGTCCACCGCCTCGAAGTCGAAACAGTCGTGGCGGCGGGCCTGCGCCCGCATCTCCCGCCGCAGGCGCCGCGGCGCCTTGGCACGGAAGGGCATGGCCTGACCGTTCTGACTGCAGAACGTGCACGGCGACTTCTCGCCCCACCAGCAGCCGCGGGCGCCTTCGTATAAGAGGCGAGGCCGGACCCGGTCCCGCAGCCCCCGGCGTTCCAGTTCGTCAAAGAAATCGGAGAAGTCGGGGATCGGCACCTGGTCGAATGCGGCCAGCGGCGCCGGTCCGGCCGCCATGTGGAGTCCGTCGGCGTCGCGGACCGACACGCCCGGCAGGTCATGGAGAGGCTGACCGCTGCGCAACCGCCGGACCAGGCGGGGGAAGATCTCGTCGCCTTCGCCGTCGAGCACGATGTCGATCCACGGGAACGCCCGCAGGGTCTCCCGGCCCATGGGGCCGGCGAGGTTGGAGCCGCCCATGACGATGCGGATGGCGGGCCAGCGCGCCTTGATCCGCCGGGCCAGCAGCAGGCTGGCGGTGTGCTGGACAAACGTGGACGTGAACCCCGCGATATCGTACTCACCCCACGAGATGCTGTCGAGGCAGTCATCCAGAAAGGCGGGCAGGATGTTCCGGACGATGGCGTCGGCGTCAGCCGGCAGCTGGTCGAGGACGGCGAGAATGCCACGGCCCTCGGCCCGGGTGATGTCCGCCAGGCTGTTGGCCAGTTCTCCGGAACCGAAGGCGCCGAACAGGTGCTGGGCGAAGAGCCAGTCGCCGAGAAGCGTGACGTTGGAAATGGATTCGTACAGGCCGGCGTGCATGCGGCCGGCCAGCCGGACGTTGAGATAATGCGTGTCGGACGCCAGGCCACACCGACGCAGGACGCGCTTCAGAATGCCCAGCGCCAGTGAGCCCCGGCGGACCGAGGCCCAGGGCATGCACACCAGGGCGACCCGCGGCATAACCGGCCTAGCCGATCTTGCCGCCCTCGAGGCGGGTACTGTCGAGGCTCTGCTGCAGGGACACGAGTTCACGCACGCCGGTTTCCATCCGGTCCAGCGCGCCAAGCTGCTCCCGCAGGCGGCCCAAAGTCTCCAGGCCTTTTGCCGATTGCGGATCTTGGATGCCGGCCACGTCGCGCAGGGTGTCGGTGAGACCCTCCAGAAAAGGTGACGGCGCGATTCCGGCATAGATTCCGGGGTCCGCCAGATCTCCCAGACCACCAGGTACGGTGCGCCGGCCCACTTCATCGAGACCGCCGGGCATGGTGCGGCGGCCTACTTCGTCGAGACCGCCGGGCATGGTGCGGCGGCCTACTTCGTCGAGACCGCCCGGCATGGTGCGACGCCC
>CALAMB010000391.1 GCA_937925645.1 uncultured Acidobacteriota bacterium
GGTGGCGGCGATCACGCGACGTTCGGCGTCGGCCGCGTCGCCGGGGAGTCCGCGCACCACGTCCGCCGCCGGAGCCAGGCTGAGCAGGGCGACCCCGTTGTAGGTCTTCTGGCCGAAAACGGCGCAATGGTAGCCGAGCGGCTCGATCTCGGCGAAAGGGAACAGCTCGTCAACGACCTTGGTCTCCTGTAGGCAGGCGACGTCGGGCCGTTCCCGACCCAGCCAATCGAGGAACCGGGGCAGCCGGGCCCGGACGGAGTTCACATTCCAGGTGGCGATTTTCACGGTGCGTCTCCACGGCGGCATTCGGTCTCGAGATCTTCGTAGCACCCGGGTTGGAATCGAGGTGTGCACACGGCGAGGAACACCAGGTCCGCCCCACCGATGTTGGTGATCCGCTGGCGGCACGCCGGCGGGATGAGCACCACGTCGCCCGGCTTCACGTCCTGCGGCGGCAAGGCGCCCACCTCGACCCGGCCGGCGCCGGCCAGGATGACGTAGCGTTCCGCCGTCCCCGTCAGACGGTGCCAGCGCGTGGCGGCGCCGGGTGCGACGCGCGCCCGGGCGATGGACACGTCCGGATCGTCCGGGCTGTTGGACAACTCGAGAATGAAACATGCCTCGGGGATGAGCGATTCGCTGTCGGGATCGACGTGACGGATGGCTGCGCGCATCGGATCGTCCTGGAGCCGTTTGCTCATGATTATACACCGACAGCCGGCCGAATTTGACCGGCCCCGGTTCGATGCTGTCCCGGACGGATCATGCTTAGCTTTTGACGGCCTCCCCGGCTTCGGCTACACTGGGGCGGGATGGGCCGGTCCGGCATGCGCCAACCGTTGAGCCGAATCCCGGTCGCCACCGCGGAGTCGATGTGAGATTGCAACTGGTCGTCGAAGGAAGCACCCTGCACGGCCGAGTCCTGCCCCTCGGGGACGGCTGGCTGCTCGCCGGCCGGGCGCCGGAGTGCACCCTGCGCTTCGACGCGGTTCGGGACAACACCGTCTCGGCGCGGCACGCCATCATTCAGCGGGAGATCGGTGGTCACGTCCTTTACGACCAGGACAGCCGCAACGGAACCTTCGTCAACGGAGTTCGGGTCCGGCGGGTACAGCTCCAGCCGGGCGACGTGGTGGATCTGGGCACGGGCGGTCCCCGCCTGCGGGTGGAGCGCGTCGCGGAAGCGCCGCGGACCGCGGATCCCTGCGTGCCGGCAAGTCCGGCGGCCGCGCCGCGGCCGCTGTCGCTCCACGAAAGCATCACCAACCTGGGCCTGTACAATCCGGAAAAGGAAAAACCGCGCCACGCCACCTGGCTCGGCGCGGCCGCGGCGGTGTGCATCGGCGGCGGGATCGCGCTGCTGGTTCTGGTGGTCCTGCTGCTGAGTCTGGGCGTGGCCGGCACGATCGTCGGTTCGCTGGTGGCGTTTATCCCGGCGCCGTTTTACCTGGCGCTGTTTCTTTGGCTGGACCGCTACGATCCCGAACCGGCGTGGGTCATCACCGCCGCCTTCGCGTGGGGCGCACTGGTGGGCGTGCTCGTTTCATTCATCGTGAACACCTTCTTCGGGGCGGTGGCCACGGCGATGGCCGGCGCCGAGGCCGGGGACGCCCTGTCGTCTGTATTTACCGCGCCCATCATCGAGGAGGGGATCAAGGGACTGGGCGTGATCCTGATCTGGTTGTTGCTGCGGCGGGAGTTCGATGACGTCCTCGACGGCGTCATGTACGCGGGGGTGATCGCGCTCGGCTTCGCCACCGTGGAGAACGTGCTGTACTACGGCGGGATGTTTCTGAAGGAGGGGTGGGGCGGACTGGTCCCGGTGGTGATCATGCGGGGCGTGCTGTCGCCATACTCCCACGCGTTGTTCACCTCCATGACCGGCATCGGTTGCGGCCTGGCCCGGGAGACTCACAACCGGGCGCTCCGGATCATCCTGCCGCTGGCGGGACTGGCCCTGGCCATGTTCCTGCACGCCCTCTGGAACGCCGTGGCCACGTTTACCCAGGGCTTTTTCTTCGTGATCTACCTGATCGTCTGGCTCCCCCTGTTCGTCGCGCTTCTGGGGCTGGTGATCGGACTGGTGGTCCGCGAAGGGAAGATCGTGCGGCGGATGCTGGCCGTGGAGGTGTCCACCGGCCGCCTCACCGAAGCCGAGATGAAGACGGCGGGTTCGTTCTGGAGCCGGCTCGGCTGGCCGCTGGCCGCGCTGCCCGATTGGGTTCGGTTCACCGCCCGCCGGCGGTTCCTGCGGGCGGCGACGAAGCTGGCCTTCTGCTTCTGGCACGTGGAGCGGGCCGCGGCCTCGCGCGCCCAGACGATCAGCCTGCCGCTTATCCCGCGCTTCCGGTCCGAGATCAAGGAGTTGCGGGCGCGCGTCTGAGGCCGGCCGCCGGCGGTCCGGTTCTTTGGCGCGCTGTCCGGAGTTGTGTTACCATAGCCGAGTTGTCCCGGGAGCCGAAGCATGTTGAGACGGTTGTTCTTCCCCCGCAGTGAATCCGGCTTCTTCACCCTGGTGAAGTTGTCCCTCCGGAGTTTTTTCGCCACCGGCGGTCCCACCACCTCCGCGGCCATTTCCTACTTTACCTTGATCTCGCTGTTCCCGGCGTTCCTGCTGGTCGTGGCCGTGGGCGACATGCTCGTCCGGACCCACGAGCGCAGCCGGGAAGTGGTCCAGCAGGCGGTGGCTATCTTTCCGGCGACAACCCGCCACTTCATTCTCGACAATCTGGACACGATGATCGCCCCGCCCTCGTGGGAGTCCATCATCACGTACGCGTCCATCTTTCTGTGGGCGGGCATGTGGTCGTTCCATTTGCTGGAGGAGGCCCTGGACAAGGCGTGGAACGTGGAGGCGCGCCGGTCATTCTGGACGCGCAAACTGACCAACCTGTGGATCATCCTGGTCAGCTCCATGCTGTTCCTCGGATCGACGACCATCATGGCCACCATCCGCTTCCTGCGGCCCCGCATCGTGGGCGAGGGCTGGTCGGTGGGCGAGCTGTCGTTCCAGATCCTGCTCGGGCTCAGCGCCTACCTGCTCATGGCCCTGATGGTCACCCTGATTTATAAGATCCTGCCCAACACCCCTGTCTGTTTCACCGAAGCGCTGTCGGGCGGCCTGATCACCACCCTGATCTGGCAGCTGGCCAACACCGTGTTTGTCTGGACGGTGCCCCTGTTTCACTACGAGGTGGTCTACGGATCAATTTGGGCGATCGTGGTGATCGTCGTGTGGGTGTACGTGTCCTGCTGGATCATCCTGCTCGGGGCGCACATGACCTATCACATCCACCGCTTCGCCGGATCCCCGGACGACCTGCCGCCGGGATCGTCCCCGGCCGCCTGAACCGCCGCGTCCGATTCACCCGAAGACGCCATGTTGAGACTGTCCGATTTCCAATACGAATTGCCTCCGGACCGGATCGCCCAGCAGCCGGCGGACCGGCGCGAGGAGGCCCGGATGATGATCGTCGACCGGGCGGCGACCGGCATCCGCCACGGCCGGTTCGCCGACTTGCCGGCTGAATTGCGATCGGACGACCTGCTGGTGCTCAACGACACCCGGGTGATCCCCGCCCGTCTGTTCGGCGTCAAGGCGGGCGGTGGCGCGGCGGTGGAGCTCCTGTTGTTGCGCCGGCTCGACGGCGGAACCTGGAAGGCGATGGTCCGCCCCGGCCGCCGGCTGCGGGACGGCGCGGAAATCCGCCTGCCGGGCGGCGCCCGGGCGCGCGTCACCGGCGCCTTCGACGACGGCACCCGCGCTGTGGCGCTGGATACGCCAAAACCGCTGGACGACTATCTGGACAGCCACGGCGCCACGCCGCTCCCGCCCTACATCGAGCGCGCCGGCAGGCAGGATGAAGCCTTCCACCGCCGCCGCTACCAGACGGTTTACGCCCGGGATCCGGGATCGGTGGCGGCACCCACCGCCGGCCTCCACTTCACGCCCGAGGTGCTGGACCGCTTGTCGCGGCAGGGGGTCGAGACCGTCTGCCTGACGCTCCACGTGGGGTTGGGGACCTTCAAGCCGGTTCAGGTCGAGGACATCACCCGGCATCAGATGGATCCGGAGGCCTACACGCTGTCCCGGGACGCCGCCGCCCGGATTCAGGCGGCGCGCGAGACGGGGCGGCGAGTGGTGGCGGTGGGGACCACGGTGACGCGGACGCTGGAGCACCTGGCCCGCAGCCAAGACGGCCGGATCGGGGCCGGCAGCGGCTGGACCAGTCTGTTCATCGTTCCCGGCCACGAGTTCCGGGTCGTCGGCGCCCTGCTGACCAACTTCCACCTGCCGGGGTCCACCCTGCTGATGCTGGTGGCGGCACTCGCGGGACGGGAGTTCATCCTGTCGTGTTACCGCGAGGCGGTGGACGCCGGATACCGCTTTTACAGCTACGGCGACTGCATGCTCATCGTATGATCCGGAGGGCGCCGGGCCGCCGGTCAGTCGATGCCGAGGTACGCGCTCATCCGGGTCCAGTCGTTGGCGATGAACATCAAATCGCCCACGATAGGCTGGCCGGCTTGCACCAGCAGCCAGGCGATGGACGCCGCCCCGGGGTCGGCCGGATCGATGTATCCGGAGAATTTCCCCCGGGCGGGGATCACGTCGCTGTACGAGCCCAGATACGAACCGGACGACGCAAAGTAGTGGATGGTGAACGCGGTCTGGGTGTCCGCCGTGTTGACCAGGCCGATCAGGTCGATATCCCAGGCGGCGCCGATCTTGACCACGGGAAAAACCAGCTCGGTGGCGCCGGCGTACACGCCCGGCAGGCCGTCGAAGAGGTAGTCCAGCGGATTGCCCGTGGCGTACATTGACAATTCAAAACCCATCAGCGGCCGGGTGGAACTGATTTTCATGTACGCGGCGTTGGGGTTGGCCTCCGCCAGGTCGCAGGTTACCCAGATCTCGCGCGTGATCTGCTGCAGCGGAGCGATCGGCGTGGGCCAGTAGCGCTGGGCCAGGCGGTTGCCCGCAAAGTCGAACAACTCGATGTACGCGTTCACCGAACTGTTGGACAAGTTGGAAAACGTGGTGCCGGTGTAGAAATCCCCCGGGTATGGAATGCTGTTGTAGTACACGGCGTACGGATTGGCCAGGGACTGGTCGTCCGCCGGAGGCGGCAACGCCTTGTCGCCGATGTAGACCGCCGGCATGCCGGCCAGCCCGAGGTCGAAGAACGACCCGAAGAGTTCAAACCCCACCAGCGGCTGGGTGGCCATGACTTTGATGAACCGGATGGTGGACGGCGTGATCCCGCTGAAAATGCTTGCCATGAGCCGGACGTACTTGGCGGAGACATCGATGAACTGGGTCTGGCGCGACAGGAAATTGCCGTTTTCGTCGTAGGCGTCGAGCCACACCGTCGCGGTGGTGTCGCCCACGTTGATCAGGGTGATGCCGGTGTAGTAGATGTCGTTCTGGACGACAAACGGGAAGATCAGCTCATCCGAGCCGGCGGCGAACATGGGCACGGTGACGTAGGAGGCGCCGTCCCGGGTTCCGAATTCCAGGGTGCCCGCCAGCTGCGATTCATGGTTGATCCGCACCCACAACCCCTGGGCCAGCGCCTGCGGGCTGAATATCTCCGCGACGTCACAGGTGAACAGCGCGTCGGGGGCCAGATCGTTTAGGGTCCAGGTTTCCACCAGCGCGCCCGATTCGTTGAACGCCACGAAATCGACGTCGGTGGTGACCAAACCGGTGTTGACCACCGTCAGCCGGGTCCACCAGGTGGCATCGCTGGCCACGTGGCCGGCAATCAGCGACGCCTCGTCGGGAGGCGGGGTGTCATTCGGCGTGGTGAACGCCTTGATGCAGACGTTGGTGTTCGGCCGGGTGTCGGTGATGTCCCACCACGTCGTGCCGGTGGTGCTGGTGAAGCTCTCGCCGGCGTTGGCGGTGGCGGCGCTGGAATAGCCGGCGGCGGGCGATTCGATGGCCAGCGGGAAGGTGTAACCGGGCGTGGTGATGCGGACCACCACCGAGAACTTCGAGCCGGATGTCAATGAAATCAATGACGGGAGCGCCAGGGTGAAGTAGCCGGGATTGGCCATCGTCCCCTGCAGGTGTGCCGCCTCGGTGCCGCTGGTGGGCGTGGCGCCGACGTCCGTGTACACGTAGACGTCGTAGGTGGTCCCGGCGCTGAGGGCGTAGAACGACACGGCGGCCAGCTTCTCGGACGCGGTGGCGGTGAAGATGTTGGCCGCCCACCCGCTGGTGGACCCGTAGCCCAGCATCTGGGTGGCGCCGAGGGGGTCGTACTGGTAGCAGCCGGTGTAGTTGGTCACGGCGTCGATGCCGGTGTACACGCAGAGACTGGTGCCGACGTTGGCGTCGTAGTAGGAAATGTGGAAGTAACCGTTGTCGCCGAACGCCGTGCCCCAGCTGTTGCGGATGATGAAGGCGCCGTCCCCCGGCGGCACGGTGGCGAAGTTGTTGCGGCTGTAACTGTCGTTCCAGCCCACGATGGTCACCGCGTGGTTGGAGACCGCCTTGTCCGAAGAGTAATAGGCGTTAGTGGCGGGGTTGAAGGCGGCGTCGCTCCAGTACATGGAGGTGTACACGCCCCCGATGTCCATGACCGCCTGCTTGATGTTGGCGTTATCCAGCGGACCGCTCCGGTCGGGTATCAGGATGGCGTCCTGGATGTGCTTGCGCGGGAGCAGGCCGGGCGGCGAATAAGACGAGTACGGGTTGTACGGGTCGTCGGCTTCGGCGATGGGTCCGCTCCAGCGGACGAGGTAGGCCAGCGCCATGAGATGGTTGCCCCCACCGAGGCAGCCGTCGGGATCGAAGCCGGCGGTGTTCTTGATATTGTTTTCGGAAAAATCCCAGGTCTCGCCCGGCAGCAGCGCGGACTCGATGCAGGCCAAGGTGGAGAACGCCCAGCAAGTGCCGCACGGGTTCTGGTTCCGGATGGGGGTGAGCCGGCCCTGGGTCCGCAGGTCGTAACTGGCCGGCGGTGCCATCTTGGCACGGTCCTGGAAGATCTGCTGCCCCGTCAGGTGCGACAAGTCGATGGGCAGGGGGATCAGCCCCAGGGGCCAGCCGTCCCGGCTGACCGATTGCGGCGGGTCGGCTTGCTGGAAGGCGATGAAATCGGCCGGCAAAGGCGCGAGCTGGTGTCTGGCGGGCGGCTCGAGGTCGCCGGCCGGGATCATGCCGGCCAGAAACGCCGTGATGAACGCGACAGCCCACAGGACGCGAATTCGATGTATGGTCATGGGACACCCCCCGTTGTCGAATCATTGGCGGATTACAACAGGATTGTACCAAAAAAAGCGGTGGCCGGACAATCAGCGTGATTCCGGCGGCGGACTCCCGTCACGGGGCATGTTCGGGCGGTGCGCCGATGCGCTTGCCTGGGGTCCGGCCGGGGAGTAGAATGGAACCGATTGAAAGTGAACATCACAACCGGGTCGGTGATGCGATTGCCGGCGTCCGCCGGCTGCCGCCATGCATATTCCGAAGCCTTTTTGGAGGTGGATCCATGCCGAGAAGACTGGTGGAGGTCCTGCTGACCCTGGCGGGCGTTTGCTTTCTGCTGGCCGTCTTGATCCGCTTTAATATCCTGTCCGTGGCCATGCTCAACATTGCTCCCCACACCTTCCTGAATGTCACCGAGATTTTGCTCGTCGCCGCGGTAGCCCTGGGCGTCTACGGCCTGCTTCCGGCGCCGGCGAAGGTCGAGAAGAAGGACTAGGCTGAACCGGAGGCCGCCACTCCTCCCGATCCGGACGGTGGACGCGGCCGACTTTCGGCTGGCCGGCTGGCTCAGCGGGGCGCCGGACGGCCGTGCCGACGAACCTCGTCCTGCCAGCGGGCGGCCAGGAATCGGCGCGCGCCGCGAATGGCCGGATGGGCCGGCAGGCGGCGGTCGGTGCCCGTGATCCGGCCGACGGTCACAATTCCCAACAGGGCGTTGCTCAGGAACACCGCGTCCGCGGCAGCCAGGTCGCGCGGGGCGAGCGCCGCTTCCCGCGCCCGGCCCGACGCCAGCAGCAGGCGGCGGATGACGCCCGGCAGGGCGCCGTCGGCTGTTCTCGGTGTCAGCACTTCCCCGTTTTGCACAACGTACAGGGTCGTCCGGCTGCCGTCGCTCAGCCGGCCCGCGGTGTTCAGCAGGACGGCCTCGTCGGCGCCCGCTTGGCGGGCCGCCTGGATCAGGCGCAGGTTCTCCAGGTAGGACACGGTCTTGTGCCGGCCCAGCGGGCTGGCGGCGTGGCGACGCCATTGGTGGAACACCAGCAACGTGGCGGGGTTGCGGACGGACCGCGGCGGCCGGCCGAACCACGCCATCAGTCGCCCGTCGGCGGCGACGAGTTTCAGCGCGCCGTCGGCGCCGGGAGGCACCACCCGGCCGGCGGTGAAGCGCCGCACGGCGTCCGCGTCCGGTGGCGGCGGCAGGTCCAGCGCGGCCAGCCCGTCGCGGAGGCGCTCCAGGTGCAGTTCCAGCAACAGCGGGACGCCGGCCGCGACCCGGATGGTCTCGAAGAGCCCGTAGCCGTGCTGCAGGGCGGAGCACGACAGGTCGACGGTGGTCTCGGTTGTCAGCTCAAGCATGCGACGAGGGACCTCCCTTTGGCGACGGTTTCCAGATACTCGGCCGCCGGATCAGAGTCCCACACCACGCCGCCGCCGACGCCGAAGCGCAGTTCGCCGCCCGCCTCCCAGCACGTGCGGATGGCGATGTTGAAGTCGCATTGCCCGAAATCGGCGCTGAGCCAGCCGATGGCGCCGGTGTAGATTTGACGCGGCAGCGCCTCCAGCTCCCGGATCCGGATCATGGCGGCCAGCTTGGGGCAGCCGGTGATGGAGCCGCCGGGGAACAGCGCGGCCAGCAGGCCGCCGAAATCCAGCCCCGGCGCCGGCGCGCCCACCACGTCGGCCACCAGGTGGTGGACGTTGGCGAAGGTCTCCAGGCGCGGGAACGCCGCCACCGCCACCGACGGCGCCGTGCACACCCGGCTCAGGTCGTTGCGGATCAGATCGGTGATCATGGCCAGCTCGGCCAGGTCCTTGGCGCTCCCCAGCAGCTCGCGGCGCCGCCGGCCGTCCTCGGCCTCGTCCGCCCCCCGGCCGGCGGTCCCCTTGATGGGCTGGGCCAGCAGGCGGCCCTCCCGCAGCCGGACGAAGCGTTCCGGCGACGACGAGATGACCGTGAAGCCGACGTCGGCCACGAGGGCGGAAAACGGGGCGGGGTTGGCGGCGAACAGCCGCCGGGCGAACTCCAGCCGGGAGCCGGAAAAAGCCCAGCGCTCCTGCCGGGTCAGATTCACCTGGTACACGTTGCCGCGGCCGATCTCGGACCGGATGGCGGCCACCTTGTCGCGGTAGGCGGCCGGGGTGTCGGTGTCGCCGATCTTGCGGGCCCGGAAGGAGCCCGTGCCGGGATCGACGCGGGCTGGCGGGGCGGCGTCCGCGCCGTCCAGTGACCGCCGGCCCGTGTACAGCCGCCGGCGCGCCTGGTCGTAGAGTTCCATCTCGCGGTACATGACGAGCCGGCAATCGGGCAGCGCCAGGGCGCCGGCCTGCGGCGCCGGCAGCAGGCGTTCGAACCGGCGGCCGTACTCGTAGGCGACGAAGCCGAGCCAGTCGGGAGCGATGGGCGGCACGTCCCCCCGCCGCGCCATCGCCAGGGCCGGCAATTCGTGGGAGTCGGACACGAGCAACGGCTCGCGGCCCATGAGCACCCAGTCGCCCGGGCCGTAGAACAGGGTGCAGGGGCGCGCGTCCACGCGGCCGAAGAAGTCGTCAACCGTCAGGACCGCCTCCTGCCGCACCCACTCTTCACATACGACCGCTGAGCACATGGGCCATCATCTCCCGTCCGTGATCGGTGAGGAAGGACTCGGGGTGGAACTGAACGCCGGCCAGGGGGAGCGTCCGGTGCCGCACCGCCATGGGAGCCCCGTCCGGACCCGTGGCGGCGAGGTCGAAGACCGGCGGCAACTCCGTCACCTGCAGGGAGTGGTAGCGGGCCACCCGGACGGGGTTGGGGATCCCGGCGAAGAGCCCCCGGCCGTCGTGCCGCACGGGCGACGTCTTGCCGTGGACCGGTTCCGCCGCCGCCGCCACCCGGCCGCCGAACGCCGTGACCATGACCTGCATGCCCAGGCAGATGCCGAACAGGGGCACCCGTCCGGCGAAGGCGCGCACCACTTCGGACGACAGGATGGCCTCCTCCGGGCTGCCGGGGCCGGGCGAGATGACGATGAGCTCGGGCGGCAGCGCCTCGACCTCCGCCAGCGTCAGCATGTCGGCCCGGCGCACGGTCACCGCCACGGGAAACGTTTCCAGCAGGTGCTTCACGTTGTAGGTGAACGAGTCGAAGTTGTCCAGGATCAGGATCCGCTGCATGCCGGGCCTCGGGGAGTCGCTGAATCCGATTATATGACGGAC
>CALAMB010000392.1 GCA_937925645.1 uncultured Acidobacteriota bacterium
CTCGAGCCTCGAGCCCCGTCGGATCAGAGAAACCGCCGGCAGCGTTCGGCGGCCTTCTCCAGCATCTGGCCCGCCAGGATGCCGAACGTGAGGGTGGCCTCGAGATCGGGCGGCTCGGGAAGCTGTTCGGCCAGGGCGGCCAGCAGATCCTGGAAGGCGGCGCGGTCGCCCAGCCGATCTCGGTACCGGGCGACGAGGACGCTGGGTACGGCGGCCGCCTCGCCCGCGGCCGCGGCCAGCGCGTCCAGCCGGTTCCAGGCGCCGGGGCCCGGATCCGTCAGGCCGGCGTCCAGCTCCAGCCCCGCCAGGCAGGCCGAAAACAGCGTGAAGAAGATTCGCCGGCCCTGCTCCGGATTCAGCCGCGCGAGCTGAGCGCGGAACAGCGAGCCGGCGTTCAGGAAGAGCCAGTGGTCCATCTCCTGGGCGCTCAGGGCGGCGGCCAGGGCTCGGGCGCGCAGGGCGGGCGGGGCCAGGCGGCGGCACTGCCGCACGAAGCGGCGCTCCAGGCGGCCGAAGCGCCCCTCGTAGTCGCGGTCGCCGGTGCCGAAAATGGACTCGGGCCACATGCGTCCATTGTCGCCTCAGGGGGACGCCGCTGCCAAGGAAATTCTGCGGGCCGCTCGACAGCCGTCCGGATCCCGGCGCTTTATCGGGTCAACGAATCATGTTGATAGTTGATGGTTCAGGGTTCGTGCTCGTGATCGTAATTCGTAATCGTGATCGTGATCGTAATCGTAATCGCAATCGAACGGTTTGAAGGTTCACAGGTTTGAAGGTTCGCAACGGTTGATGGTTGATGGGGAAGTGCGCCAGGATCTGTGTTCTGTGATCCAGGATCCAGGACCCAGAACCCGGAACCCGGAACCCAGGACCCAGCTCCGAAGTCCGAAATCCAATATCCGAATTCCGAGGTCCGATATCCGATCTCCGTCATCCGCGTCCCTATTGATCGCCCTCTACCATCAACTATCAACCATCAACAATCAACGATCAACAGTTTCTTCTTGGCGGCAGGACGGCTTTGCGTGACAATGGGGGGCAATCCACGTCGGGAGGAATCGCAGCATGGCGGGACCGAAAGCGGGCAAGGCCGGGGCCGGCAGGCGGCTCAGCGGATCGGGGCAGGGCGGGAAGCGGGGCGCCACCGCGCGCGCCGCCGCCAAAGCCACGGCGGCCAAGGGCGGGGCGCTCACCGGGTCGGACCTGGCGGTGGCCGGAGTGTTTCTCAGCGGGGTTGTCGTGGCCCTGGTGGCGTTCTCCACGGCCGTCCATCCCCTGAACGACTGGTTCATCATCATGCCGGCCCTCATCGGCGCCGCCGTCGGCGCGGTGGCCGCGGTGATCCTCCACCGGATCAAGCGGCAGGAGAGCTTCCTCTTTGTTGTGGCCGTGGTGGCGTTCAGCGCGGCGTTGTGGGCCGTCGGCGTGACCCTGGCGCTGAACCGTCCGCTGGACCGGAGCCCCGTCAAGCATCACTTCGTCCCGGTGGTCAACAAATACGAGCGCGGCTCGGGCCGCAACGCCGAGTACTACCTGGAGGTCGACGGCTTCACCGAGGACGGCGTGACGCGGCGGCACCTCCAGGTTCCCGAGGACGTCCATACCGGCGTCTCCGCCGGCGGCCGGGTGGACGTGCTCACCCGGAGCGGCTTCTTCGGTTACACCTACCTGGAGCAGGTGCAGCTCGTGGGCCTGGACCTGCCACCGGCGGATAAGGAGCCGCTGCCCGTCATCCCGCCCACCATCCCGGTGGACGGCCTGCCGGGGAGGTGACGGCGCGCGGCGGCCCAGACGTGTGAACCGACGAGGTGCGGCATGCCCGTGATCTGCGGGATCCATCCGGTGAAGGAAGCCCTGGCGACAGGCGAAGTGGAGCGGCTGCTGGTCGCGGAGGGGAAGCGCCACCCCCGGATCCACGAACTGGTGACGGCGGCCCGCGGGCGCGGGATCGAGGTGCGGGCCGTTCCTCGGACGGTGCTGGACCGCCACGCCCCCGGCGCCAACCACCAGGGCGTGGTGGCGTTCTCCGCCGGCCGGACGCTTTGCGAGCTGACGGAACTCCTCCGGCCCGAAGCCGGCGCGCCGCTGCTCCTGCTGCTGGACGGTGTCGAGGATCCCCACAACCTGGGCGCCATCCTGCGGAGCGCCGACGGCGCCGGCGCCACCGGCGTCATCCTGCCCAAGCGCCGGTCCAGCCCGTTGTCGGACGCGGTCTGGCGCGCCTCGGCGGGCGCCGCCGCCTACGTGCCGGTGGCCCGCGTGGTGAACGTGGCCGAGACCATCCGGACGCTGCAGGCGAGCGGCGTCCGCGTGGTGGGGGCCGACGCGGCGGCCGAGCGGCCGTTTTACGCGGAGGATCTCACAGGGCCGGTGGCGCTGGTGCTGGGCGGGGAGGGGAAGGGGCTGCACCGGCTGGTGCGGGAGCGCTGCGACGCGCTGGTTCGACTGCCCATGCGCGGGCGGTTGTCGTCGCTCAACGTTTCGGTGAGCGCGGCCATCCTGCTGTACGAGGCGGTGCGCCAGCGGGCGACGGC
>CALAMB010000393.1 GCA_937925645.1 uncultured Acidobacteriota bacterium
GCTGCCCTCCGACGTGCTGCTCCGCCGGCCCGACATCCGGGCGGCCGAGCACCAGTTGCGGGGCGCCTACGCCAACATCGAGGCGGCGCGCGCGGCGTTCTTCCCGCGGATCACCCTGACCGCCGGCGTCGGGCTGACCAGCAGCGACCTGGCCGACCTGTTCAAGTTCGGTTCCCGCTCGTGGAATTTCGTGCCCCAGGCCGTGCTGCCCATCTTCGACTGGGGCACCCGCCAGGCCAACTACCAGGTGTCGCAGGCGGACCGGGACATCGCCATCGCCGCCTATGAATCGGCTATCCAGTCGGCGTTCCGCGAGGTCAGCGACGCGCTCAGCCTGCGGGTCACCCTCGTGGAGCAGCAGAACGCGCAGGAGGCGCTGGTGAAGGTCTTGGATCAAACTTGCCGCCTGGCGGAAGCCCGTTACCAGGCGGGCATCGACGGCTACCTGAACGTCCTCGTGGCGCAGCGGGCGCTCTACAACGCCCAGCAGGGATTGGTCGTCGTCCGCCTGGCCCGCCGGGCCAACCGGGTGGAGATGTACAAGGTGCTGGGCGGCGGCATCGAGCCGGGCCCGGCGGCTCCCTGACCGGCGCGCGGCGGCGGGATATTATCAGGATAACGACATGCGCGATCAGCACCTGCAAGCCATCATCGACAAGCTCGACGAGCAGTTCCCGGACTATGACCACACGGCCATCCGGCTCATCGTGGAGCTGTCCAACGCTTACCACATCCTGACGTCCGTCATGGAGCGGGCGTTCGCCAAATACAAGATCACGCCCCAGTCCATGGACGTGCTGACCCTCCTCTACATGAAGCGGGGCCAGGAGTGCGCCCTGGGCGAGATCGGCGAGTTGCTGCTGGTTAGTCCGGCCAACGTCACCGGTCTGGTCCAGGGGTTGGTTCGGAAAGGACTTGTCGGGCGGCGGGAGGACCCCCAGGACCGGCGGAAGCGCCTGGCGGAGATCACGCCCCGGGGGATCGCCCTCATGGAGGACTTCCTGCCCAAATGCGCCCGGTTCCTCCAGGACGTGTTCGCGGCCGTCTCGCCCGAGGACAAGCGCCGGCTCTGCGCGCGCCTCCGGCAGATTGCCGACCTGCTGATGCCCTACTGGGAGAAGCGCATCCTGCCGGAGCTGGAAGGACCGTAAACCCGGCGAAATCAGCCGGTGGAACGACAGCGATGATGTCAACGTCAAGTCCTGATACATCGAAAGGCGGCTACCGCAGGGAAACGGTCTGCCTGCTGTTGGCGGCCGTCCTGCTGGGCGCCGTGGTCCGGTTCTCGGGCCTGACGGAGCGCGGGCTGGCCGAAGACGAGGCGCACAAGATCCGGACCGTGCGGCAGTACCAGCGGGGAGAATTCACCGGCAACGCCGAGCATCCCATGCTCATGAAAGGCCTCATCCTGGTGTCGGTCGCCGCGGCCGACCTCTGGAACCGCGGGGGTGCGGAGGCCGCCGGCGGACCGATCCCCGAGGAGGTGGCGATCCGCATCCCCGGCATCCTGGCGGGCGCCCTGACGGTCATCCCGCTCTTCCTGGTGGGCGCCGCGTTATTCTCCCGCCGGGTGGGGCTGCTGGCGGCCTTCCTGTGGGCCGTCGGCATCCACGCGGTGTTCATCAACCAGGTGGCCAAAGAGGACACGCTCATGGTGTTCTTCCTGCTGTGGGGCATCTACTTCCACTGGCGGATGAAGACGACGCCGGACGCAGCCGCCCGGCGGAAGCGCGCGTTTTACCTTCTGTCAGCCGCCTGTTTCGGACTTCTGCTGGCGTCCAAGTACTTCCCGCACTTCTGGGGCGTGACGCTGCTGTTCTTTTTTCTGCATCGCAAATTCAACCCCGGCCTGTATCCGCCGGACCGCTACGGAAAGCGGGAGCTGCTGCTCTACGTCGCGGTGATGGGCGCCGTCTTCCTGCTGGCCAATCCCATGATCCTGCATCCCGCGGTGATGGCGCACATTTTCTCCTACACGGGCCAGGCCACGGTCACGCACCACGGCTACGTCATGTTCGGCCACCTGTTCCCCAACAGCATCACCCTGACGCCGTTCGGCGGCACGCCGTGGTACTTCTATCTGCTGGCGCTGATCGTCAAACTGCCGCCGCTGGTGCTGCTGGCTTTCGTCGCCGGCACGGCGCTGTGCGTGCGGCGATGGCGGGAGGCCGGCCCCATGTTTGTCCTGCTCTGGCTGGTGTTCTGGCTGGCGCCGTACTCGGTCGTCGGCGTGAAATTCCTGCGCTATATTCTCAGCCTCATGCCGGTGGTGTATCTCGCCGCGGCCTTTGGGACGTTCGCCGGAGCCGAGTGGATCGCCGCGCGTCTGTCCCGGTCCGGTTCCCCGGTCTATCGGTGGATCCCCGAGACCGCGCTGACCGCCCTGGTGGTGCTGGTCTCGCTGGCGGCGCTGGTCGCGGCGCATCCGTTCTATGCCCTCTACGTCAACGTGATCGGCGGCGGGGCGGAGCGCGCCGCCTATTACTTCCCCCATGACGAGTGCTACGACCTCCGGCTGCGCGAGGCGATCGCCGACACCCTCCGGCAGGCGCCTCCGGGCAG
>CALAMB010000394.1 GCA_937925645.1 uncultured Acidobacteriota bacterium
GGCGTCGGTGGCGGCGCTTGTCTCCCGCCCCACCGGCCCGGCGGCCACGCTGGCCTGGCCGCCCAGCTTGAAGTTGTTCCCCATCAGCGCCTGGAAGCCGCGCTCGTTGTTCACCACCAGGAGCAGGTCGGTGGCCTGGCCGCCGATCTGGAAGCCGATGCTGCCGCCGGTGATGGTGCAGAAGCAGGGGTCGCTCCAGCCGCCGCCAGGCAGCCGGTGCAGGATGATCCCGTGGCCGCGGTTGCCGCCCACGATGAAGCCGGCCTTGATCATGTGGGGAATGATGATGAGCCCGGTGCACTTGTTCAGCAGCGTCTTCGGCACGCCGCCCTCGGGGATGTTGAGGATCTCCTTGAGAACTTCAATGCTGCTCAGCATGCGTTTCTCCACATCCTCTTTCGAGGGCCCGGCCGCCGCCGTGACGGCCAGCGGGCCGATGAGCAGGGCCACGGTCAATCCGACGCCCAGCAGGCGTACAAAGCAAGGGTGCATGGTTCGTTGCCTCCTTGAGATAATCGCGTCTCTTCCAAACAAGGATGCCGGAAGGCGCTCCCGGTTTCAGCCGCGCGCGGGCGGCACCGGCCGACGCCGGCACGCCGCGGTACGGCCGGCGGGAAACGGGATTGCCTGGGGAGCCGTGCCCGCGTAGAATAGCACTCCGGCCGTCCCTCTGCCAACCGCTTTTCGGAACGGTGAAGATGCCCATGACCGACCTGCGCCCCGCCCGCACCTACTGGGAGACTTCCCGAAGCTGGACCTACAGCCTGATCCTGGTGGTGCCGCTGCTGATCATCTACGAGGCGGGCATCCTGGCGGTCCAGCTGCAGCACCCGGTGCGCAACGGCGCCGACGCGCTGATCAAGGGCCTGCTTCAGGTGGCCGGCGTCTGGAGCGCGGTGGGCTTCGGCGCGCTGCTCGCCGCGGCGCTGGGCGCCCGGGTGTGGTTCGAGCGGAAACGGCACGGCGGGGCCGTCCGGCGGGAGTACCTGCTGTTCATGGTGGGTGAGAGCGTGCTCTACGCCCTGCTGCTGGCGCCGGTGGTGGGCCGGCTCACCCAGGCGGTGCTCCCCGGCCTGTCGGTGCCGGCCGCGATCGCCGCTTCGCCGGGCGGAGAGTTCGGCCTCGGCGCCATGATCATTCTGTCTCTCGGGGCGGGCATCTACGAGGAGCTGCTGTTCCGGGTGCTACTCATGTCGGGCCTGCTGCTGGCGCTCCGCAAGCTCTTCCCCGCCTGGGCGCCCTGGGTTGGCTACACCGTCGCCGCGGTGGCGGCCGCGCTGCTTTTCAGCGCGTTCCACTACGTGGGAGCGTACGGCGACCCGTTCACGATCACGTCGTTCACCTTCCGGTTCGTGGCCGGGCTGGTGCTCAACGCGCTCTACGCCGCCCGCGGCTACGGCATCGCGGTGTGGACCCACGCGCTGTATGACATCTTCCTGGCGGTGACCGTGGGGTGGTAAAAGACGAGACTCGAGATTCGCGGCTAGTTTCCATTCATTGAGGGTTGAGGATTGAGGGTTGAGGATTGAGGGTTGAGGGTTGAGGGTTCGTGCTCGTAATTCGTAATCGTGATCGTAATCGTGATCGCAATCGTAATCGAGCCGTTTGAAGGTTTGAAAGTTCGCAGGTTCGAAGGTTCGCGGATTCAGCCAGTTGATGGTTGATTCGTCTCTCGTCTCCCGATTCACCCATTCACCGCTCATCTTTGTGTCCTTCGTGCCTGGTGACTCATCGCACATCGGACTTCGGAAATCGGACATCGGCGGCAACGCGCGCTACCGAATCCGCCAAGTGTTATAATTTCTCCAGCTCCATTCTCTCAAACAGTCCCCGAGGAGGCACTCATGACAAAGCGCACGTGTTTTCTGGCCACGCTGTGGATCGCCGCCGCCGGCTCGCTGGTGCTGGCCGGCTGGCCGTCTCACGTGACCCCGGTGGCGATCGAAAAAGGCAAAACCGTCACCGTCGCCGGCTCGCTGGAAAAGGGCGTGGCGATGCCGGACCTCGCCTGGGCATCCCGCAGCACCACGGCCTGCTTCCCGGCGACCCAGAATCTGAAATTCAACGGCCGGCACGTGCTCTACGCCACCGTGCTGCCCGTCCGCTCGATCCTGACCATCAAGGTCATCCCCGACGATCCCGCCGTCGACCTGAGCATCTATGCCTACTCCATCGGAGTGGACAACTTCAGCGCGGTCCCAGCCCTCGGCTCCTGCGTGTCGTGCGAGGCCGAGCACAAGTGGGACCGGCCCAAACGCGGCAAGACCCAGGATCACACCCGGGCCGTCAAGCTCAACGCCGTCGGGGCGCCCTACAACGTGGTCGTCGGCGTGGCCGGCGCCAACGGGCGGACCAGCGGCTCGTTCAAGCTCGAATTCACGCTGGAATAATCCTCCGGCCCCGGTCACCGATCCCGGCGAACCCCGAACGTCCGCCGGCGCACCCGCCCGCCCGGCGGCTTTCGGACCTCGGGCTGTGGACATCGGACTGGTGAGGAACAATGAATCCAGGTTTTTTAAAGCGCGCCACCCGTTTCGACCGGAGATGTCGCTTCGCCCGGCCGGTCCTCGCCCTGTTCCTGGCATGGGCCGCCTGCCTGCCGGCGTCCGCCAACGGGACGGGAGCCGCCGCCGGCGGGGCGCCGCCGCCGGTGGTGGCGGACCTGGCCGCGGACTACCTCCGGGCGTGGCGCGCGTTCTATCCCAGCCAGGCCCTGGCCCAGGGTGACGCTTCGGCCGCCGCCCGGTTCGAAGATTTCGCTTCGGAGCGGACGGACGCCTGGATCACGCGCAACCGCCGGCTGCTCGAGGCGCTCGGCGAGGACCGCGCCGGCTGGTCGCTGGACGACCGGATCGACGCCCGGCTGCTGCGCCTCCAGGCCCGCCAGGAGCTGGAGCTGTGGGTGGGCGACGCGGCGCCGCGGCACGCGCCCGGATTCTACGCCCGGTACGTCGCCGGCGCTTTCACCCATCTTCTCGTGCGCGACAACATCACCCCGGCCGATAAAGCCGTGGCGGCCACGGCCCGGCTCGACGGCCTCCGCCGGCTCTGCGCCGTCGCCCGCGAGCGCCTTGCGGACGGCCGCCCGGCGGACACCGCCGGCGCCATCCGCACCCTGGAAGCCACGTCGGCGTTCCTGGAGGGCGGCTTCACCGACGCGGCGGGCTCCTGGTTCGCCGGGTCACAGCGACCCGGCTTCAACCGGTCCGTCGTCGAAACCGCGGCCACCGTCCGCGAACTGGCCGACCACCTCCGCACCCGCCTGCTGCCGCGGCTCACCCTGACGGATGCCTACGGCCGGGACGTGTTCGTCCGGAAAATGCACCTGGAGCTGGATGCAAGACTCACGCCGGAGGAACTGCTCCGTCTGGCCGAGGCGGAAATCCGCACGGTCCGCGGCGAGCTGGCCGTCGTGGCCGAGCGCCACTGGCGGGCTCGTTATCCGGCCGAAACGCCGCCGGCTGATTTCAACCCGCTCGTCCGGCGGGCCCTCGACGACATGGAGGCGGACCGCGCGGCGGACCAGCAGGAGTTTCTCCGTCAATTCCTGGACTTGATCGATCGCGCCGAAGCGTTCGTGCGGGAGCGGGGCCTGGCGACGCTCCCCGCCCGGCGGACGCTCTACACGGCGCTATCCCCGGCCCACTTCGCCGGCGCCGCGGTGGGCGGCGTTTACAGCGCCGGTCCGTTCGACCCGGAGGCGGCCACCCTGTTCTACCTGCCCACCATCCCCGACGACGCGCCGGCGGCGGCTCGCGATGGCTTCTACCGGTCGTTCAACACCTACTTCAACACCATGATCATCACCCACGAGATCTGCCCCGGGCATTATCTGCAGCTCAAGCTCGCCGCCCAAGGCGCGCGTCCGGTGCGGGCGCTGTTCAGCTCGACGGTGTTCGTCGAGGGATGGGCCTCCTTTTGCGAGGAGATGACCCTGAACGCCGGCTGGGACGGCGACCGTCCCCTGACGCGGCTGGCCCACCTGCGCAAGCGGCTGGAAAACGCGGTTCGGGCCTATGTCAGCGTCCAGGTGCACTGTCATGGCTGGGACCGCGGGCGGCTCACCCGCTTCGCCGTGGACACGGGGCTGTTGCCGCCGCAATTCGCCGAAAACCTCTGGGGCCGGGTGCTGGAGTCCCCGCTGCAACTGCCGTCCTATTTTCTGGGCTACCGCGGCTTCAGCGAGCTGTACCGCGCCGAGCGGCGGCGGCTCGGCGACCGGTTCAGCCTCCGGGCGTTCAACGACGCCGTGCTGCGCTCGGGCGGCGTCCCCATGGACCTCCTGCCGGAGGTGCTGGCGGGAAAACCGTAAGGTTCCGCTCCTGCTCGTAATCGTAATTCGTAATCGAGGCTAGAGGCTCGAGGCTAGAGGCTCGTTTCCAATCGTCGGACATCGGACTTCGGACAGCCTGGATTCACCACAGAGGACGCAGAGGACACAGAGTTTTTAATGTTCTGAACTCGGACCGCAATCTGTCCTCACACCTCCGATTCATCGACTCACCCGTTCATCGACTCACCCGTTCACCGTTTACCGACTCACCGTTCACTGACTCACCGATTCACCGACTCACCATTGAACTATCCGTGGCACGATCTGCCGGCGGGCACAGCGGAGGTACCGCGAGCGGCAGCGAGCGGCGCGAAAGCCCACTCGCCACGCCTTGCCCCAGGCGCCCAACCACTCTGTCTGTGCGGCTTGAATGCCCGTCCGGTCAAAGGGCAACCCATCGCCGCGGGGTCGGCAACGACACACCAGGTCGCATGACATGCACTGCCGCCGCCGTGATGGAATGGTGTCGCGGCGTCGGGACATCGCGGCGGTTGGCCTCTCGCGCCGCTCGCTGCCGCTCGCGGTACCTCCCGCCTGCCGGCTGTTTGATCGTGCTCATGTTCATGGCGTCAGTCAAAAAAATTTAGCAAAAAATTGGCAGAAAAGCGGGAGTAACTGAGTAATCGTGATGGTAATTCGTAATCGAGGCTCGAGGCTGGAGACTTGGGACTCGAGGCTCGAGGCTCGTTCCCGCCATGCGGACATTGGACATCGGAAATCGGACTTCGGGGGAAGCGGACATTCACCACGAAGTCATAAAGGGCACAAAGAGACATTTCCATTTGTCATCTGTCATTTGACAGCTGTCATTTGTCATTGGTCATTGATCATTTTTCATTTGTCATTGCAACCCTCTGGCGACCCGCAGCACGCGGGTCGAACATGGGTAGCCCCGGGTGAAAC
>CALAMB010000395.1 GCA_937925645.1 uncultured Acidobacteriota bacterium
GGGGCGGTGTAGAGAAGGAATTGCTGGTTTTCGCTCATAGGCACCTCCCGGCGATTCGCTCGGCGTCGGGAACTCGAAGTTCGCCGGAAATCAGTTTGGGGAGGAGGGTGTCGCGGAGGGTAGCGAGAGAGCGGGATTCGTGCACCGCAGACAGAATTCTTTGCATCATAGCTCCGACAACGTATTCAAAAGTTGTCACAAAAATATCGGGTGGAGCTACAACTCGAACTCCTTTCAGAGTGTCGCGGGTAATCGTATTGAACACCGACCCATGAGCACGCTGCCGAAGGGTATCAACAACTTCAGCCGTGGCAAAAAAGAGGAAATATCCGTCTTTCCCTCGGCGGTCCTTCAAGCCATAGCAGGACTGATTCATGGCCATTGGTGTTCCAACGAGCGCGATGTTTCCTACAGTACCTCGTGCAGAAATTATTGTTGCCCCTTTCGGAAGGATACGGGTTGAGGAATTATCGACTCCGGCCTGCGTAATCGTTTTCTCGGTTGAGATCACGAACACTTCACCGGGGGGAGGTGAATCAACGACGGAATACCATGGTGTTTCGCCACCCCAATACTCGGGAACCGATGTCTTTGGAGTTCCGCCACCTATAATATCAATTCGATCAGCAAAAGACTGGACGCTCCACCCCTTCGGAATCTCCCCCAGCTCCGAATCCTCAAACGAATCCGGAAAAAGGTCGGCAATTTCCGGTTTCAGGCCGCCTGCCTGCCGCGCCGCTCCGCTTTGCGGCGCAGGCAGGGGGGGCTGCTGACCGGCGGCCTTGGCGCGAACCGGGTCAAAATCCACGAACCAGCTTTTGAAAATTGCCCGCGCCATATCCTCCATGGTCCGGTTCATCCGGCGGTTCAACTCGATCTTGTCGTCAAAGGCGCCGAGGATGCAGGCGATGGCTTGTTGTTCGTGGATTGGGGGAAGATTTATGATCAGATCTCGAGATGAACCAACGTTGAAATGCTGCTGAACGGCACCGACTATATGAGCGGCCACATGCCGCTTGGCAACACTATTCATGAAATAGACGAAAAATCTATTATTAAGTTCTTTCCCCGGACGGACTATAACAAGATCTGAACAATTAGCCTCTTTAAGCCATGGTGGTACAAGCGCAGTTGCTCCTGGTTTCCCTGTCCTTACGATTACAACATCACCAGGCCTCAACGCTGATTTTCGCAACTTCATGTGAAACTCAAGAGTGATAAATCGGAGGTCATTCTCGTTAATCCTGAACGGCTCGATATTTAGTGATCGAAGGAATGGGACGCCAGCCTCTACATATTCCGATGCCATAGACCCAACATGGCCGACAGTAATTTCATTGGCTACATCTTTAAGACGTACAGTTTGCCATTCACCCCCCATAGCCAATGTCCTCCAGATTGGCCCAGATCAGCTTGTCGAGCTTTTCAGATTCGGCGGCCTGCTCACGCAACTCGGCGGTCAGCCGGGCCATCTTTTCCTCGAACGGCTCTCCGTCGTCCTCCACCTCGGCGGCGCCGACATAGCGCCCCGGCGTTAGGATGTGGTTGTGTTCACGGATCTCCCAAATCTTGGCGCTTTTACAAAAGCCGGGGACATCCTCGTAGTTGCCGGTGCCCCTGTCGCCCCGCCATGCATGGTAGGTCCCGGCGATCTTCTGGATGTCGTCGTCGGTCAATTCCCGGTGGACCCGGTCGATCATTGTCCCCAGCTTGCGCGCGTCAATGAAAAGCGTCTCGCCCAAACGCTTGCGGAATTTCCCGTCGTTCTTGTTGCGGGTCAAAAACCACAGGCACACCGGGATCTGGGTGGAGTAGAAAAGCTGGCCGGGCATGGCCACCATGCAGTCCACCAAGTCAGCCTCGATGATGTTCTTGCGGATCTCGCCCTCGCCGGACTGGCTCGATGACATCGACCCGTTGGCCAGCACAAATCCGGCCATTCCCGTCGG
>CALAMB010000396.1 GCA_937925645.1 uncultured Acidobacteriota bacterium
GCCGGCGATGTTGCCGTTGCCCACCGTGGCCGCCAGCGCCGTCATCAGCGCGGCGAAGGGAGAGATGTCGCCCTTCCCCTCCCTGGCGTGCTCCTTGCCGAGCGCGCCGCGCAGGAGCAGCTTCAGGGATTGTCCGAAGAGGCGGAACTGAACGCCGCCGGTGCGGACGGTCAGCACCACGCCCGTGCCCACGAGCAGGGCGATCATCCAGTTGCCCCAGATCCAGTCCCGGGCCACGCTGACGAAATCGAGCACGCTTTGCAAGAACTGGTCCATCCGCCCTCCCGGCCATCCATCCGCCCGGCTGGAGCGATCGGGGCGATCCTCCGCCGGGTCGGCGCTGAATGGAGCATTTTAGCATCGACGGGAGGGCCTGCCAATTCTCTTTGTTGAACTTTCCCGGGCTTTCCTTTATCTTTAGCTGCACGGAATCCCGCCTGGACGGGCATCATTCGGACGAGGCGCCGCCGGTGAAACTGTTGCGGGGCATGCGGGGCAGAATCCTCCTGTGGCTGGTGCTGGCGGGCCTCCTGCCCCTGGCCGCGGCACTGCTGCTGTTCTACCAGTTCGCCCGCCGGATCATCATCGACGACCGCGTGGAAATCTACCTGCACCACCTGTCGCAGCAGACGGCCGACAAGCTGGACTTGTTCCTCACCGAGCGTCGCGAAGAAAGCGCCGCCATGGCTTCCAACGAAGGCGTCGAGGCCTTCCTGCGCGGCGTTCCGGCGCCGGTGCCGCCGGTTTCCCCCATCCTGGCCACGCTCAACGAATACGTCCAGATCCACGAGGTGTACGACCTGATGGTGCTGGTGGACGCCCGGGGCGTCATCCGCGCCGGCAACAGCGTCAACCGGTTCGGCGACTGGTTCGACCCGCGGCTGCTCAACGAACTGGTCGGTCAGTCCGTCGAGGCCTACCCCGTGGAGGCGACCGCCTGGCGGCAGGCCATGCAGGGGCGCGCCGCCGTGCACGACTGGTACGCGTCGCCGCTGGCGCACCGGCTCTACTTCTTCGAGGACGACGACGCCAGCCGCTCCTACCACCTCCTGTTCGCCCAGCCGGTCCGGGACCATGCCACCGGCGACGTGCTGGGAGTCTGGATCAACATCATGAACTGGGAATACATCCAGGCCCAGTTGGATCTGGTGGAGTCGGATTTCCGCCGCTACGGGCTCCCTTCCGGTTTCGCCCTGCTCCTGTCGCCGGACGACCGGCGCATCCTGGCCGCGCCGGAGCGGCGTAACCGCCGGCCCGGCGACACCACCAACCGGGTGGGAGCCGAGCTGGCCGCACTGCCCGGCCTGGCCGCGCTGCCGGCGGCCATCCGCGCCGGCGGCGCCACCGTGCACCTGCCCGCGCCCGCCGCGCGGTACGGCGGGCTGGCCCGCGTCGGCAGCCGGGATTTCGGCTGGCGCATCGTGGTCACGCTCAGCGAAGGGGACATCTTCAAGCCGGTGTACCAGCTGGCGCTGGCGTTCGCCGGCATCATCAGCGTCGCCGTCGTCCTCGTCGTGGCCGGCGCGTGGCTGCTGAGCCGCCAGATCAGCCGGCCGCTCCTGTCCCTCACCGATTCGGCCCGGGAGATCGCCCGCGGGCAGTATCACCGCCGGGTGCAGCCGGCGGGCGGCGACGAGATCGGCGCGCTGGCCGACGCGTTCAACCAGATGGCCCGAACGGTGGAGGAGCGCCAGCAGGAGCTGGAGGCGAGCAACCGCGAGCTCGAGGTCAAGGTCCGCCACCGCACCGGGGAGTTGGAGACGAGCAACCGCGAGCTGCGACAGGCGCTCCAGGACCTCCACGACGCCCAGGACCAGCTCGTCCAGTCGGAGAAGATGGCCTCGCTGGGGCGGCTGGTCGCCGGGATCGCCCACGAGATCAAGAATCCGCTGAATTTCATCTACGGTAACACCCGGTTCCTCGACGAGTACGCCGACAAGCTGGGCCGGTACCTCGTCCGGGTGAACGCCGGCGCCGCGCCGGTGGAACTGGCGCGGCTGCGCGAGGAGCTCCGCATCGATTTCATCCTCGGCGACATCGGCGGGCTGGCCGCCAACATTCACGAGGGCGCCGAGCGGATCAAGGCCATCGTGGACGACCTGCGGGTGTTTTCGCGCGCCCCCTCCGGCGAGCCGGAGGAGGTGGATCTCTGCAAGATCCTCGACATGTGCCTGAACCTGCTGCGCAACCAGTACAAGAACCGGATCCGGATCGTCCGGGAGTACGGCGCCATCGCGCCGGCGCGGGTGCTGGTGGGCAAGATGGAGCAGGTGTTCCTGAACCTGCTCAGCAACGCCATCGACGCCATCGAGGGTGAAGGGACCATCCGGGTCCGCACGCTCACGGAGAACGGCCGGGTGGTGGTCGAAGTGGCCGACTCCGGCCCCGGCATCCCGCCGGACCACCTGAACCGGATCTTCGACCCGTTCTTCACCACGAAGGACGTGGGCAAGGGCACCGGCCTGGGCCTGAGCATCAGCTACAGCATCGTGCAGCAGCACGGCGGCGTCCTGCGCGTCCGCAACGATCCCGACGGCGGGGCCGTGTTCCGGGTGGAGCTGCCGGCTGACGGGCCGGCGGCGGAGGCGCCATGAGCGAACCGCGGCAGCCGGTCCTCCTTGTCGTGGACGACGAGCCGGCCAACCTGCAGAAGCTCAAGCGGACCTTCGTGGCCGAGTACCGCGTCCTGGAAGCCGCCTCGGGCGAGGAGGCGTTCGCCATCGCCGGCCGCGAGGACGTGGACCTGGTCATCACCGACCAGAAGATGCCGCGGATGTCCGGGATCGAGCTGCTGAAGCGGATCCTCAAGATCAAGCCGGACGTCATGCGGATCGTGCTCACCGGCTACACCGAGGTGGAGGATCTCATCCACGCCATCAACGACGGGCATGTCTACCGGTACATCACCAAGCCGTGGGATCCGGTGGAACTGCGCATCGTCGTCCGGCAGGCGCTGGAAAAGCAGGCGCTGGAAAGGGAGAACCGCCGGCTGGCCGAGGAACTGCGCCAGGCCAACGAGCGGCTGAGTCGCGAGAACCAGGCGCTCCAGGGCGACGTCCGCCGCTTCCTCGATGCCGAAAATATCATCTACCGCTCCCGGGCCATGGCCGACATTCTGGACTCCGCCCGCCGGGTGGCCGGCGTCGACACCACCGTGCTGCTCACCGGCGAGACGGGCACCGGCAAGGAGCTCGTCGCCCGGTTCATCCACCGCCACAGCCGCCGCGCCGGCGAGGTGTTCGTGGCGGTGAACTGCGGCGCGATCCCCCGGGAGCTGGCCGAGAGCGAGTTCTTCGGCTATCGCAAGGGCGCGTTCACCGGCGCGGTGGGCCACAAGAAGGGCTACTTCCAGGTGGCCGACGGCGGCACGCTCTTCCTCGACGAGGTGGGCGAGGCGCCGATGGAGCTGCAGGTCAAGCTGCTGCGGGCGCTGCAGCAGGGCGAGATCTGGCCCGTGGGCGCGGAGAAGCCCGGGCGGGTGGACGTGCGCGTGGTCGCCTCCACCAACCGCGACCTGCAGGCCGAGGTGCGCGCCGGCGCCTTCCGCGAGGATCTGTTCTTCCGCCTCAACGTGTTCACCGTCCGGATCCCGCCGCTGGCCGAGCGCCGTGATGACATCCAACCCCTGGTGGAATTCTTCCTGGAGCGCGCCCAGGCCAAAATGAACCGCCGCCTGGCCGGCATGTCCGCCGAGGCCCTGCACCTGCTGGAGGCGTACCGCTGGCCGGGCAACGTCCGCCAGCTGGAGAATGAGGTGGAGCGGCTGGTGCTGCTCACCACCGAGGGCGACACGATCGAAGCCGACGCCGTGGCCGCCTATATCCGCGACGACACGGGCCGTTCGCCGGCCGCCGCCCCCGGCGCCGGCGCCGGTGCAGTCGCCGATCCGCCCGTGGGCCTGCGCCGGCAGACGGATGCGTTCGAGCGCGGGCTCATCGTCGCCGCGCTGGACGCCTGCGGCGGCAACCGCACCCACACCGCCGCCCGGCTGGGCATCACCCGCCAGTCGCTGCTGGAGAAAATGAAGCGGTTCGGGATCCGGTGAACAGTGAATGGTGAACAGGAAACGGTTGAAAAATAGGAGATATGAGATAGGAGGTGGGAGTGGGTGAATGGGTGAATGGGTGAATGGGTGAATCGAGAGACGGGAGACGAGAGACGGGAGACGGAATTAGGCGAACGGGAAGATCCGAACCGCCAACCCCAAACCGCGAGACCCGTATTCCAAAATCCGATGTCCGATGCCCGTCGGTTGGGAACGAGCCTCTAGCCTCGAGTCCCGAGCCTCGATTACGATTACTCAGTTACTCCCGTTTTTCTGCCAACTCTTGGCAGGATTTTTTGACTGAAGCCATGAGCAAAATCAAACAGCCGGCATGCGGGAGGCGCCGCTCGCTGCCGCTCGCGGTACATCCACGTTGCCACCCGGCGGATCGTGCGCATGTCTCAGGCGCTGCGCCAATCAATGACTGACTGGTTGGACGAGCAAATTCCGGATACTCCCAATCAATTGATTCCGGCTTTGCCGGCCTGGGTGAAGAGAGGGGCGGAGCGGTTCATTTCCAGCCGGCGCTGTTGAAAACAACTGCGGCCAGATCGTAGCGCGCGTTCGATGAACGCGCGCTATCTGCACCAATTTTTCTGAGGTGTCCACCATCCACGGATGGATGTGAAGCCTCGGCGCTGTCCGCATGACCCGCTGTTCGACGCCGCCTGCCGCCTGGCCGCATTCGTCGAATGCGGCGTACGGATCAATTCACCTTGAACTTCGCGTCGCCCTGCTCGAAGAACCCGACGATCTGGCGGGCGGCCGCCAGGCCGGCGTTGATGTTGGCCTCCTCGGTCTGGGCGCCCATCTTCTTGGCGGTGAAGAAATAGCGGCCCGCGTACTTGGCCTCGATCTCGGCCTTGCACGCCGGCTCGACGTCGGCCGCGTACATGAAGTCCGGCCGCTCGGCGAACATTTTGAGCAACGACGGCTCGTCCACCACCTCGGCCCGCGCCGTGTTGATGATGGCGGCGCCCTTGGGCAGGAGCGACATCAGCTCGAAGTTGATGGAGCCGGCGGTCTCCTTCGTCTTGGGCAGGTGGAGCGACACGTAGTCGCACGCCTTGTACATGTCCTGGACGCTGGCGCAGGCGTGGATCCCCTCGGCCTCGATCACGGCCTTGTCCACGTACGGGTCGACGGCATGGATCGTCATCCCGAACCCCCGGGCGATCGCGGCCACGGCCCGCCCCACGTTGCCATAGGCGTGCAGCCCGATCTTCTTGCCCCGCAGCTCCGTGCCGGCCTTGCCGGTGTAGCCGCGACGGGCCAGTTGCAGCATCAGCCCGAACACCAGTTCGCCCACGGCGTTGGAGTTCTGGCCCGGCGTGTTCATGACCACCACGTCCTTGGCCGTCGCCGCCTTCAGGTCGATGTTGTCGTACCCTGCGCCGGCGCGGACCACGAGCTTGAGTTTTTTCCCCGCCTCCAGGACCTCGGGTGTCACCTGGTCGCTGCGGACGATGATGGCGTCGACATCAGCCACCGCCCGGTGAAAGTCGGCGACGTCCTTGTAGTTCTCCAGCAGGACCATCTCGTAGCCGGCCCCCTTCAGGATGTCGGCGATCCCCGCGACCGCCACCTTGGCGAACGGCTTTTCCGTGGCCACCAGCACCTTTCTCGACATGGCATCCTCCAATCATGGTGAAATAAGTTATGCTCATTGTAATTCCGATCGGGGACGGAGTCAAACGGCGGCGGCGCCCCCTTGAGGAAAGCTGAAAAATGGACGATAATATCGACAACCTCATCTCAGACGGAACACGGAGGGAACCATGAGCGCACCGCGCATCGCCGGCGCCATCGGCCTTCTGATGGTCGCCGTGGGGCTGCTGGCCGCCTGCGGGCCCAAAACGCCCCTGCCCGAATCGCAGCAGGCGTTCGCCGGCCGCTGGGTGGCCGCCGACGGCACCTGGGTCCACATCTTCCTGGACGGCAGCGGCAGCGTCAAGACCGCCAACACCGAGGTCACCGGCGGCCAGGCCACCATCGCGGGCGCCACCCTGACCATCGGCCTGTTCGGGATCGAGAAAAAATTCACCATCACGCAGCCACCGACGGAGGTCGAGGGCCGGTGGATTCTCGTCCTGGACAACATCAAGTACGTCCGGGAATCTCCCGCGCCTTAGTTCGTTATCGTCATCGTCATCGTAATTGTAATCGTGATCGTATTCGTCATCGAGGCTCGAGACTCGAGGCTAGAGGCTCGTTCCCAACCGACGGGCAATGGACATCGGATTTTGGAATACGGGTCTCGCGGTTTGGGGTTGGCGGTTCGGATCTTCCCGTTCGCCTAATTCCGTCTCCCGTCTCTCGTCTCCCGTCTCTCGATTCACCGATTCACCGATTCACCCATTCACCCATTCACCGATTTTACCTATTCACCCCATTGTTGAATTCCCGGCCACTTCCCGCTACCATGGTCTTTTTAACAGAGGTGCCCCATGAACCGTTATCGTGTCCGTCCTGCCCGCCGTTCCGGCCTGTCACTGATCCGGCTGGTCTCCATCCTGGCTGCCGTTTTGGCTTTCGCCGCATGCGGCGCCCGCCAGGTGTCGGCGCCGCCACCAACCGCGGCGCCGGCCGAGGACGAGCTGGTCATCCTGCATACCAACGACCACCACGGACATCCGCTCAAGTACGACCTGCCGGGCTGCCCCGGCGCCGGCGGGCTGCCCGCCCGTCTGGCGCTGGTCCGGGAAGTCCGGAGCCGCCACGCCAACGTGCTGGTCCTGGACGCCGGCGACGTCAACCAGGGCCGCCCCGAATCGAACCTGTTTCTGGGCGAGCCGGACTTCATCGGCTACAACGCCATCGGCTACGACGCCATGACGCTGGGCAACCACGAGTTTGACGCCGCCCGAACGGTGCTCAACGAGCAGCGGGCCGCGGCCCGCTTCCCGTTCCTCTGCGCCAACATCCTGACCGCCGACGGCAAGCCGCTGGTCGAGCCGTACCTCATCCGCCGCTTTCCCGGCTTCACCGTGGCCGTCCTCGGCCTCACCACCGCCGAGACCCGCACCCTGGCGCTGCCGCGGAACATCCGCGACCTCACCATCGCCGACGAGGTGGCCACCGCCCGCCGCTACCTGCCCGAGCTGCGTCGCCAGGCGGACGTCGTGATCGCCCTGGTTCACTTGGGCATTTCCGAGGACCCCGGTTTCGGTTCCCGCCGGCTGGCCCGCGAGTGTCCGGAGTTCGACCTCATCGTGGACGGACACACACACACGTTCATGGACCGGCCGTTTTATGAGGGCCGCGTGCCCATCGTCCAGGCCTGGGCCCGCGGGATCGTGGTGGGCCAGGCGACGCTGCGCCTGCGCAACCGCCGGGTGGCCGGCCTCGATTGGCAGCCGCTGCCGGTGAACGTGGCGCTCACTCCGAGCGCCCTGTTCCAGGATCCGAAGGTGGCGCCGCCGGCGGAACGCCGGGCGGAGGACGCCGCGTTGCTGGCGCAGTTGTCCGAGTACGGCACCAAGGTCGACGCCATGCTGGCCACGGTGATCGGCCGGTCGCCCGCCACCTACCGGAACAATCCCGGCCGGGCCGGCGGCCACAGTTTGGGCGGCCTGGTCTGCGACGCCCTGCAGTGGTACACACGCGCGCAGGGCGTGGACTTCTCCCTGATGAACCGCGGCTCCGTCCGGGCGGACCTGCCCGAGGGGCCCATCCAGCTCAAGGCGGTGTACGCGGCGCTCCCCTTCGACAACACCGCCGTGATCGTCACCCTGTCGGGCGCCGACGTCCAGGCGCTCTTCGACTTCACGGCCACCATTGAAAACTACCAGGGCGCCTTCCCCATCGTCTCGGCCGGCGTTTCGGCCGTCCTGGACCAGGCGGCGGGCCGGGCGCGGGACATCCGAATCAACGGCCGGCCCCTCGACCCGGCGGCCACCTACCGCGTGGTGACCAACTCGTTCGTGGCCGGCGGCGGCGACGGGTACGAGGTGTTCAAGCGGGGCCAGACGTACGACACCACCGTTTACATGCGGGAGATCTTCGCCGCCTTCCTGCAGGACGCCGCCACCGACCTGACGCCGGACACCCGTCCGCGGATCGTCGTGGCGCCCGCGCCGCCGCCCGCGGCGCAGCAGCCGGCGGCCTGATCCCCGGTGGACATCGGACTTCGGACTTCGGGATTCGTGCTCGTAATTCGTAATCGTCATCGTAAGCGTAATTCGTAATCGTGATCGTGACTCGCAGTTCGGGGCTTGAGACCAGAGACTCGAGGCTCGTTCCCAGCCGACGGGCATCGGACATCGGACATCGGAAATCGGATATCGGATGTCATCTCAGCAAAGCCCGACTCGTCTCCGATTAGCCAATAAAAGATATGCAATAATCATTAAAATATAAGCAATCATCTATAACCAATAATCGAAAATGACCAATGAGAAATGATCAAAGAAAAATGATCAATGACAGCCTCATCCCGATTCACCTATTCACCCATTCACCGTTTCCATGTCCTTGGCACGATCATTCGGTTGGCACGATGGAGGTGCCGCGAGCGGTACCTCCCGCCTGCCCGCTGCTTGATCTTGCTCATGACTTCAGTTAAAAAAACCGGCCAAAAATTGGCAGAAAATCGGGAGTGACTGAGTAATCGTGCTTGAGGCTTGAGGCTTGAGGCTTGAGGCTTGAGGCTTGAGGCTTGAGGCTTGAGACTCAAGGCTCAAACCTCGATTACGATCACGATTACGGATTACGATGACGATTACGAATTACGAGCACGAAGTCCGATGTCCGAAGTCCGATGTCCGTCAGATGACCAGCAACGCCGCCAGGCTGAGCACGGACAGGCTGCCGAGGAGCACCAGGGCGGTGCGACCCAGGCGCGCGCCGCCAAAAGCAAAGGCGTAGCCGGCCTTGGCCAGGTTGTTGCTCGCCGTGGCCACCACCACCGCCGCGGCGGCCGTGGCCACAAAGCCGGCGTCGGCCGGCGTCTGGGCCAGGCCCAGGATGAACGGGTCCACGTCCACCAGCCCCAGGATCAGCG
>CALAMB010000397.1 GCA_937925645.1 uncultured Acidobacteriota bacterium
CCCACCGCCTGGCCCGGCTGGAGGAGGGCTCCGGCATCCCGACCGTCGTCGGTCCATTGGGTAACGCGGCCGAAATCGGGGAATTCGGCACCGTGCTGTGTCTGGCCGGTTGCTATGGCATCGGCAGCATCTTCCCCATCGCCCGGGCGCTCAAGGCGCGGGGCAACCGAATCATCACGGTGCTGGAGGCGCGCAGCTCTTATCTTTTTTACTGGGAGGAACGTTTCCGGCAACTCTCCGACAAGCTGGTGCACATCACCCGCGACGGCACCAAGGGCTACAAGGGCCACGTGGGCCGGCTGCCCGAAGTGATCAAGGCATTAGCTGAGCCCGTGCACCGCGTCATCGTGAACGGATGCACCTTCCTGCTCAAACGCGGTTCTGACGCCACGCGGCCGCTGGGCATCCCCACCATGGTCAGCCTCAACCCGATCATGATCGACGGGACCGGAATGTGCGGCGTCTGCCGGGTCAGCGTCGGCGGCGTCACCCGGTTTGCGTGCGTGCACGGGCCCGATTTCGACGGTCACCAGGTGGACTGGGCCGAACTGCTGCAACGCCGCAAGACCTACATGGCGGAGGAGGTGGTGCCGCTGCGCACCAGCCGGTGCGAGGAACACTCGCTCCACGCGGAGGAGACGCGCTGATGGCCGAGAAGAAAAAATTGGATCTGGAACGTCGCGAGATTCCCAAGCAGCCGCCCGAGGTACGACGGCACAACTTTTTCGAGGTGGCTCTCGGCTACACCGAGGAGCTGGCCGTCGCCGAAGCCCGCCGGTGCATCCAGTGCAAAAAGCCGCAGTGCGTGCCCAGCTGTCCGGTGGAGATCGACATTCCCGGTTTCATCGGCCATATCGCCAAGGGGAATTTCAAGGAGGGTGTCCGCGTTCTCAAGAGCAAAAACTGCCTGCCGGCGGTCTGTGGCCGCGTCTGCCCGCAGGAGGAGCAGTGTGAAAAGACCTGCGCCCTGAAAAAGCTCGGCGGGACGGTCGCCATCGGCCGTCTGGAGCGCTTCCTGGCCGACTGGGAGGCCGCCCAGGGGACGCCGGAAATGCCGGCGATTCAGGGACCCACCGGCAAGAAGGTCGCGGTGGTCGGGGGCGGACCGGCCGGCCTGACCGTGGCCGGCGACCTGATCCAGCTCGGTTACGCGGTCACCATCTATGAGGCGCTGCATCGGATGGGCGGCGTGCTGGTGTACGGCATCCCGGAATTCCGCCTCCCCAAGGCCATCGTCAACCGGGAGGTCCAGTACCTGCAGCGGTTGGGCGTGAAGCTGGTGACGGATTTTGTCGTGGGCAAGACCCGGACCATCGACAGCCTGCTCGAGGAGTACGACGCCATTTTCGTCGGCTCCGGCGCCGGGCTGCCGTGGTTCATGGAGATCCCGGGCGAGAACCTCAACGGCATTTACTCGGCCAACGAGTATCTCACCCGTCTCAACCTGATGAAGGGGTACCGCTTCCCCGAGTACCACACCCCGATCAAGGTCCACAAGCGGGTGGCGGTGGTGGGAGGCGGCAACGTCGCCATGGACTGCGCGCGCAGCGCGCTGCGTCTGGGGGCGGAGAGCCGGATCGTCTACCGTCGTTCACGGGAGGAGCTGCCGGCGCGCCTGGAGGAGGTCGAGAACGCCGAAGAGGAAGGCGTGGTCTTCGAGTTCTTGACGCTGCCCATTCGCTACGAGGGCGACGCAAACGGTTGGGTGCGGCGGGCCGTCTGCCAGCGCATGATGCTGGGCGAGCCCGATGCGTCCGGCCGGCGCTCGCCGATCCCCATCGAGGGGGATGAGATCGCCTTCGAGGTGGACGCCGTGGTGTGCGCCATCGGCAACAGTCCCAATCCGCTGATCGGGTCCACCACGCCGGGTCTGACCCTGGGCAAGAAAGGCAATATCATGGCCGACGAGATCACGGGGAGTACATCGCGGGCGAAGATCTGGGCGGGCGGCGACGTCGTCACCGGGGCGGCCACCGTGATCCTGGCGATGGGCGCCGGCCGCAAGGCGGCTCGGTCGATGCACGAGTACCTCTGCGGTTCGTAATCGTGATCGGGGTTCGCGGTTCGGGGTTCGGGATTCGTCCCAGTCCCGGATGTTCGTGCTCGTAATTCGTAATCGTGATCGAAATTCGTAATCGTGATCGTAATCGAGGCTAGAGACTCGAGGCTGGAGGCTCGTTCCCGTCCCCGTCCTTCGTGCTCGTAATTCGTAATCGTAATCGAGATTCGTAATCGTGATCGTTATCGAGGCTAGAGACTCGAGGCTCGTTCCCATTTCGGATGTTCGTGCTCGTGATCGGAACAGTTTGAAGGTTTGCAGGTTTCCCGATCCCAACATTCCAACCTTCCAACGTTCATCAAACCTTCATCAAACGTCTTCTTGATCTCTCGCTCGCACTCCAAATAGCCAATTAGATATACGCAATCACCAATAGCCAATAATCCGCAATGCCCAATGACAAATGATCAATGAAATACGATCACCGAAATCCCCCGCACCCACCTCAATTCCCTCAAAAAATTTCTCCCCCCGTGAACTATTCCCCCCTTCCTTGGATCTATCTCTGTGGCGGAGTCAGCACATCCGGCCGGACGAGTCCGCGGTAACGGATTCCGGCGCGCGGAGAGCGGCAAGCCCTGTGTGCGCCGCGGCGGCCGGCCCGTCGCCTGCTATAATGAGAATGGATGGTCCATGGATCATCCCCGGTGGTGATACCTGCCTGGCCGGCGGTCTGCGGATTGAACGATCTGTGTGTGGGGGCATGCCATGAAAACGCATCGTGACCGTTTCGGATTGCGGCTGATCCTGTTGGGTGGCCTCGTGGCCGCGGCGTGGAGCGCGTGGCTGCCGGCCGTCGAGACCCAGCCGCCGCCGCCCGCCGACGCCGTCGCCGCGCAGCCCGGCAGCGAGGCCCCGCGGCCGTGGACCCCGGAGGAGATGGA
>CALAMB010000398.1 GCA_937925645.1 uncultured Acidobacteriota bacterium
GTGGCGCCGCCGCCAGGGCCGCGGCCAGCCCGCCGATGTGGTCGTGGTGCTCGTGGGACAGCACGACCCAGCCGACCGCGCCCAGGTCGACGCCGAGCCGCCGGGCGTTCTCGGCCAGGACGGCCGCGTCCGGCCCGGTATCAAACAGGATCGGGGCGGGTCCGGCGTTTTCCACCAGGCAGGCGAAGCCCCAGCGACCCTTCGTGCCGGGCGCGTGGGCGGTGTTGTCCACGAGCACGGTGAGTTTCAGTCCGGCGGCGGCGCTCCAGCCCGATGCGGTGAGCATGAGCGCGCCCCACAGCGCGAACAGGATCCCTTTCATGGCACCTCCCGACCGGATCGGAACGAGCCGCCTCACCGGCGGCGGGGCGGCTGATGTCCCATGGTACGGCCGGCGGGGCGGATTGTTTCTCCGCCCGGGCGCCGGTGCACGTGCCGCCGCCGGTCAACCTTTCGGCCCCGGCGGCATCCTAATAACCGGCGCCGCCACCGCTTCCCGGCTTGGAGCCCGGCGGCAAATCTGCGATAATGGCGGGTCGCCGATCCTCGGCCCGAGAGGCAGCATGAACACGAACAACATCCCATCCGCAGTTCCCGGCCGGCCGCAAATCCCGCGTCGGACGCAGGGCGCGGCCTGGCGCGCCGCGCTGGCCGCGGGCGTCCTGCTGGCGCTCTTGGGCGCCGCCGTCCCCGCCGTCGCCCAGAAGAAAAAAAGTGATCCGAAGGCGGCGCAGAAAGAAGAGCGGGCCATGCAGGAACGCTGGCGCAAGTGGATGGAGGAGGAGGTCGGCTACATCCTCACCGACGAGGAAAAGGCGCTCTTCAAGAAGCTCACCACGGACGCGGAACGGGACCAGTTCGTGGAGGAGTTCTGGCGGCGCCGCGACCCCGACCCGCGCACCGCCGAAAACGAATACAAGATGGAGTACTACCGCCGCATCGCCTACGCCAACGACCGCTACGCCTCCGGCATCCCCGGCTGGAAGTCGGACCGCGGGCGGATTTACATCACCCTGGGCCCGCCCGACTCCATCGAGACCCACCCCGCCGGCAGCTACTACGAAGGCGGCCTCACCAGCCACGGCGGCAGCACCCTGACCTACCCGCTGCAGGTCTGGACCTACCGCCGCATCCCGTGGATCGGGGACGACGTCCGGATCGAGTTCGTGGACAAAAGTTCCTCCGGCGCCTTCAAGCTCCTCAGCAGCCCGCTGGACCGGGCCGACACGTTCAACGCCATGACGACGCTGATGTCGGAGGAGATGTCGGCCTATTACGACCCCAGCGACATGGTCTACCTGCCCATCGGCACCAGCCGGCCCCAGGACCAGCTCTTCGATCGCTTCGAGCAGTACGCCGCCCTGCAACACGCGCCGAAGATCCGCTACGACGACCTGAAACAGCGGGTGTCGGCCCACGCCTATGCGCAATCCTTCCCGCTGGCGGCGCAGGGTTATCCGCTCTGGATGATGCCGGAACGGGCGGTCGTGCCGCTCAGCGTCGAAGTGGACAACCGGCACCTGCGCTACGAACAGAAGGACGACCACTACCAGGCCCGGCTCAACGTCTACGTCCTGATCGAAGCCCTCGACGGGCGTATCGTGGCCGAGTTCGACGACGACACCGTCTCGGCCTACACCACCGAGACCTTCGACCAGCGCCTGACCGAGAAGACCGTCTACCAGCGGTTCGTCCTGCTCCCCGCCGGCCGGTACAAGCTGAGTCTGGCGGTCAAGGATACGGTCAGCGGCCAGGTGACGGTGCGCGAGCAGAGTCTTCACATCCCCGCCCTCCCGGCCGGGGAGCTGGCGCTGTCGGGGCTGATCCTGGCCCGGACCGTCCTGCCGGCCTCCGCCAAGGACGATCCCGCCAATCCGTTCCTCATCGGCGCGTTCAAGGTGGTCCCCAACGTCTCGGCGACGTACCGCGCCGACGACCGGCTCGCCGTCTACGGCCAGATCTACGGGCCGGCGCGCGCCGAGGATTCGCAGCGTCCCCAGCTCAGCGTCCGCTTCGAGATCCGGAAGGGTGACGCGGTGTTGCTCACCGTGGAGGATCCCGCCGGCCGCTCCATCAAGCGCGACGGCCCCGACCGGTACGTGTTCATGCGGGGCTTGCCCCTGGAGGAGCTCGCGGCGGGGCGCTACGAGCTGTGCGTCACCGTGGAGGATGCGGTGGGCGGCGCCACGGCCTCAACATCAAGCCGGTTCGTCAAGGAGTGAGCCAGACGGACAGTGGTCCGGAGCGCGGCGGCTCGACGCCGCTCTGGATTCTACAGTAGGCCGCGTCCGCCGGACGCGGCCCGCTGAATCCGCACGATCCATGGGATCGTATCGCTCTTTCCCGCGGCCCCGCCGCGCGAGCGGCGGCGGAGTGTAGCCCGGACCGAAAGGTCCGGGTGCGCGGAGAGCACAGGACATCTGCCAGCTCCGCAGGAGCGGCGGAAGGCGCAGTCGGAGAAATCCGCAACCGGCGATTCATCGATACACCAACCCGAACCCGGCGTCTGGATCCCGTCGCCGCTGGCGCGGCTGTCCCCGGCCGAATATTATCGTGGCCACCCGGGCCTCTCGGCCCGGGCTACATGCCGCGGCCGCCGGCGCGGCCGGGTCACGGCGCCACCCGACAAGTGAATCCGCCCCACGTGCCGTGACCGGACCTCGGCACCCGCGTCCCGCGGGAATCCAAAGCGCAGACGTGTCTGCGCACTCCAAACCGACACCGCATCCCAACGATCTTGCAGATTGAACTCACGGCCGCCAGGCCGCGAGGTACTTTCGGCGCGCGTTCAGCGAACGCGCGTTACGGGCGCGCCCGGCGTCTGCGCGATGACTGAGCGCGCGGCGCGGTCCCAGAGCACCAGCCGCGACCGGCCGGCCGGCACCGGCACGTCCAGCCGATATCCGTCGACGTCCACCGCGCGCACGGCGTCGGCAGACGTTTCGTTCACGCAGATCACCAGCGCCACCCCCGGCGTCCGGAGCACCCGGGCGGTCATGGGCGCCTCCGCCGGTGCCGCCGGCGCCGCCGGCAGCCCGGCCGCCGCCAGGGCCCGTCCGTAGAGCGCCGCCAGGGGCGCCGCCTCGCGCGCCAGTTCCAGCGGCAGCGGCTCGTGCCAGACCGTCGCCGTGCCTTCGCGGCGGGGCGAGAGCGCGGCCCGGAACCATTCCCCCTTCGTCTCGTCGAAGGTGGCCCAGCCGTCGGAGAGCGGCTCCCGCAGCGTCACGGGCCGGCCCGGGTCCACGAGTTCGAGGGCCGCCAGCGCAGCCGGCACGCGGCCGTACGGGTCGCCCGTCACCGCTCCCGTCACCAGCACCCGGGCGCCGGCCGCGGCCGCCGCCTGCAGGCTCCCGGCTGCCGCTTCGTCCATCAGCTCGGGCACGGGGACCAGGACCAGCCGGGCCTCCACGAGCCGCGCCGGCGAGAGTTCCAGGTCGGCCAGCGCCGTGGGCACCACGCCGAACCGGTCCGCAAGCACCCGCACGGCACGGCGGGTGGCCGCCGCCGGCTGGGTCCGTCCCGAGAACATCCGGGCGTGGGGCAGCACGAGCACCACCGGATCGGGCTCCCAGTCATCGAGCCGCGGCGCCGCGACGGCGAAGAAGGCGGCGAACTCGCGCAGCACCCGCAGCTCCGGCTTGGCCGTGCCGTCGGGCCGGATGCAGCCGATCACCGCCTCGTTGTCCAGCGGCTGGTACGGATTGACGTTCCACGCCCACTGCACGGCGCCGGCGGCGCGGCCGGCGAAGGCCAGCGCGTACTTGCGCTCGAGCAGGCGGGCCGCCGCCTCGGGCGTGCGCCAGGGGAAGCCGTCGGGGTCCTCCAGGCGCATCATCCCGGTCTCCTGCACCAGGCACGGCTTCTCCGGCACCTTGGACACCACCGCGTCCCACAGCAGGTCGTCGTTGCTCCACCAGGTGTGGATGGCCGTGTAATCCACCGCCTCCCAGTGGAACTGGGGCGACGGGCTCAACGTGGCGCCGGCTTCGTCCTGACCCAGGGTGACCAGGGCGTCGCCGCCGGCGGTCCGGAGCACCGCGCGGAGCCGCGCCGCCCAGCCGGCCACCGCTTCCTGGGTGAAGAGGCGGAAGTCGAAACCCTTGGCGGGCACCCGCTCCTCGCGCACCATGGCCGGCGCCAGGGCGGCCGCCGCGGGCACGGCCAGGGGCGCGGGCCCGGCGTCGCGCCAGCGGTCGCGCGCCGCCGGCACCGCCGCATCGCCGTGGCGCCGGCGCACCCACTCGGCCCAGGCGGCCGCCTCGAAGGCGTCCCCGATGGGCCGGTTGGTCCAGAGCGCGTCGGCGGGCGCGTACGACGGCTCGTTGATCAGGTCCCAGTGGATCCAGCCCACTCCGCGGTAGCGCGAGGCGACGAGTGTGAGCAGCGCCTCCTGCCCGGCCAGGGAGCGGGGATCCAGGTACGGGTTGTCGCCGCCGTAGAGCGGCGGACGGAAGGCAAAGAAGGTGAAGCAGACCGCCAGGTCGTGCCGCGCCGCGGTGAGCACGAAGGCATCGATGGCGCGCAGGGCGTTCTCGTCCACGGCGCC
>CALAMB010000399.1 GCA_937925645.1 uncultured Acidobacteriota bacterium
AGATTGACTGACGTGACTGGAGTTCAGACGTGTGCTCTTCCGATCTGACACGTCCAGACTCTCGGCCGGGCAAGCCGAGCGGCTGGCCATGAACGCCGCGTCGACCGAGGTGGCGAAACGGTAAGGTCAGGTTAGGGCAAAGCTGGATGGACAACATGCTGCTCCACAAGAAGCGGCTCCTTTTGTTTGTAGGCGTCGTTTGCGCGTGGCAGCTCCTCGTGCTTGGGAAAGTCTTCTACCTGAAGGTGTTCCAGGCCGATGCGCTGGCTCGGCAGGCGCGCGGCCAGCAGGAGGACATCATCAAGGTTCCGGCCACTCGGGGCCGGATCCTCGATTGCCGTCTGGAGCCGCTGGCCGCCAGCATTCCCTTTGACTCGGTCTATGTCTACACTCCCGAGATCGAGGACAAGGAACACGCCGCCCTGGAGCTGGGTCGCGTGCTGGGCCTGGATGCCCGCCAGATTCTGGTCAAGATGAACGGGCCCCTCAAGTTCCGCTATATCCGCCGGTTCATCAGCCACGAGGACGCCCAGCGGATCCAGGCGCTCAAGCTCAGCGGCGTCGGTCTCCTCCAGGAGAACCGCCGGGTCTACCCCAACGGCCGGCTGGCGTCCCACATCCTGGGCGCGGTGAGCCTGCGGCAGGATACGGAACTCGGGCTGGAAGGCCTGGAGCGCCAGTACCAGGACGTGTTGTGCGGCCAGCCGGGCGAGTTGTTCATCCAGAAGGACGGTCGGCTCAACGTGCTCACCACCACCACCCTGCGGGCGCCGCAGGTGGGCCATTCGCTGATCCTGAACATCGACAGCCGGATCCAGCACATTGCCCAGCGCCAGCTGGCCGCCGGCATCGAAACATTCAGCGCCGCCTCCGGCATGGCGATCGTGATGGAGCCGGCTACGGGCCGCATCCTCGCCCTGGCTGTCTGGCCCGATTTCGATCCGGGCAACCTCAAGGACACTCCGCCGGCCAACCTGCGCAACCTCGCCGTGGAACGGTACTTCGAGCCGGGTTCCACATTCAAGATCATCACCGCGGCCGCGGCCCTGGAGGAGGAGATTGCCTCGCCGGACGACGTCATCGATTGCGGCAACGGCTACATTTCTCTGTCCGGCCACATCATCCGCGACCACCGGCCGTTCCAGAACCTGACCTTCAGCGAAATCCTGGCCAACTCCTCCGACGTGGGGGCCATCAAACTGGGCCTCCGGGTGGGCGAGGAAGGCCTACATCGGTACATCCGCACTTTCGGCTTCGGCCAGCGCACGGACATCGACCTGCCGGCGGAGGATCCGGGCCGCGTTCAGCACCATTCGGGCTGGAGCGGCATTTCCATCGGCGCCATCTCCATGGGCCAGGAGGTGGGCGTCACGGGCGTCCAGATCCTGCGCGCCATGGCGGTCATCGCCAATGGCGGCTACCTCGTCCGGCCCTACTTGGTGGACCGGGTGCTGGACACCCAGGGCCGGCTCGTGGAGCGGATGGAGCCGGAACGCGTCCGGGTCCTGTCGTCCCGGACCACCGGCATGATCCGCGACGCGCTGGAGCTGGTGGTGTCGAAAGGCACGGGCAAGAAGGCCGCGGTGGCCGGCTACCGCGTGGCCGGCAAGACGGGCACCGCCCAGAAGTTTGACCCGGAACTCCGGACCTATTCCCCGACCAATTTTGTCGCCTCGTATGTCGGCTTTGCGCCGGCGGAGCGACCGGAGTTCGTCATCGCCGTGATCTATGACTCGCCGCATCCGCACTACCACGGCGGCGACGTCTCCGCGCCGGTCTTCGCCGAAATCGCCCGTCAGGTGCTGATGCTCCGGAAAGTGGAACCGACGGAACCCGTCGCCCCCGAGCGGCTGGCCGCGGCCGAACCGCCGCCCACCGCCGCGCCGGCCGCCGCGCCGAAGCCCGCCGACACCCTCCTCCCGATCGAGGAAACCTCCCGGGAGACGGTGATCGCGCTAATCCCCGAGAATTCGTTCACGATGCCGGACTTCACCGGCAAGAGCCTCCGCCAGGTCATGAAGGAATGCGCGCGGATCGGCCTGATCCTGCAACCCAGCGGGTCGGGGCTGGCCGTGGAGCAGATCCCGCCGCCGGGGGCGTTGATCAAGCCGTCCACCCGCTGCACGGTGTGGTTCACCAGCGAACCGCACCGGCTCACCGAGTTGGCCCTCCCCGGCACCCTGGCGCCGGCGGCCGACGGCCGGCTGGCCGAGCGGCGATAGACGATCGGCACGTTCCGTTTCGGTTTCGGGCATCACATATATGCGCGTGTTTGACATTTTACAGCAACTCCGGCCCGTGGCCTTCCATGGCGACCCGGGCGCGCCCGTGGGCGGCATCGCCTGCGACTCGCGCCGGATCTGCCGCGACGGCATCTTCGCCGCCATTCGCGGCGGAACGCACGACGGGCATGATTTTCTCGCCTCGGCGCGGGAAGGGGGCGCGATCACCGTTCTATCCGAACTGCCCCCTACTTATCATCAGATCCTCGCCTGGAACTGGATCCAGGTGGCCGAGATCCGGACGGCGCTGGCACAGGCCGCCCGGGAAGTGCACCGGCGGCCCGACCTGGCCGTGCCGTTCATCGGCATCACCGGCACCAACGGCAAGACCACCCTGACCTACATCCTGGAAGCGATCTTCCGGCAGGCGGGCCGGCGGCCCGCCGTGGTGGGCACGGTGACCTATCGCTACGACGGCCGCGACATCCCCGCCGACCGCACCACGCCCGAGGCGCCCGAACTGCTGGCCTTCGCCCGCGAGGTGGCCGACAGCGGCGGCGGCCCGCTGGTCATGGAGGTGTCGGCGCACTCCCTGTCGCTGCACCGTGCGCACGGCCTGGTCTTCGACACCGCCGTGTTCACCAACCTCACCCGCGACCATCTCGACTACTACCCGAACCTGGCCGCCTACGCCGACGCCAAGGCGCGTTTGTTCGACGGCCGCAACGGCCCCGTGCCGCGCCGTGCGGTGTTCAACGTGGACGACCCGTTCGGCCGGGAATTCAAGGCCGCGTTCCGCGGCCAGGCGGTGGGCACCGGCACGTCGCCCGACGCCGATTTCCGCATACTGGCCTTCGATTTCGATCCGCCCGGCCTCTGCGCCACGGTGCGCTGGGACGGCCGGGATCGCGAGCTCGCGGTCCCGCTCACGGGCCGGGGCAACCTGCACAACGTGGTCCAGGCCGTGGCGGCGGCCGTGCTGGCCGGCGTGGCCGAGGCGGACATCCTGGCCGCGCTGGCGGCGATGCCGCCGGTGCCCGGCCGTCTCGAAGAGGTGCTCCCCGGCCATCCGGTGCGCGTCTTCGTCGATTACGCCCACACCGAGGACGCCCTGGCCAACGCCTGCGCCATCCTCCGGGCGCTCACCACCGGACGGCTGGTGGTGGTGTTCGGCTGCGGCGGCGACCGCGACCGCGGCAAGCGGCCCCGCATGGGCCGCGTGGTGGCCGCGGCGGCCGACGTGGTCGTGGTGACCTCCGACAACCCGCGCAGCGAGGATCCCGACGCCATCATCGACGAGATCGTCCCCGGCATCCGGAGCGTGCGGGAGGATTTCCAGCGCATCACCGACCGCCGCGCGGCCATCGGCATGGCCATCAACCTGGCCCGCCCCGGTGACATCGTTCTGATCGCCGGCAAGGGCCACGAGCGCTACCAGATTATCGGACAGCAGGTCATCCCCTTCAGCGACTACGCCACGGCCCTGGCGCTTCTCCAGGCCGCCTCCGGAGGCCGGCCATGATGACGCCCGCGCTCACCGTGGCCCGACTGGCCGCCGTCATGGGCGGCGCCCTGCCCCGGGGCGGCGGCGACGCGGCCGTCACGGGGCTGCAGAACGACTCGCGCCGCCTGAAGCCGGGCGAGGTGTTCGTGGCCATCGCCACGGCGGCCGCCGACGGCCACGCCTACGCGGCTCACGCCCGGGCCGCCGGCGCGGCCGCGGCCGTGGTCACCCGGGTGCCCGACGGCGCGCCGGATCTGCCGCTGGTCCTCGTGGACGACACCCGCCAGGCGCTGCTGCGCTTCGCCGCGTGGCGGGTGCGCGGCTGGGGCGGCCGGATCGTGGGCATCACCGGCAGCTCGGGCAAGAGCACCACGAAGGAATTCACCGCCGACCTGCTCAGCGCCCGCTTCCGCGTGTTCCGCTCGCCGGGCAACTTCAACAACACCCTGGGCATCCCCATGGCCCTGTTCCACCTCGAGCCGGAGCACGAGGTGGCCGTGCTGGAGATGGGGATGAGCTCCAGCGGCGAGATCGCCGCGCTGTGCGCCGCCGCGCCGCCCGACGTGGCCGTGGTGACCAACGTGGGCAGCGTCCACCTGGAGTT
>CALAMB010000400.1 GCA_937925645.1 uncultured Acidobacteriota bacterium
GAAGGCCGCGGCTTCCACCCGGCGCATCTCCTCCCAGCGGCTGATCGCCGCGGGCGGATTGTCGCCGCGCAGCGCCTCGCCTTCGCGGTAGAGTGTTTCAATGCGGGCCATGGCGTCCAGCGTCGAGGACCAGCGGGCGGCGGCCGGCGCCTGGGGCGAGCGGCGGATCTTTTCCTGAAGCTGCCGCCGGGCGGCTTCCACGTCGCCCTGCAGGAACAACTGCCGGATGGCGGCGTCCTCACGTTCACTGGTTTCGGCCGCCCGGCGCCGGCGCAGCAGGTCCGCATACTGCCGGGCGTCCGCCCCCGCCGGGCCGGCCGCAGGCGGCGCCTGGCCGGACAACCGGGCGTACAGCGTTTTCGCGGCAACGTTGTTCGGATCGGACTCGAGCACCTTGGCCAGGTCCAGGCGCGCGTCGGTGAGGCGCTGCAACAGGATGGACAGCTTGGCGCGCAGCAACAGCATGTCGACGTTGTCGGGCTGGCGCCGCAGCGCCTCGGACACGCTGTCCATGGCGGCCCGGTATTCACCGGCGCGGTAGAACGCCATCGCCTTGAACAGGTACCCCTCGCCCTGTTCCGGGTGGGCCGCGATGAGACGCTCGGCGGCTGCGGCTGCGGCTGGCAGCTCGCCCTGGCCCAACCGCGCCAGGCAGATGTAGGCAAGGGCGGAAGCGGATCGCGGGTCCAGTTGTAGCATTTTTTCCGACAGGGTGACGACGGCGGTGTAGTCGTTAAACTCGAGAGCGGGCTTCGACAACGTCTGGTCGATCGCACCGTCGATGTGTTGGAGCACCGCCGTCCCGGCTTCCGGACGGTAAACGCTGGCCGGGGGAATCTTGAAATAATACGCCAGGGCGGTCTCCAGGTCTCCGCCGGCGAGCGCCTGGCGGAGCGTCTCCCCCTGCTGAGCGGCTTCGATTTCCATCTGGGCGTTTTCGAGCAGCGCCTGTTTTTCCGCCAGCGGCAGCGGGAAGTCCTTGTCGCCCAACAGCCGGTCGGCCAGCGGCTGCCACTGGCGCTGCCGCACCATCTCCTGCGTCTGGCGCCGGGCGTCCTCTTCCCGGCCGGCGGAGCCGAGGCGCTTGAAGAACCAGATGCCGCCGACGACGGCGACACCCGTGATGATGAGGCCGATCACTCCGGCCGCGACCCAGGTGGGTGCACGACTGCTGCGGATCGGCGGCGCCTTCGCCGGGGTGGGCGTCGCCGCCGGCTGAGCGGCGGCTTCCGCCTGGGCGGGCGGCGCCACAGGCAGGTGGTAGGTGAACCGGACGGCACCCAGGCGGATGACGTCGCCTTCCTTCAACGTTTCGCGGGCGATCCGCCGGTCGTTGAGATACACGCCGGCGGGGCTCTCGAGATCCACGACGACGACCTGGCGCTCCCGCTGGATGATCTTGGCGTGGCGGCCGGCGATGCCGGCCCCGTTCAGTCGGACGGCGGCATCGGATGAGCTGCCGAGGATGACTTCCTTCTCTTTGAGCAGTATGAGCGATTGTCTGCCGGCGGCATCGGTGACCGACAAGTGATGGCAGGTCTGAAGATCCTGGTCGGTGACCGGAGGCTGGGGCTCCACCAAAGGCGGTGGCGGCGAGGCCGGCTCCGGGGTCGGGCCGATGGTGGCGTCGGATCGCTTCTGGCAGAGGGAGATCTCCAGCATCTCCCGGGTGGCTTCCAGGTCCACGTCGTAGAAGACGCACCGCGTGCTGCCCAGGATCAGCTGGTCGCCGGGGTGGAGCGGCTGTTCCGTCAGCACGGGAGCCGCGTTCAGATAAAACGGCTTGTCCGGCGCCAGATTCCGGATGACGCATGCGCCGGGCGTTGCGTGGATGACCGCCTGGCGCGGGGCCACCAGCGGGTCCTGGATCCGGATCCCGGCCTGTTCGCCGGAGCCCAGGATGTTGTCGCCATCCTTGAGCGCGAGCTTGTGGGTCTGACCGCCGGCCAGGCGCAGTTCCAGAAAAGCCATGGTTTTGCCTCACTGCTTGCGGGCGAACAGCTTCTCGACGACCCGGAGCTGGGTTTCCAGCCGGGCGTCGATGGTGCCGATCTCGGTGTCGATGATGCAGCCGCCCCGTCCCACGAGCAAATCCTCGACGATTTCGATCTCCTTGCTCTCCCCCAACATGGTGTAAAGCTCCATCTTGTTGTCTTTGAGATAACCCAGATCCTCAGGGTTGACCCGGATGCGGATTTCTTTCTGGTATTTCAGCGACTCGATGGCCTTGTGGATGATTTCCAGCATCATGTGGGGCTCCACCTCGACGCATCGGCCGATGATCCGTTCGGCGATCTTGAGACTGAGTTTCAGCATCTCCTGCTCGGAGTTGTTCAACATTCGGCCGTATTGCGTCTTGGCGTCATGGATGGTCTGGGTGAGCTGGGTCAGGCCCTCCTCATATCCGGCGCGCCGGGCTTCCTCCCGGATACCCGCCGCATCCGCCTTGGCCTTGTCCAAAAGCTCTCGGGCGTTTTCCCGAGCCTCGGCGAGTATTTTTTCAGCCGAGCTCATGGCGTGCACCACGTCGCTCTTGAGGACTACCCCCTCCCCGGCCACGACCGGCCGGCTCGCCTTGTCGGCGCCGGGAACGGATTCGTCGCCGGGCGTTCCCTTGATGATCTTCGAGGACATCTCCGCCACCTCGTCAGTAGTATTTCCACATGGACCGGATCCGATCGATTTCCGCCAGATAGGTGATTTTCTGAAGAATCTCGAGGCGAACAGCCTGGAGTTGGGCCGGATCGATCCGGGCGCTCAGCCGTTGCACCAGCCGCAGCAGCACGTCGCTGGCGGCCGGGGGCAGCTTGTAGGCGAGAAAAGCCACCCGGTCGGCTTCGATGCCCGCCAGGGCGCGGGCCAACAGGTGCAGCCCCGTGAATTCGATGAGCTGGCCCTTCTGGTATAACTCATCTTGCAGATGGAGGAAGGATTCCCGGGCCTGAATGACGCGCTCCTCCACCGTGTCCTGATACTGCGCGAGCTTGACCCGGACCTTGTCGCGCATCTTCTCGGGCAGCTTGTTGCAGATGACATCGGCGTCGGCGGCGGGCAGCCGCTGGCAGGCCATGGCCAGTTCGGAGGTGCCGATTTCCTCCAGGACGATGGTCAGCTCATCGCAATCGAGAAAGACGATGATCTCGAAGTGGTCGGCGCCGATGCCTGACATGCGGCAGGGCAGGCGGAAACGCCTCGCCAGCAGGGTCTGAAACAGCTCCGCCAGGCGGGGTGAAGGGAGGGCGTTCCGCATCTCGGTGGCCAGACGCTTGGCCGGACCGGCTTTCATCTCCTTCAGGACGAGCTGGGCATGGCGTGGCGGGAGCGCGTGCAGCACCAGACCCGCCAGGCGGGGCGGTTCCTGTTCCAGCACGCGTGCCAGCCAGGCCGGGTGGATCTCGTCGACGGTCTCGTGATAAGCGGGATCCATCAGGATCTTCAGCCGGTCCAGCGCCAGGGTGATGCGTTTTTTCGCCGGCATCTCGAGCAGCCGGGCCACCTCGGCCCGAAGTTCTTCCGCGCGCTCGGTGGGCAAGTATGCCAGCAGTCCGACTGTTTCGTCGCGCTCCAGCAGCAGGCTGGCAAAGACCAGGGCCTGGTCGCGAGTTTTCAGCATGAGCGGATGGCGTTCCGGCACCGGTACTCCTGGTTATGCCCGAATGGCGGTCTTGCCGGGCTTGCCGGCGCCCTGGAACATCTTTTGCATTTTTTTCATCGCCCGGGCGTGCATCCGGCACACCCAGGATTTGGAGAGGTTCAACAAGGATCCGATTTCATCCAGCGTCCGGTTCTCGAAATAATACATGCGGATGATCTGCTGTTCCTGCTCGCTGAGACGGCGAATCAACCGTTGCAGCAGGTCGGCCAGTTCGTGGCGTTCCATTTCTTCGTGCGGGCTCCGGGTGCCGCGGGCTTCAATCTCGGCGTGTTCCAGCGTCGTATCCAGCGATAACACGTACGCCGAAGCCATGACGAAGATCAGGTTTTTCATCTCCCCGAGGTCGAGCGCGCGGTTTTTCCCCCTGACAGACCCGATCGTTTCCGTTTCCTGCTGCAGGTAGAGTTCCATGGCGGAACGGAATTTCAATTTGGCGGCGTCGTTCCGCGATGTGGGGGCCATGGCCCGGAGACCGTCGTAGATCGAGCCACGGATGCGATAGTACGCGTAAGTCTTGAACGACACTTTCCGGCCGGGATCGAAGCGCTGGGCGGCGTCCACCAGTCCGAGGCGGGCCAGCGAGAGCAGTTCGTCAGGATCCACATGGCCGGGCAGGCCGGAACGCATGGACCGGGCGAGCGCCTCCGCGTAGGGGAGATATTCCTCCACCAAACGTTCCACTTGTTCCCGGTTTGGTTCGCTGGTCATCTCGGGGCTACTGCCGGTTCGCCTCCGCGATAAAATTCAGGAACGATCGGGCCATCACACCGCCGGGCCCGTGCGGATCATTGGCCAGGACATGCTCAAAAATGTCCTTGGCTCTGGCGGTCTCCTTCTTGCAGAGCAGGGCTTCGCCAAGATGGGCCATGGTGAACGGGTCTTCCGGGAATGACTTGAGAGCGCCTTCAAGTTGGCGGATCGCTTCATCCACCTGGCCGGAGGCCAGCAGGACACTGCCGATGGCGGCCTGGGGGATCGGGTCGCCCGGCAGGAGCGCCGCCACGCCATTGAAGATGTCCACCGCCTGCTGATGCCGCCCGCTGTCCCGGCACAGATAGCCGCTCTCCATCAGGAACTGGATTTCATCCTGGGTGACGCGAACATTCAGTTTGTCGGCCATGGCATTCCTCCTACTTCTGCTCCGCCTGTTGGCGGAGTTGCTCATATTTGATTTCCAACAAGTCGGCCAACAGCTTCAAACTGTGGCCGTAGGCCGACAGAGCCGCCTGACCCAGCGCGGTGCCCGCGGGGTCACTCTGCCGGCCGACGGTGGTGTCCAGGTTCCGGCAGGTGTTCTGGCAAACGGTCTGAAACTGCTCGATGGCCGCTTCGTCGGATTCCAGCAGCTTTTCCAGAAACGGATAGTGCCGGAGATCGGCGGCGTCACGGCCGGGACCGGAATCGCGGGCTGGCTTGCCCCGGCGCATATCGCCGGCGCGAAAGGCGGAAAGTTTCGGATCGTTTTTATCCATGGTCCCTCCTATTAAATGAGTGGATGCATTCAGAGAATCTGGATCACCATCGCCGTCACATTGTCCTTGGCTCCGGCGTCGTTCGTGCGGGCGACGAGCTCCTGAACCAGTTCTTTCGGGTGTTTTGATCGAGCCATAACGGTCTGGATGCTGTCTTCGGACAGCATGGTGTACAGTCCGTCGGTGCAGAACAGGATCTTGCAGCCGCTGCTGATGACGGAGACGTAAGTATCCACTTCCACGACATCGCTGCTGCCCAGGGCTCGGGCCAGCACGTTGCGCTGGGGGTGGGCCTTGCCCTCCTCCGGGGAGATGATGCCTTGCTTGACCAGTTCGTTGACCATGCTGTGATCGCGGGTGAGCTGGCGAAAATTGTTGTCATAGTGGAGGTAGCAACGGCAGTCCCCGACATGCCCGATGGTCAACAGGTCATCGGTGACCACTCCGACGGTGATCGTCGCGCCGATGTTGATCCGATTGCCGCCGCGCTTGACATGGCAGATCCGCCGGTTGGCCTCCTGAATCGATTCCACCAGGAATTGGGCCGGCGCCGCAATGATCTCCCTGGCTGCTTCTTCGGAAAAATCGCCGTAATTCACGACTTCAGCCACCCGTTGCAGCGAAGGCCGTAGATACGTGTTCACGAACACTTCGCCAATTGTCTTAACGGCGATCTTGCTGGCCAGCTCGCCTCTTTCTTTGCCGCCCATGCCGTCGGAGACCACGAAGAGGCCGAGGAACGACTGCTCGCGGTAGGTGTCCAGGTTCAGCACCAGACCCATGGCCGCATCCTCGTTGGAGGTGCGCTTGATCCCGGTATCCGTCAAATAGGCCCAGGAAAACTGAGTGGACTGATTATCCTCCATGGTCAACCGCTGAAACGAGTGGATCAGTTAAGGGCAAATAATGGTTCAATACTATCACAAGATCATGAAATTGGAAACCGTCCGTAAAGCACGAGAAATGTTATGGAAATGCGGATCGGTTTATCCGCGCCGGCTTTGACGGTACAGGTAGGCGTTCAGCAGCTCGTATATGGGCGCCCATTCTGGAAAGCGTTCATGCAACACCGCCAGGTGGCGTTCCATCGTCAGGTGATCGCCGCGGGCGGCGGGGCCGGTGATGCCGGCCGCCGGATTCGTGCCGGCGAAGCCGGCCACCGTCGCCGCCGACAGGGCGCACAAGCCGCGCGCCAGCGGTTTTCGAGCCGCGGCGGGGAAGGCCTGCAGCGAGTCGTGGCAGAAGAGCATTTGGGCGGCCACATGGGCGCAGCTGATCGTTGCCAGGCAGTGGTAAAGCTCTTTCAGGGAGGGGGGGATATCGACCGGGCGGGCACCCAGCCGGCGGGCCAGATGCTTGCCGGCGCGGACGGCGGCCGGATCGCCTTCGACGCACACGACGATGCTGGTGAAACGGGCCGGGTCCGGCTCGGGAAACGTTTGCAGAGGGTGCCAAGAGGCCACCGGCCAGCCACGCCGCCGCAGCGGCTCCAGCATCCCGGCCGTATGGACGCCGGACGTGTGCAGCGCGATGCCGGCGCATTCGGCTGGCAGATTTGCGGCGCAGTCTGTCGCCGCCGCAAGCAGGTCATCGTCCGGCACGGCCAGCACCAGGCGCACCGGCCGATGGAACGTGGAACGGATCTTGGCGGCATGAACGGCCAGGCGCCGGCCCCGGACCGTGACGGCGCGTCGCCGGTTCCCCCGGCCGATGATTTCGGCCGGTAATCCGGCCCGAGCGGCGGCGGCGGCCAGGCTCAAGCCGACGCAGCCGGCGCCGACGATCAGCAGCGGGCCATTTGGCGGGCGGGCGGGTTCGGTCATGACGGGGCGGATACCAGGATGTTGTCAATGAGCCGGGTGTCCCCGATGTGCACGGCCAGGGCAATCAGGGTGGTTTCGTTCACGACGGAGACCGGCTCCAGCCGGATGGTGTCGACGATCGCCACATACTGCGGCTTGGCCAACGGTTCGGACGCGAGCGTTTCCTCGATCGCGCGCCGGATCGCCTCAGCCTGCCGCTCGCCGGCCAGGATCAGGGCGGCGGCCCGCCGCAGGCTCTGGTAGAGGATGGGCGCGGCGCGGCGCTGGTCCGGGCTCAGATACACGTTGCGGGAGCTCATGGCCAGGCCGTCCGGTTCGCGCACGATGGGGCAGATGCTGACCTCGACGGGAAATTTCAGATCGGCGGCCATCCGTCGGACAATGATGGCCTGCTGGGCATCCTTCTGGCCGAAGAAAGCGATCTGGGGTTCCACGAGCGTAAACAGCTTGGCCACGACCGTCGCCACCCCGGCGAAATGGCCGGGTCGATGCCGGCCGCACATCTTATCGGCAAGATCGCCCACATCGATCCGGGTTTCAAAATCCTTGGCGTAGAACTCGTCGGGGGTGGGCGCGAACACGAAATCCACCGCGTACCGGGTCAGGAGTTCGACGTCGTGGGACAGGTTCCGGGGATACTTGGCGAAGTCCTCGGACGGACTGAACTGGAGCGGGTTCACGAAGATCGACACCACGACCACGTCGGCGCTCTCGCGGGCCTTCTTGACCAGCGACAAATGGCCTTCGTGCAGGGCGCCCATGGTGGGGACGAACCCGATCCGGAGGCCGGCCGCCCGGGCTTTGCGGACGACCGCTTTCAACTTATTGATCTTGGTGATGAGTTCCATATCGGCCTTCCAGTTCGCGCTGAACCTCGGGATCGAGGGAAAAACTCTCGTCGATCGACGGAAAGGAACCGTCGGTCACGTCGGCGCCGTACCGCCGAACGGCATCGATCATGACTTCCGCCAACCGGGCATAGGCGCGGACGAACTTGAACGGCGGCGCGTCACCCAGACCCATCAGGTCGTGGATAACGAGAATCTGGCCGTCGCACGCCGGGCCTGATCCGATGCCGATGGTGGGGATCGCCAGTTGGCGGGTGATGAGGTCGGCCACCTGGTGCGGGACGCCTTCGAGCACCACGGCGAAGCAGCCGGCGGCCTGCAGGGCCTGTGCGTCTTCAAGCAGGGTCTCGATCTCGGCGATCGTTCGCGCCTGGATCCGGTAGCCACCGAGTCGGTGGTACGATTGGGGGGTCAAACCCAAATGGCCCATCACCGGGATCTCTGCGTCGAGGATGGCGGTGATGGCCGGCAGGCGCCGCCGTCCGCCCTCCAGTTTGACCCCCTCGGCGCCGCTTTCCTTCACCAGGCGGATCGCGTTGCGGACGGCCTGGACGGGTGATTCCTGGTAGGCGCCGAACGGCAGGTCCGCCACGAGCAGGGCGGACCGGATCGCCCGCCGGACGATTCGCGTATGGTATAGCATGGCTGCCATGTCCACCGGCAGGGTGGACACCTCACCCTGCACGACCATGCCCAGCGAATCGCCCACCAGCACGATGTCCATCCCGGCGTCGTCGACGATTCGGGCGGTGGGAAAGTCGTAGGCGGTCAGCGCGGTGATTTTTTCCCCGCGGGACTTTTTCTGGCGGATGGTGCAGACCGTGCGCTTCTTTGCCAAAACCCTCTCCGGATGGGAAAAAACGATAGTATTATAGGACTAGCCCCAGGAAAAAGCAAACGGCACCCGCACGGGGACCGGCGACGGGGCGGATACCCCGGGAGGAAACCCGATGGATTGTTATGACGCCATTATGACGCGCCGGAGCATCCGCCGGTTCACGACGGATCCGGTCGGGGAGGATTTGCTCGAATGCCTGTTGCGGGCGGCGATGGCGGCACCCACGGCCCGCAACATGCAGCCGTGGGAACTGGTGGTGGTCACCGACGCGGTCCGGCGGCAACGACTGGCGGAAATCATACCGAACGGGAAGATGCTGCCCGAGGCGCCGCTGGCGCTGCTGATCTGCGGCAACCTGGACCGCAGTGTCGACGACACGCGGCCGCCCTACTGGGTGGTGGATTGCGCCGCCGCCGCCCAGAACGTGCTGCTCGCGGCCCACAGCCTGGGATTGGGAGGTGTTTGGCTGGGCGTGTATCCGCGCGAGGACCGCATGCGGGGCGTCGCATCGGCGCTGGATCTTCCGGACACCATCGTTCCCCACACCCTGCTGGCCTTGGGGCACCCCGCGGAAGCCGGCGTGCTCAAGGACAAATACGATCCGGACAAAGTGCATCGTGAAGTGTGGTCTGAGGCGCAAAGGTAGAGCCGGCGAACCGCTCAGCGCACTTTCTGGAGCAATTCGGCGGAAGCCTCCTGGTTGACCCCCGGATGACGGGCCAATTCCTCCAGGTCGGCGATGGCGGCATCGTGGCGGCCGCGATACAGGGCGGTCACGGCGCGTATCCAAAGATAATCCCGATAACAGGCGTTGCCGGGCGGGACCGGGTGCTGTGCCAACAGGCGGGCGGCGGCTTCCGGCTGGTCCAGTGCCAAATGGCACCGCGCGGCCAGGTGAACAGCCGGGGCGGACTGTCCGGCCGGCGGCAGCGCGGGCGTCACGGCAGCCAGCGCGTCGCGGGCCCGGTTTTGCCGGAACAGGGCCAAGGCGGTGACGAAACGGGAATCACTGGGTGCCTGGCCGGCATAGTTATCCATCCCCATCTGCTCCAGGTGCCGCAGGGAGCGGGCCAGATCGGCCGCCGGTGGATGGGGCGGAGTGGACAGCCATCCGGGCAGCAACAGCCAGGCGGACGTGCAGACCACCACCAGCAATGCCGCGGCGGTGGCCACGCTGGCCCAGCGCAGCGAGACGAACCGCACCAGAAAACCGGGCTCCTCGACCGAGTCCAGCGGACTCTCCATTCCCCGGATGGCGGTGATCACCGGCTGCATGGCGAAAGTCTCTTCGGCGCAGTCGGGGCACGCCAAAAGGTGCGATTCCACTTGGCCGGCCTCCTCAGGATTCAACAGTCCCGCTTCGTAGAGAGGCAGAAGCCGCTTGATCCGGGTGTCACGGCAAGTCATAGCGAGTACCCCTCTTGGCGGAGCAGCCGGCGCAGGTAGTTCCGGCAGCGGAAGATTTTCGTGTTGACCACCTTGAAATGGTACTGGGGAAATTCGGCGAAGATTTCTTCCCGGGAGTAGCCGGCATACAGCATCCACAACAGCCGCCGGCATTGGCCGCCGAGTTGCCGCCAGCTTCGCTGGATCTTGCCGCGGAGTTCGGCCTCGGTGGACATCGCCAGCGGGTCCGGCAGGTCGGATCGGAGCGTCCGCTGGGTATCCTCGGTGATTTCCGCGGTGGTGCGATGGCGCCGCTCGCGCTGCTGGTAGTAATTGCCGATCTTGTTGCGCAGCACGCCGAACGCCCATTGGAGAAAGCTTTTTTCAAAGGTTTGCGAAGGGGTTTTTTCTACAACAGTCATCAGCGCATCCTGCACGATTTCTTCCGCATCCTGCTCGTCGCGGACCCTTCGTTTCGCAAGCGCGAGAAATATTTCGCGCAATTTTGTAAGGTCGATATGCGGAGGCAGATTGTCCGACATGATCCTGTTCCCGGCTGCGGTGTAAAAGAGTGCTATTATAGCAGCACCTGAAACGATCGTCTGCATACATTTGAAGGCCCGCCGGCGATTCTGGTTCTCGAAAGCCGGCGGCAAAGCGGCGACTGGGCGGGCGATGGAGCGGGTTTGGGGCGTTCCGGCAAACTGCCGGCCGGCCTTGCCGTGCAAAGGTTCTTGTGTTGTCGCCCGTCCCGGCCTAGAATAATCGCGGTCCATCACGATGAACATCTACGATGTGAAAAAGGACATCATCGAAGCGGGGCGGCGCTGTTGGCTGCGGGGCTGGGTCGCCGCCAACGACGGCAACATCAGTGTGCGGATCTCCGACACTGAAATTCTGGCCACCGCCACAGGGCAGAGTAAAGGGTTCCTGACGCCGGACATGATCGTCCGCGTGGATCGTCAGGGACGCCTTCTGGAGGGCGACATCCAGCCTTCGTCGGAAATCCAGATGCACCTGATGGTGTATGACCGGCGGCCGGAGATCCGCGCCGTCTTCCACGCGCACCCGCCGTATTGCACGGCGCACGCGGTTGCCGGGTTGCCGCTGTCGCATTGCGTGCTGCCCGAGATCGTGGTGAGCCTGGGGGCGGTGCCGCTGGCGCCCTACGGCACGCCCAGCACGCTGGAGGTGCCGGAATCCCTCCGCCCCTATCTCAGCGGCTACGACGCCTTCCTGCTCCAGAATCATGGCGCCCTGACGCTGGGCCGCACCATTTACGAAGCGTACTACCGGATGGAGTCCATCGAGCATTTTGCCCACATCCTCTACCTGGCGAGGGGACTGGGCGCCGTGAACGTCCTGAGCCGCGACCAGGTGGACAAGCTCCGTCAGATCCGGACCGGATATGGGCTGACCGGGGAGGCCCCCGAGTGCCGCGTCCGTGAATCGTTGCCCCCCGAGGATCCTTTCCGGCTGGACCGCCTGATGACCGATTTGGCAAAACCGGCCACCCCGCCGAACTGCGGTCCGTCGGAACCGCTCCCCCGTGCTGAACCCGCCGGGGAATCCGACTGGACCAACGAGATCATCCGCCGCGTCCTGGAGCGCCTGCAAATTTCCAGCCGGTGACGGGGGAGAACGCGCCGCCTCCCGCAGCAGGTTTGCTGTTGCGCTGTTGGGCGCCTTTTCCTAAAATACCCAGTTTCGCATACTGTCGGTGAGGAGCGAGCATGTCGATTCTGCCGCATGGTGGCCAACTGGTCAACCGGATAGCCGAGGACAAGGAACGAGAGTCGCTGATGGAAGCGGTGCCCGGCATGCCAGCGGTCACGCTGAATCCGCGGGAGCAGGCTGATCTGCTGATGCTGGCTACGGGAGCGATGTCGCCGCTGGACGGATTCATGGGCCGTGACGACTATTTATCGGTGCTGGATCTGAAGCGCCTGGCGAATGGTCTGCCCTGGACGCTGCCCGTCACCTTGGCGGTGGCGGAAGAAGTGGCGGATCGACTGGTCGAAGACTCGGATGTGGCGCTCCGCACCCCGGCGGGCGCCCTGCTCGGCGTGCTGCATCTACGGGAAAAGTACCCGGTCGACAAGGCGGCGGAGGCCGAGAAAGTGCTGCTGACCACCGATGAACGCCATCCGGGGGTTCAGTACCTTCAGGGGACCGGGAACTGCTATCTCGGTGGGCGGATAACCCTGCTGCATCGGCCACCAAACAGTCCGTTTGCCAATTACCTGCTTGACCCTCGGGAGACGCGGCTCCTGTTTAAATTGCGCGGCTGGCATACGGTGGTGGCTTTCCAGACTCGCAATCCGATCCACCGGGCGCACGAGTACATATTGAAGTGCGCCCTGGAATCGGTAGACGGTCTGCTTGTCCACCCGCTCGTCGGCGAGACAAAAGCGGACGACATCCCGGCGGATGTGCGCATGCGTTGTTACGACGCGCTGCTTCAGAACTACTTTCCCAAGACCCGGACGGTGATCTCGGTGTTCCCTGCGGCGATGCGCTATGCCGGACCGCGCGAAGCGGTCTTTCATGCCCTGGTCCGCAAGAACTACGGCTGCACCCATCTCATCGTCGGACGCGACCACGCCGGGGTGGGCAATTTCTACGGGCCGTTCGATGCTCATTTAATCTTCCGGGAGTTCGAGCCGGAGGAGATCGGTATCCAGCCGATGTTCTTCGACAACACTTTCTTCTGTCGCACCTGCCAGCAGATGGCTTCGGCCAAGACCTGCCCGCACGACTCCGAACATCACCTGGCGCTCAGCGGCACCCGGTTGCGGGAATTGCTGGCCAGGGGGGAATACCCGCCGGCCGAGCTGAGCCGCCCGGAAGTCGCCGCCATTCTCATCGAGCACACCCGGGGGCGGGTAAATGGAACCTAAGCTACTCATCATCGGGCTGGACTGCGCGACCCCCCAACTGGTCTTCGGTGAGTTCGCGGCGGAAATGCCCCGGCTTCACGCCTTGGCTCGCCGCGGCCGGTCGGGCCGCCTGGAAAGCACCATTCCGCCGATCACTGTGCCGGCATGGACCGCCATGGTTACCGGCAAGGATCCCGGCCAGTTGGGTTGCTACGGATTTCGAAACCGGGCCACGTACGGGTACGATGACCTGTTTTTCGCCAACGCCACGGCAGTCAAGGAGCCAACGCTCTGGAACGTGCTCAGCCGTCACCGCAAGCGCTGCATCGTTCTGAACGTACCTCAGACGTACCCCCCCAAGCCGCTCAACGGGATCCTGGTCGGCTGCTTCCTGACGCCTGACAAATCCGTTCCCTACACGTATCCGCCGGAAATTGCCGCCGAATTGGACACCCTGGCCGACGGGAATTACATCATCGATGTGAACGATTTCAGAACCGACGACAAGGCCGCGCTGTTGGATCAGATTTACACCATGAGCCGGCGGCGCTTCCAAGTGGTCCGACATTGGCTGGCTCACCAGGAGTGGGATTTTTTCATGTTCGTCGAAATGGGACCCGACCGGATCCACCACGGCTTCTGGCGCTATTGCGACCCGACCCACCGCCTGCATGAGCCGGGCAATCCGTTCCGGAACACGCTGCGCGACTATTATCGCTGGCTCGACGAGCGGATCGGCGAACTGCTGGATCAGGTCGGTCGCGAAACCGCCGTCATGATTGTCAGCGACCACGGTGCCCGGGGAATGCGGGGTGGAATCTGCATCAACGAATGGCTGCAGCGCCAGGGCTACCTGGTGCTCAAGGAACCGCCTGCCGCTGCGACGTCCTTGAAAATGGACATGGTGGACTGGTCCCGGACTCGCGTTTGGGGCGAGGGCGGATACTATGCGCGGGTGTTCTTCAACGTGCGCGGCCGGGAGCCGCAGGGGGTGATCCCCCCGGCTGAATTCTCCGCTTTCCGTGATCGCGTGCAGGCCGAAATCGAGGCGATCGGAGATGAACAGGGGCGTCCCATTGGTTCGGTGATCTATCGCCCCGAGCGCCTGTATCGGGAGTGCCGAAATATCCCGCCGGACCTGATCGTCTACTTCGGCGACCTGTCGTGGCGGTCCGCGGGTGTAGTCGGCGGCGGCGCCCTGCATGTTTTCGAGAACGATACCGGCCCTGATGACGCCAATCACGACCGATTCGGGATTTATGTCTATTTCGATCCCCGCCGGCCCGCCGGCGGGCAGACCGGCGACGCGAGCATCTTTGACATTACCCCAACGGTGCTGGACTATTTCCATCTTCCGGTGCCTGATGACGCGATCGGCCGGCCATGGTAAGGACTTCGGGTGGCGGACCGGGCCACGGCGAACTCGCTGACCGCGTGACAACACAGAGAATTTGAAAGGAGCAAGAAATGAAAGGTTTCACCATCTGGTTCACCGGCTTGCCCAGCTCCGGCAAAAGCACGCTGGCCCGTCTGATCGAGGGCTGCCTGCTTGAGCGGGGCCTCCCGGTGGAAGTGTTCGACGGCGACGAGGTGAGAACCCACCTGAGCAAGGGATTGGGTTTCAGCAAGGAGGACCGGGACGAAAACATCCGGCGGATCGGCTATGTCTGCCACCTCTTGTCGCGGAATGGCGTGGTGGCCGTTGCCGCGGCGATTTCGCCCTATCGGGCGATCCGCGACGAGAACAGAGCCCGCATCGGCGATTTTGTGGAGGTGTTCGTCAAGTGCCCGCTGGATGTGCTCGTCGCGCGGGATCCCAAGGGAAATTACAAGCGGGCGCTGGCCGGCGAGCTGAAAAACTTCACCGGCGTATCAGATCCGTATGAGGAACCGGAACACCCCGAAGTGATTGTGGAGACCGACCGCGAATCGCCGGAACAATCCGCCGCCCGTATCCTGAAGACGTTGGAACTGATGAACTTGATTCCTGTGGCCGAGGCGGTCAGCTACACGCCCGAAGAAGAAGAGAAAATCAAAAAACGTCTCCACGCCCTGGGGTATATTTGAGCCGAGCAGGCATGCGGCTTCTGAGCTGAGGGACGGCAGGGTGCGACGAGATGGTTGCCGTGAACGGCCCGGCAGCGGCGGGCGGGGAAAGAGCCGTCCGTGGGACGATCGTGTGGTTGGTCGAATCCCTGCAATCAGCAATTGTCAGATTCGATTGAAATCGTCCTCGTAGCGGATGATGTCATCTTCGCCGAAGTAATCGCCGGTCTGAACCTCGATGAAAATCAGCGGCGCCGGTCCGGGATTGGCCACGCGGTGGCGGGCTTGGCGCGGGATGTGGATGCTGTCCCCCGGAGCCAGCCGGTGGTCGGTGCCGTCGACACTCACCACGGCCTCTCCCAGCACGACCGTCCACTGCTCGCGGCGGCGCTGGTGCGATTGCAGGCTGAGCCGCTTGCCGGCAGCCACTTCGATCCGTTTCACTTTGAAGCCCGGTCCTTCGTCGAGGACGATGAACCGCCCCCATGGCCGCACATCGTCATTCGGTCCCTCGCTGGTCATGCGCACCTCGGGCTTGCCATCGATTTGTTGCGCTTGCGTGACTGAAAAATCATATTGAAATCAACTATTTCATTCTATATGATCTTTCTTGGCAGTCAAAGACTTTACGGGGGCTGAACAGCACTCGCTCCATGCCCAAAGAACGACGGGTAATCGAGTACATTGAATGGACCACTATCCCTTACCGGACGGTGAGGTTCTGGATTATCGTCATTCTGGCGGTACTGTTCGGCGTCGGCCTCTGGTTCATCAACAAGTATGGCATCGCGGTCGGCGGCAAATCCTCCGACGCCCAGACGGAGGTGCTGGAGAAGCGCGCCGCGCAGTTCACTTACCTGGATGGCGATGTCAAGGTCAAGCCGCTGGACTCGTTGGAGTGGGTCTCCGCCGAGAAGGTGGAGCGGCTGTATCCCGGCGACCTGGTCCGAACCGGCGCCAACAGCAGCTGCCGGGTAGTCTTTTTTGACGGGACAATTTACGAAGTCAAGTCCAACTCCCTCGTTTCAATCCTTGAGAGTTATGAAAACCCGTCCACTCTGAACCGCAGCGTCAACGTGGAGTTGGCCACCGGCGCGCTGGACTTGTCCACATACCAGAAGAACACCCCGCAATCCAAGACGAAAGTGGAGACCGCCAATTCGGTCGCGGATGTCGGTTCCAACACGCGGGCCAGCGCCACTTACGACGACAAACTCAAGGACACCGGGCTGAAGGTTTCTCAGGGCCATGCCTCCGTCACTTCAAAAGGCACCCGCGAATCCATCGTGGTTCGCGGCAACGAATCGATCAATGTTCAGGACGGCGCGATGCATAAGCGGGCGCTGCCCCCGGGCCCGGTTCTCATGGCGCCCCTCACCTCGGAAATCTTTTCGTCCAAAGATCCCGAACGAGTCAACATCCGGTTTCAATGGCAGGTCGTCAATGCCACCTACAGTTACCGGGTAGTCATATCCAATCACCCCCAGTTTTACCAGAAGCTCTTCGACCGGGTGGTCACCGGCAAAGATTCGCTGACCGTATCGGGATTGGCTTACGGCAACTACTATTGGCGGGTGACGGCGATCGACACCAACAATGTGGAAGGCTACCCCAGTGCCACCAGCATGTTCGGCATTCGGCCGCAGAAACTCAATCCCAGCGAATCCATCAGGTTTGATCTGACGGAGATCGTGGTGATCGGTAACATCCTGGAGGTCATCGGGCGCACCGATCCGGACAATCTTCTGACCATCAACGGGCGGATGGTTATCATGGACAAGGACGGCACGTTCAAGCATTTCACCGATCCCTTCGCCAAGGGGGCGGATGCGCGGCTGGAGATTGTGATCAAGGATTACAGCGGCGCCGTGCGCCGGATCAACAAAACGATCAAGATGGATTGATCCATGCGTTCCGTCAGCAAGCCGGCCGGTGAGATCTGTTTTGTCTACGAGCAGGAGGTGCCCGATCTGGGAGCCGGCGGCGAGCTGCAGGGCCGGATGTCCTTCGTGTCGCTGGAACGGCTGCGTAAAAACCTGCTCAAGGAAGACCCCTACTGCAAGCTGGTGTTCTTTCCGTTGAAGCGGGACAAAAACGTTTTCTATAAAGAAATCCGAACCATCTTCCCCCTGGCGGAATTCATCTCCTACTCCACCGAGCCCCACCCGGACTATAACGTGATCTCGCGGGAGCTCAATTTTTCGCTGCACGTGTTTTTGCCCATAACCGCTTCCCTGGTGGAATATATCTACAACCACAACTCCTCGTTGCTGCGGGAAATCGAGAAAAAACTGGCCCTGCAGCAGACCGATGACACCAAGATCATCACCCTGTTTCAGGAAGTCCTGGACATCCTCAACCTGAACCAGGACAAGGACACGATCTTCAAGGAATTTGCGCTCCTGATGTGCCGAGTCCTGGAAGCGGACAATTTCCTGATTTATATTTATAATGAAGAACGCAAGCTCCTCGAGTTGATCTATGCCATTCGGAACATCTTCGAGGAGAACAAGCTGTTGGACTTCAAGTTCAACAACGTGATTCTCGAGGACATCTTCCAGAAGGGCGAACCCCTTTTGGACAACGCCTTCGATTACGAGATCGAATCGTACGGCAACCAGCAGGCCTGCGTGATCCGATCGATTCTGGCCTACCCGTTCAAGAGCCTGAACCACTCCAACGGTTTGTTTCTGGCGGTCAACAAGAAAAACCCGGACGGTTTCAACGAGTTTGACCGGCAATACATGCAGATACTCAGCCATCCGTTCAACCTGATCTACGACAGCCTGGTGTACCATGAACGCGTCCAGCGTCTGACCATCACCGACGATCTCACCAGCCTGTACAATTTCCGTTACCTGAGACAGTTCCTGGGATTCGAAATCCAGCGCAGCCTCCGGTACGAGAAGAATTTGTCCATCCTGTTCATCGATATTGACAACTTCAAGAACGTCAACGATACTTATGGCCACCTTGTGGGCAGCGCGACGCTGTGCGAGGTCGGGCAGATTTTCGGGAAGCAGGTGCGCGATTCGGATGTCATCGTCCGGTACGGCGGCGACGAGTTCGTGATCATCCTCCCGGAAACTCCTCTCGAAGGCGCCCAGGTCATCGCCGAGCGCCTGCGCCAGCGGGTGGAGCATTTCCTGTTCAGCGGCGGCCGGGATCTCAAGCTTCGGCTTACCATCAGCATCGGCATCGCATCTTTCCCCGAACATTCCATGACGGCGGAAGGGTTGCTGCAGAAAGCTGACGCGGCGATGTATGCGGCGAAAGAAGAATCGAAAAATAAAATCATGATTGCAGGTTGACCCTCATGAACTGGCGTTCACTTTTCAGCGTTTTTTCCACCGACCTGGCGATCGACTTGGGAACGGCGAACACGGTTGTTTACGCCAAGAACAAGGGCATCGTGCTCAACGAGCCATCCATCGTCGCGATCAACAAGCTGACCAACCGCATCGAGGCGGTTGGCCGCGAGGCCAAAGAAATGCTGGGCCGAACCCCCGGCAACATCGTGGCCATCCGGCCCATGAAGGACGGGGTGATCGCCGACTTCGACACCACCGAGCAAATGCTCAAGTATTTCATCAAGAAAGCCCACAACCGGGAATACCTGATCAGCCCCCGCGTCGTGATCGGGGTGCCGTCGGAAATCACCCAGGTGGAGAAGCGGGCCGTCAAGGAATCCGCCCTCCGGGCCAAGGTGAGCGAGGTCTACCTGGTCGAGGAGGCTATGGCCGCCGCCATCGGCGCGGGGCTGCCGATTACCGAACCGTCCGGGAATATGATTGTGGACATCGGCGGCGGGACCACCGACATCGCCGTGATCAGCCTGTCCGGCATCGTCTACAGCCGGACGGTCAAGGTCGCCGGCGACGAGATGGACGAAGCCATCATCCAGTACATCAAGCGCAAGCATAACCTGCTCATCGGTGAGCGAACCGCCGAGCAGATCAAGATCGAGATCGGCTCCGCCTTCCCCCTGGAAAAGGAACTGACGATGGAGATCAAGGGGCGCAACCTGATCGACGGCATTCCCAAGAACCTGGCGATCACCGACTCGGAAATCCGCGAGGCGCTGTCGGATTGTAACACCACCATCATCAACGCCTTGCGCGTCGCTTTGGAGCGAACGCCGCCCGAGTTGTCGGCCGACATCGTGGACCGGGGAATCGTCCTGACCGGTGGCGGCGCCCTTCTCAAGAACCTGGACAAGCGCATCATGGACGAAACCAAGCTGCCGGTTTTTATCGCCGAAAACCCGCTCTTCGGCGTGGCTCTCGGAGTCGGCAAAATGCTCAGCAACTTCGACCTGCTGCGAAAGGTGGCCATTTAGCGCTCCCGCTTGATCTGTCCGGCTCACTTTGAGAGTTCATGATCCACCTGTTAAGGTCCCTTAAAGTCTATCAGCTTTTGTCCGCCCTGCTGGTGTTGAACCTGGTGGCCGTATCGCTCCAGTTCAAGACCGGCCGCGGGGAAACCGTTCTGAAGTCGGTCTTTGCCGGCCTGTTTCTGCCGCTGGCATCCGCCGCAGGCGGCGGGATGGAGTCCCTGGGGGACTGGTTGTCGGCATTCCGCACCGTCAAGGAGCTGAAGGACGAAAACCTGGCCCTCAAGCGCCAACTATCCGAATCCAGCATCCAGCGGACACTTTTGGAGGAGCGGTTGGAACAATCGGCCAGCCTGGAGCGCATGGTCCGGGTGTTGCCCGAATTCGGGCGTGACGCCGTCCTGGCGGAAATCACCATGCGCGGCTTCCAGGTGTGGGACCGTACCCTGACGATCCGGGGCGGCAAGCGGGAGGGGATCATTCCGGACCTGCCGGTGCTGGACACTCGCGGGGTGGTCGGCCGGATCCAGGTCGCGGGGTTTACGCACAGCCAGGTTGCCCTGGTGACCAACGCCGGTTTTGCCCTCGCCGGCATTATCCAGGCCCGGGGCATCCGCGGGATCATCCACGGTGCCGGCAGTTACCATTTGAAATTCGACTACGTCCACATTGCCGCTCCTGTGAGGGTGGGCGACTGGGTCCATACATCCGGTGATGACGGAATTTTTCCACCCGGTCTGGCCATCGGCAGGATCCTTGAGGCCGACAAGTCGGGCCAATATTTCCAGGAAATCAAAGTTCAACCGGCGGTCGACGCAAGCCGCTGCCGGTATGTCTTCGTCTTGAAGCGCACCGCCGGAGCGACTCCATGAAAAATTGGGTGTTTCTCCTGCTCCTGATTGGGGCGGCCGGCCTGCAATATGTCCTGCCGCAAGTGTGGGCACCTTTGCGATTCATGGATTTTATCCTGATTCTGACCTTCCATACCGCTATCCGCTCGACCAAGGTCCAAGCGGTCTGGCGGGGCTGGCTTGCGGGAATGGTGCACGATTTGACCCTGTCGCCGCTGTACCCCCTGGGCATTCAGGCGACCACAAAAATGGCGGTCGGCTTTGTGTCCTGCCTGGCGGGCCGGCGTATCAACATGGACCACCCGGCCATCCAGTCGTTGTTTGTCTTCGTGCTCGCCTGCGCCAACAACCTGGCCGTTGTGGCGCTCTTCATCATTTTTGGGCAAACCTGTCCGGCTCAATCGATCATTCCCCTTCTGCTGGGGGCCGCCGTCACCGCGTGCGGCAACGTGGTCGTGCGCCTGCTGATCATCCGGCCGCCGGCTGACTTGTTTGAGGTGGAGTAATCCTGATGTTCGGCCCGAGCGGCAATGTGTTTCAAAAACGCCTGCTCCTGTTCGAACTGGCCCTGGGCGGCTTGTTGTTGATTCTGTTCGGCCGGCTCTGGTTCCTGCAGATCACGCAAGCGGATTACTACCGGGAAAAGGCCGAGCAAAACCGCCTCAGAATCATCCAACTGCCGGCGCCGCGCGGTCTCATCATGGACCGGCGGGGCCGGTTGTTGGTGGACAACGAAATCTCATTCTCCCTGGTTCTGCGTCGGGAATACATGAAGGATCGTCAGACGCTGCTCCGGGTATTGCGGGAGCGGTTTGGACTGGAGCCGGCCTATGTGAATCGGAAGCTTGAAGAATACCGGCGGGTGCCGACCGTATTTCCCATCGTGCTGAAAAACCGGCTCAGTTTCGCCGAAATCGCTTTCACCGAGGCGCACTTCGAACGGTTTCCCGAGCTGACTCTCGAGTGGGTGCCCACCCGCCGCTACCTGCTGGGGCCGATGGCTTCGCACCTGAACGGCTACGTGGGTGAGGTTACTCCCGAGGAACTCAAACAGGCCGCGTTCGCGAGCCGGACGCCGGGCGACATCATCGGCAAGACCGGCTTGGAACGGTATTACGACTCGATCCTGGACGGCGACAAGGGGCAGCAAAAGGTATTCATCAACAGCATCGGCCAGATCACCCAGGTGGTGGAGCGGATTCCGTCCACCAAGGGCAGCGATCTCACCCTGTCCATCGACGCGGAGTTGCAGCGCAACGCCGAGGAACTGATGGAAGGGCAAAAGGGCGCCCTGGTCGCCATGGATGTTCCGACCGGCCAGTTGCTTTGCCTGGTCAGCAAACCGGAGTTCGATCCCAATTTGTTCGTGAGCCAGTTGTCCCCGGCGCAGTGGCGGCAGTTGGTCGATGATCCGGACAAGCCGCTGCAGAACAAGGTGATCCAGGGAGCCTTCGCGCCCGGATCCATCTTCAAGATCCTGGTTGCGGTGGCCGCATTGGCGGAGGGAGTCATCGCCGAGGACACCCAGTTCATTTGCGCCGGTGAGACCATGATGTCGGGCCGGCTGGTCCATTGCTGGAACGCATCGGGCCACGGCGCGGTGAGCCTCCTGGACGCGATCGCGAACAGTTGCAACATCTATTTCTACAACGTGGGTATTCGATTGGGCATCGATCGGATTCACGATTGGGCGGTGCGCATGGGGCTCGGCGTGAAGACCGGCATCGACCTGCCTTCGGAACGGGCAGGGCTGATGCCCTCCAGCGAATGGAAGCAGCGCGTCTATGGACAGAAATGGTATTCCGGGGAGACCATTTCGGTGGCCATCGGTCAGGGGGCGGTTTCCGTCACCCCCGTTCAGGTGGCCCGCTTCATGAGCGCCGTGGCGCTCAACGCCAAGCCGCCGGTGCCCCGGCTTCGGTTGGAGCCGGATGACCGGCCGCGGCCGGACCGGAAACCGCTGCTGCCGGCCGCTCTGCACCAGCGGATCGTTCAAGGCATGCAGATGGTGGTCGACTCGGGAACCGGCACCAAGGCCCGGCTCGAAGGCATCACCGTCGCCGGCAAGACCGGGACCGCCCAACTGATCAACACCGAAACGGCCGAACGGCTGAAAAACTACGAGGCCAGGTTCAAGGAGAACTCCTGGTTCGCCTGCTTCGCGCCGGTGGCCGACCCCCGCATCGCCGTCGCCGTGATCATCGAGCACGGCGGCCACGGGGGGACGGCCGCGGCGCCCATAGCGGGCGAGGTCATGCGCAAGTACTTCGAACTCTATCCGCCGGGAGCGGGACGGTTGGCCGAGGCGCGCCATGGGCAATAAGGACTGGCGGCAGTTCGATGCGGTGCTGATCGGGGCTTTCCTGATTCTCTGCCTGATCGGATGCGTGGAAATCTACTACTCCACGCAGGTGGCGGGGGAATCGCCGTACCTGGAGAAGCATCTGTTGCGCATCGCCCTGGGTTTGCTGGTGTTTGTGGCGGTGCTGTGGGTGGATTATCGTTTTGTCCTGAACCACATCTGGATCCTCTATGGATTGTCGCTGGTGGTGCTGGCCGTGGTGCTTCTGGTCGGCGTGGAGATCCATGGTTCCAAAAGCTGGCTGCGGCTGGGTGGAGTGACGGTTCAGCCCTCGGAGCTGGTTAAGCTGATCATCATTCTGGCTTTGGCCAAATTTTTGGCAGACTATCCCGACCGGTACCTGCGGCCGGCCACCCTGCTGGTCGCCGGCTTGATCGCCCTGGTGCCCACGGGCATGATCGTACTCCAGCGCGACCTCGGGACCGCTCTGACCATGATGCCCGTGTTCATCGTGCTGATCCTGTTGGCGGGGATCCGGATGAAGGTGGTCGCGTTGGCGGGTATCATTCTGCTCATGCTGCTGGCCGGTTCCTGGTTTGTGCTCCGGGATTACCAGAAAGAGCGGATCCTGGTTCTCGCCGATCCGGGTCGTGATCCGAAGGGCACCGGCTATCAGACCATCCAGTCGGTCATCGCCATCGGGTCCGGCGGCTTCACCGGCCGCGGGTTGGGCGAAGGCAGCCAGGGCGCGCTCGGTTTCCTGCCCGAGCGCCATACCGACTTCATCTTTGCCGTCGTCGGCGAGGAGACCGGATTCCTGGGCGCCGTGCTGGTGTTACTGCTATATGGCGTGATGTTTCAGCGCGGCCTGGCCATCGCGATGGAAACTTCGGATCGCATGGCCATGTATGCCAGCGCGGGGATCGTCGCCCTCTACGCGGTCCACCTGGCCATCAACGTGGGGATGACTCTCGGCTTGATGCCGGTGATCGGCATCCCCCTGCCGCCATTGAGCTGGGGCGGATCGTCGGTGGTCACCGCTTGTATCGCCATGGGCTTGCTGATCAACTTCCGGATCCACCGGTACACGGTCTGAAACGGGTCCCCCGGCAACGGGTCGCACCACGTGCTTCGATCAAGACAGGCGGGGTGACGGTGATGAATCTTCCGTATCCATCGGAACTTTTGCGAGCGGTTCAAAAACCGGTCCGCTATCTGGGACACGAGTACAATTCCGTCCGCCGGAATCCGGCCGCGGCGCGGAGCCGAGTGGCGCTGGTGTTCCCCGAAACGTATGAAATCGGCATGTCGCACTGGGGGTCCCGGCTGCTGTATCACTTGCTGAACCGGGAGGACGGTGTGGCGGTGGAACGGTTCCACTGCCCGTGGCCGGATATGGAAGCGGGACTGCGCCGGCTGAAACTGCCACTGCGGTCGTTGGAAAACGGCCTGACGCTGGCTGAATGCGACGTGATCGGATTCTCCCTGTTATATGAGATGACCTTCACCAACGTGCTCACTCTCCTTGATCTGGCGGGCATCCCGTTCCATGCGCGGGATCGGGACGCGGCCGCACCGCTGGTGATCGGCGGCGGGCCCGTGGCCTCCAATCCCGAACCGGTGGCCGACTTCTTCGACTTGTTCCTCATCGGCGAGGGGGAAGAAGCGTTCGGTGAAATCGTCCGCCTGGAAGCGGAATTGCGTCCGCGAAAGCGGTTGTTTGCCCGTCGGTGCGACTGGCTGCGGGAGTTTGCCGAAGTACCCGGCGTGTACGTGCCGTCCCTCTACGCCATTCGGGCGGCAGGTCCCTGGATGGTTGTGGATGTCGAACAGGCGCGGCGGGACGGCCTGCCGTCGCCCGTCCGACGGCGCTGGCTGCGGGAGCTGACCGATGTGCCGTTGCCGGTGGATCTTGTGGTGCCCAACACCGAGGTCATCCACGACCGGGTTGCGGCCGAGATCAGCCGGGGCTGCCTGCAGGGTTGCCGCTTCTGCCATGCCTCATTTTTCTACCGGCCGGCACGGGAGCGGGACGCGGCCGGGTTGGTTGACTGGATCCAGCAAGTGGTGGCGCGGACCGGCTACGAGGAGGTGTCGCTCGCCTCGCTGTCCTCGGCCGATTTCGGCGGCATTGAAATGCTGACGGAAGTGTTGGCCGGCCGGTTGGCGGAAGATCGGGTCGCACTCTCGTTTCCGTCGCTTCGGGTTTCCGGACTCAGCAACCGGCTCGCGGCGGCCGTCGCCGAAACCCGCAAGACCGGCTTCACGGTGGCGCCGGAGGCCGGAACCCAAGCCATGCGGGACCGCATCAACAAGAAACTGACCGAGACCGAAATTCTCGAGGGGATTCTGACGGCGTACCGGGCCGGTTGGGATTTGATCAAGCTGTATTTCATGATCGGCCTGCCGTTCGAATCGGACGCGGACGTGGCCGGGATCACTGAACTGGCCGACCGGATCGTCTCGGCGGTCCGCGCCGAGCCGGATTACCGAAGCCGCCGGCGCAAATTTCAGGTCAATCTGGCGGTTTCGTCTTTCATCCCCAAGGCCCACACGCCGTTCCAGTGGGCGGGCATGGATGCCGTGGACACGCTGGCCCGCAAGATGGGCCTGTTGCGGCGGCACCTCCGCTCCCGCGAGGTGCGCCTCAAATGGCACGACCCCCGGCTCAGCCGGCTGGAAGCGGTCCTGTCACGCGGTGATCGCCGACTGGCGCCGGTCATCGTGGATGCCTGGCGGGCAGGCGCCCGCTTCGACGGCTGGGCTGAATGCTTCCGGCCGGAACGATGGGACGCCGCGTTCGAGCGGTGCGGGGTGGATCCATCGGTGTACCTGGCCCCGGTGGCGCTCAACAGCGAGCTGCCATGGGGGCACATTGACCTGGGGGCTTCCGAAGCGTTCCTGCGTCAGGAGTGGACGGCGGCCGCCGAAGGGCAGATCACGCCGGCATGTGGCGTACGGCCGGCTCCTGATGCGGCAGGTACGGTAACCACCCGCTGCCGGGCCTGCGGGGCCGGATGCGACGTGCCCGCGATGGGGACGCGCCGGGAACGCAATTTGGCGGCGCTGGCGGAGATGAGCCGGCGGACGGTGGAAGCCGGCGCGTCGGAGGCGGCGGCCTGCCGCCGGTATCGAATCGCCTTCACGAAACTGGGGCCGGCGGCCTGGCTGTCCCATCTGGATCTGGTCCGGACCATGCAGCGGATTTTGCGGCGCTCCGGTTTGCCCCTGAGCTACACGCAAGGATTTCATCCCCGGCCGCAGGTGAGCTTCGGCCCAGCGCTCGGCGTGGGTGTGGGCGGGGAGCGGGAGCTTGTGGACGTCTGGCTGGCGGCGGCTGTCGACGGCGAAACCGCCCTGGCGGCGTTGAACGCGGTCAGCATCGACGGCATCGCGTTCATCGGCGTGGAGGAGTTGCCGGACGGGGCGCCGGCCATCGACTGCTGGGCCGGGATCGCCCGGTTCCGCATCGATGTGCCGATGGCGGGATTGACTGACGATTCGCTCGCCGCGCCGGACGCACACGAAGTCTGGCGAGACGAGTTGAGCGCGCGGATCGACAGGCTGTTGGCGCAGGAGTCGCTTTCCGTTATCGATCGCCGGCCGGGCAAGGAAGGCCGCTCGCGTGAAGTGCGTCCACTCCTGCTGTCGGCCGACGCGGCTGCGCTGGAGCATGTCGTGGAGTTGCGGTTCACGACCCGTGTCGGTCCCTCGGGAGCGGTCCGGCCGGAGGATTGGCTGGAACTGTGTCTGCCTGGCTATGCGGGATCGTTTACGGCTGTCCGGCTCGGCCTTGAACCCGCGAGTCAGATACTCCCGCCGAATGGCGAACCGGCATCCGACAACCGTTCCCGCACGGCCTGAAGGAGCAGCTCACGGGCCTCATCCCAGCCGACGGGCGCATCGCCGCCGGTCCAGCGGCGGTGCTGGGCCAGCGCCTGGTGGTACAACATGGACAACCCGTCCCGGACGGGCCAGCCCCGGGCGGCGGCTTCGCCCGGAATGCGGGAGGCGGGGGGGCCGTAATTCAAGTCAAAAACCGGCACGGGCGGATGCCCGGACAGACCCACATCGTCCAACCCGACTGGCGCGTCAGGCGGCAGGGTGTTGACCACCGCACGAACCGCCGTGGCGGGGGATGCGCCCCATGGCCGACCGGCCGGATAGTCGGCGAGCAGGCGCTTCAGCCGCTCCCGGCCCCGGTTCCAGACGAACGGTTCGACGCCAGCCAGCTCCAGCGCGTACAGCACCGCCCGAGCCGATCCGCCCGCCCCCAGAACCAGCACGGGCCCGGCAGCGCCGAGAAATCCGGCCGTGCCGTCACGGAAACCGGACCAGTCGGTATTGTCGCCGCGCCAGCCGCAGCCGCTGCGCGTCAGGGTGTTCACGGCACGGATGCGCAGGGCTTCATCGCTGCAGGAGGCGCACAGGCCCAGTAGCCGTTCCTTGAGCGGGACGGTCACGCTCAAGCCGGCGATGTCCAAGTCGGGCAAGGCGGCTAAAAAGTCGTCCGGGTCGGGTGCGGGCAGAAAAACATAGAGGTCGGGGCTGCCCCGCCGTTCGAAAAACCAGTTGTGCAAGCAGGGGGAGAGGGAGCGATCCACCGGATGGCCCACCACGCCGTAGAGACGGCTGGCTGCGGTTATGCGTTGGGCGCGGAACACGCCGAAAAACTCCTCCGCAGTGAGCATGCCGGACACCAGCGGCGCTTCAGCGGCGAGGTAGAGCCGCCGGGTGCCCCACGCCAAAGCCAACAGGCGGCTGGCCGGTCCCAGGAGGCCGGAACAGTATGCGGTCAGGGGCACGCCGCGGCTCCGGGCGTCGACCAGCAGGCGCTTGATGGCGACCACGTCCCGCCATGTCTGGGCGGCGGTAATGATCTTGTATTCGCGGGCAGGCAGCGCGGTCATCCGGGCGAAGATTCCGGGCAGATCCGGCGGGGTGGCCGACAGGTTGTGGTACGACAAGATGAATCCGGAGCCGGGATGGCGGCGGGGCCAATCCCGAAAATCGCTGTCCCATTCGACGTCGACGCAATCATCCGGTCGGCAGGCGACCAGTGCCCGCCGCAGCACGGCGGCTCGTTCGTTCTCGGAGCCTGCGTAACGACCGCCGTCCCGCTGCCGGCGGCAAGTGTAAATCGCCGGCAGGTCGCCGACGGGCGGCAACGCAGCGTCCGGGTGCAGGTCCAGGCGCAGCTCGAACGTCGACCACGGGACCGGGCACCGCGGAGCACCGGCGGGTGTCAGGGAGGGAGAGCCGCTGAGAGTGAGACAGGCCATTGAATTGGCATACCGCCGGATTCGAATTTCATTGCGCCGATAGCCGAGGATTCTGCTGGATATTGGATCAGGGGCGCCATGGAGTCAAGGAATTTGCGGCAGCAGGAGCCCGAGGAGCGACACGAAAAAAAACAGTTGACACGTTCAAGCAAATTTCGTATAAGGGTGGGTCAGCCAGAAAGTCGGAGGTTTCACAGATGCCCATTTATGAGTACGTGTGCACCGTGTGCAACCACCGTTTTGAGAAGATCCAGAAATTTTCGGATCCCCCGGTCACGGACTGTCCGGACTGCGGCCAGCGTGTGGAGCTTGCGCTTTCGGCCCCGGCCATCCAGTTTAAGGGAAGCGGTTGGTATATCACCGACTACGCTCACAAGTCCAGCCCCGCCGGCGGCGGCGACCGGAAGGAGACAACCGACAAGAAGTCTGATACCCCATCCACACCAAACACACCAGAAAAAACTGCCTAGCAGTCCCATCTAATTCGACCACCAACTTTTTGACCCTACCAACCACACGGAGCTCCCGGCCAAGGCCGGGGAGCTCCCAGCCCGCCTTTTGATGCCGTGACGTAAATGTTTGAAATCGCGTCGATTGACAAACCCCGCCGACTGAGCTAAATAGAAGAAGCGGCCGGAATCATGCTCCCGACTCGCGGAGGAAACGCCGATGAAACCGAATGCTCCGGAATGCTTCTAAAGAGGTTGGGGTGTAATAACGGCTGAACCGGACACCGACAGCGGATTAAAGGAGACATCCATGTGGGAATATACGGACAAGGTCAAGGACCATTTCTTCAACCCGCGCAATGTGGGGGACCTTCCCGGCGCCGACGCTGTCGGCGAAGTGGGCTCCATCGCCTGCGGGGACGCCCTGCGGATCTATCTTAAGGTGGACGATCAGAAGCGCATCGTGGATGTCCGTTTCAAGACCTTCGGCTGCGGCTCGGCCATCGCGGCAGCGTCCGCCCTGACCGAAATGGTGAAGGGTAAAACTCTGGACGAGGCGATGCAGATCACCAACCAGCAGATCGCCGAGTTTCTGGGTGGCCTGCCCCCCGAGAAAATGCACTGTTCGGTCATGGGACGGGAGGCCCTGGAGGCGGCCGTAGCCAACTACTACGGCCTGGAGCGCAAGCACCTGGAAGAAGAGGACGAGGGGCGCATTGTCTGTCACTGCTTTGGCGTGACCGAAGGGCTGATCCGAAAGGTGGTCCGTGAAAACAACTTGGGCTCCATCGAGGAAGTGACCAATTATTGCAAGGCCGGCGGGGGCTGTCAGAGCTGCCATCAGAGCATCGAGGAGATCATCCGCGACGTGCGCAAGGAGCGGACGGCGGAGCCGGCAGCCAAACAGCCGGTTCGAGAAACACGCAGGATGACCAACGTGGAGCGCATCCTCAAGATCAGGGAAATACTGGAAGAGGAAATCCGGCCCTCGCTCCAGCAGGACGGCGGCGATATCGAGCTGGTGGATGTCGAGGGTTCCCGGGTCCTCGTGGCCATGCGGGGCACGTGCGCATCCTGCCCCAGCTCCGAGCTGACCATCCGCTGGGCCGTGGAGGCCAAACTGCGCGAGTTCGTGGCCGACGATCTCCAGGTGGTGGAGGTCAAGTCATGAGCCCGGTAGTCTACCTCGACAACAACGCCACGTCCCGGGTCGCCGACGAAGTGGTCACCGCCATGCTGCCGTTCTTCAGCGAGCTGTACGGCAACCCGTCAAGCATGCACGCTTTCGGCGGACAGGTGGCGCAACACATCGGACGCGCCCGCGAGCAGGTGGCCGGCATCCTGGGCGCCGAACCCACCGAGATCCTGTTCGTGAGTTGCGGGTCCGAGAGCGACAACACGGCCATCCGCGGTGTGCTGGAAGCCAACCCGGACAAACGCCACGTCATCAGCACGCGGGTGGAACATCCCGCCGTGCTCAGCCTGTGCAATCACCTGCGCAAGCGGGGTTACGAGGTGACTCTTCTCGGCGTGGACGGCGACGGCCGGCTGGACCTCGGTGAGTTGCGTGACGCGTTGCGACCTGACACCGCCCTGGTATCGGTCATGTACGCCAACAACGAGACGGGCGTGATCTTCCCTGTGGAGGAAATCGGCCAGATTGTCAAGGCGCACGGGGCGGCTTTCCATGTGGACGCCGTCCAGGCGGTGGGCAAGCTGCCCCTGGACATGAAGCGCAGCGCCATCGACCTGCTCAGCCTGTCCGGCCACAAGCTGCACGCCCCCAAGGGCGTGGGGGTGCTCTACATTCGGAAGGGCGTCCGCCTCGTCCCGCTCGTCATCGGCGGCCACCAGGAACGGAACCGCCGCGGCGGGACCGAGAACGTCGCGTCCATCGTCGGCTTGGGACGGGCCTGCGAGCTGGCCCAGGCGGCGTTGGGCGAAGAGAACGACCGGGTCCGCCGCCTCCGGGACAAGCTGGAAGACGGCATCCTCCGGTCCATTCCCAACGTGCGGGTCAACGGTGACCGGGAGCACCGGTTGCCCAACACAACCAGCGTCAGCTTCGAATACATCGAGGGAGAAGCCATCCTGCTGTTGCTGGACCAGCTGGGCATCTGCGCCTCGTCCGGATCCGCGTGCACCTCGGGCTCGCTGGAGCCGTCCCATGTCCTGCGGGCGATGGGGGTGCCGTTCACCGCGGCCCACGGCTCGATCCGGTTCAGCCTCAGCCGGTACAACACCGAGGAAGAGATCGATTACGTGCTGGCGCACCTGCCGCCGCTCATCGAGCGCCTGCGCGATATCTCACCCTTCTGGAAAGACTACCGGGAGCAACGGGTCCAGAAGCGCTAGTCCGGCGATACTCCCTCCCCGTCTTTCGTTCCCCCAATCCCCTTGCACGGTGTGCGGTTACGAGTCGCGACGCCGGGTGTGCGCGCGTCACCCGCGTTTGAGATCGGCCAGATGGTCCATGAGGCGGCGCAGGCCGAAGCGTTCGAAGTAGATCGTCAACTTGCGCCCGTTGGAGGTGTTATCGATGCGCTGGATGGTCCCGCGCCCAAAGGTCGGGTGGACAACCCGGTCGCCCGGCTTCCATCCGGCGGCGGCCCGCGGACCGGGCTTGACAACAGCTTCGGCCCTGCCCGCCGCGGCCGGCGTGGCGCCTTCCGGGCGGGAGGACACCCGGTGGACGATACGGGGGCCGACTGTCCTGGAGGCGGCGGTTGAACCGCCCTGTTTGCCGAAGAAAGCCTGGATTTCTGCAGTCGTGTCCAGGGTTCGGAATCCCTGATCCCTGAGCTTGGTGCGAGGGCGCACCGGTCGGGCGCCGGCTGTCGTTAGCGGGAAGGGCGTGTATCGGGGCAGCTCCAGCAGCGCGTCCGCCGGTATTTCGTCCAGAAACATGGACGGTCGGGCCGGATCGGTCCGCGACCCGTCAGGTGTCGGGCGCGACCAGGAGTGGCTCAGCGCCAGGCGCTTGCGGGCCCGGGTCATCCCCACGTAGCAGAGCCGCCGCTCTTCCTCGATGTCCTCGTCCGACTCCTGGCTGCGGTGATGCGGCAGGAGACCCTGTTCCACTCCGACCAGGAACACATGGTCGAATTCCAGGCCTTTGGCGCCATGGAGCGTCATCAGCGTCACCCGGCCCGATCCCGCGACAGTTTCGGCGTCACTGACCAGAGCGGTCCGATCCAGAAACGACTGGACGGTTCCCCCTTCGTGCTGGTGCTCCCGGGCGGCGGTGACAAACTCCTGAATGTTTTCCAGCCGGGACTGGGATTCCGGATCGGACTGCTGGGTCAGATGGCGCTGATAGCCTGACTGGACGACCAGTTGCTCGATAAACTCGCCCAAACCTTTTTCCAGCGCGTCGCGGGCAAGCAGTTGGATGAGGTCGTGGAAATTCCGGAACGCCGAACGCAACCGGGTAGGCACGCTCTCGTCGCCCAGAATATCCTCGAGAGCGCCCCAGAGGTCGTTGCCGCGCGCCACCGCCTGCCGCCGGAGCAGCTCCAGCGCCTTGTCGCCCAGACCGCGGGGCGGAGCGTTGACCACGCGCAGAAACGCGGCGTCATCCCGCCGGTTGAACGCCAGTTTGAGGTAGGCGACCAGATCCTTGATTTCTTTTCGGGAATAAAACGCCTGGCCGCCCACCACCCGGTAGGCGATGGCCAGACCCTTGAGGCCGTCCTCCACCCGACGGGACTGGAAATTGGCCCGGTACAGGATGCCTACGCTGCCGGTGAAATCGTTGAGCAGGACATCCTTGACGGCTCGTGCCACCCAGTTGGCCTCCTCCCTGGGATCGCCGGCCCGGTACAACACCACCGGCTCGCCCTCGGCGTTGTCGGTCCAGAGGGACTTTTCACGGCGCTGCCGGTTATGGGCCACCAATCCGGAAGCCGCCCGCAGGATCGCGCGGGTGGAGCGATAGTTTTGTTCCAGCTTGAACAGTCGCGCCCCGGGAAAATCTCGTTCAAAGTTCAGGATATTGGCCAGAATGGCTCCGCGGAAGCCGTAGATCGACTGGTCCTCGTCGCCGACCACGCACAGGTTCCGATGTTCGCCGCCCAACAGTTGGACCAGCTTGTACTGGGGCGGATTCGTGTCCTGGAACTCGTCCACCAACAGGTAGCGGTAGCGTTGCGCCAGCCGCGCCCGGATGTCCGGAAAACGGGCCAGAATCTCATTGGTCTTGAGGATCAGATCTTCGAAGTCCAGGGTGCCGCTGGCCGCCAGCCGGCGCTCGTACCGGCCGAAAATTTCAGCCAGCAGATCGGCATCCGCGTCGCGGAACCGGGCGGCATATTGGGCCGGGGCGATCCCGTGGATCTTGGCACGGCCGATTCGGCCCACCATCACGTCCACGGAGACCGGCGGCTCGGCGATGCGCAGCTCCTTCAGAATATCTTTGACCAGACGGGCCTGGTCGTCGGCGTCGCAGATGGTGTAATTGGTCGAGAGGCCGAGCACCGCGATCTCCTGGCGGAGAAACCGGGCGCAGAAGGAGTGGAAGGTGCAGACGGTGGGTGGCAACGACCGGCTCGGTTCCAGCAGGTTGCGGATGCGTTCCCGCATCTCGTCGGCCGCCTTGTTGGTGAATGTGACCGCGAGGATGTGTTCGGCGACGACGCGGCCGGTGGCGATGAGGTGGGCGACCTTGTAGGTGATGACCCGGGTTTTGCCGCTGCCGGCGCCGGCCACCACCAGTTGCGGACCGTCGGTGTACTCCACCGCCGCCCGCTGGGCCGGGTTGAGGTCGTCCAACAGGTTCACGGGTTGCTCCTTACTGGGTTGAACCGGTCCGGGGGCCCGCCGGAGTGCCGGATGGCGGGGACGGATCCACGGGCGGAGAACGTCATGATAGCACAGGCGGCCGCAGCCACCAAGCAGGTCCGGCAGATCGTCGCCGGGGCCCGTGGTTGATGGAGGTGACTGTCAGGGGCACCGGGCGCCGTCGCGATCAACGAGAGAACCCACGGCCTCGCCCCGAACGGCCTTCAGCACGTTGCCCGGCTGGGTGATATCGAAAACGATGATGGGCAGGTCGTGCTCCAGGCACAGGGAGAATGCCGCCAGGTCCATGACGCCCAGGCGCTGTTCCACCGCCTGCCGGTAGCTGAGGCGGGGGAGGAACCGGGCGGCGGGATCTCGGTTCGGATCGCGGTCGTAGACGCCGTTCACTTTGGTGGCCTTCAGGACGACCTGGCAGCCCGACTCGAGGGCGCGCAACACGGCGGCTGAATCGGTGGTGAAGAAGGGATTGCCGGTGCCGCCGGCGAACAGGACCACCCGCCCTTCAGCCATCGCCCGGCGGGCGTTTTCGGCCGACGCCGGTACCGTCGCCTGGGGCAGGACGAACGGCGACAGGATCCGGCAGGGGCAACCGCGCTGGTCCAGCCGGTCGGCCAATGCCAGGCAGTTGATCAGGGTGGCCAGCATGCCCATGTAGTCTCCGGTGACCCGGTCGATGCCCCGGCCGGCACCGGCGGCACCCCGGAAAATATTGCCGCCGCCCACCACCACTCCGAGTTGGACACCCGCCTGGATCACTTCGTGGATCTCGGCGGCCAGGTAGTCCAGGACCTCCGCCGACATCGGCTCCGCGCCGCCCCCCGTCAGCGCCTCGCCGCTCAGTTTCAACAGCACCCGTTGGTATTTCACATTCGCCTCGTCATGGCCGGCGGTCATTTCTTGCCCGTCGCCGTTTGGAACATGTTCTTCATCACGTAAGCGGCCATCATCGGATTAGCCGCCAGCCGCCGTTTGCAGTAGCTGATCGCGTATTTCCACTGCTCGGCGAACGGCACGTAGAGCCGCACGGTCACCCCGTTGCGGACCAATTCGTCCTGAATCGCCTGACGCGGCACGCCCATGAGCATCTGGACCTCGTACCGGTCGCGGCCCATGTTCATCCGCTCGGCGATGTTGATCGCCTCATGAATCACCCACTCTTCGTGGGTGGCGATCTCGGGGTGATGCCCCTCGCCGAACAGTAGCTCCACGTCCTTGAGCAACTGCTTTTTCATTTCGTTCTTGTCGGTCAGCGCAATGCTGGCCGGTTCGTTGTATATGCCGATGCAGATGCGCACCCGGGCCTGGAGTCCCTTGAGCGACAGGATGTCGTCCCGGTTCCGGAACAGCCGGGACTGGAGCACCGTGCCGAGGTTGGGATAGCGGGGCCTCAGGTTGCGGTACATCTCCAGCGTCATGTCGGTGAAGGTGTGGTCCTCCATGTCGATGGTGACCCCAATGTCCTGGGCCGCGGCGGCCCGGACGATCCCCTCGATGATCTGCTCGGCGTGTCGGCCGCCGCGATGGCTGCCGAGTTGGGTGGGCTTGAGCGACACGGTGGCGTAGGGCTGCCGGCCCATCTCCGCGATCAGGCGCAGGTACACGTCGACGGTGTACTGCACCTCGGCATCCGTCTCCAGCTCCTCGCCCAGCAGGTCGATGGTGGAGCAGATCCGCCGCTCATCCCAGAAGCTGCGGGCGCAGGCGATGGCCGCCTCGATGCTGTCGCCACCCACGTAGGGCCGGGCGAAGACCTTGACGATCGGCCCGGGGGCCAGGTTGACCACGAACTGTTTGAATCCCATTCGCGTGCTCCTCCGGGTTGAGATTGAGCATTGGGCTGACGGCCGGTGAACAGCTGAATGTAATCGCTCCCGCCGGAAGGATCAAGACAATTTTTGGAACGGCCGAGCCGGGGGACGCGAGGGCCCGTCGGCTCACGGGGCCGGCGGCGGCAGCACCGAACGGAGGGCGTCCTGGATGGCATCCTGGTGGGGGTGAACCGGTTTGGCGCGGATGACGGTGGCCGTCAAGGCATATTCCTGCGACCAGAACAGCATCGGCCGCTGGTAGCGGACGGTGGCCTCGAACACATCCTTCTTCACCGGGTACGCGTCCTCGATCATGCCGACCGGGCTGCCGGCCGGCACGTGCCCGGAGCGCAGGAAAGAAACCTCGATCCCCGCCGGATCGATGCCGTACGGAGCGGCCAGCTTGAGGATTTCCTGCTTCATCGCGTCGGTTCGCTCCCACGCCATGTCGTGCAGCCGCCGCTGGATGTCGGCCTGGTATGACTCGTTGGCCTGGTGAAACGAGACGCCCTGCACCACCAGATACACGCCCGCCACGGCGGCGATCAGGATAATGATCACCAGGAGTTTCATGGCTGCGTCTCCTCGATGACCCGGATTTCCCGGATGGCCACCCGCTGCAGGGGACGCTCCTGGTCGTCGCAGGGCATCGCCGCAATCCGGTCCACCACGTCCAGGCCTCGGGTGACCGCGCCGAACACCGTGTACTTGCCGTCCAGCGAAGCCTGGCGGGCGAGACAGATGAAGAACGAATCCATCGCGGAGTCGGGATCGGTGCCCCGGGCCATGGACAGGACGCCGCGGTCGTGCGGCCGGTCGCTGAATTCCGCCCGCAGGGGTTGCAGCCAGCTGACGTATGTTTCGTCCACGGGCGGCTGGCGGCCGTGCATGAAGCCGCCCTGGATCACGAAACCGGGGACCACCCGGTGAAAATCGGTGCCGTTGTACAGGCCGGCGGCCGCCAGGCTCAGGAACTGCCGCACGTGTTCGGGAGCCGTCTCCGGATGAAACGACAGCTCAATCTCGCCGGCCTCGGTGACGATGACGGCCCGGCATCGCTGCAGGCGCTCCACTGGCGCGCCGCGGAAAGCGGGTTCGGCGATCGGCCGGATGGTCACCCGGCGGATGGCAACCCGTTCCGTGGCCAGCTGCTTGTCATCGGCCGGAAGCGTGGAAATTTTTTCCACGATCGCCATGCCACTGGCGATCTGTCCGAAGACCGTATATTGACGGTTGAGCTGTAACTGGTCGGTGACGCAGATGAAGAACTGGCTGCCGGCGCTGTTGGGCTCGCCGGGTACGAGGACTCCGGCCAATGCACCCCGCCGGCAGGGGTTGTCGTTGAATTCGGCCTTGAGCTGGCGCAGGCCCCCGGTGCCGTAACGCGGCCGGGCCGCCGGATCTCGAGTGAGCGGATCACCGGCCTGGATGATGCCGTAGGGAATGACCCGGAAGAACGTCAATCCGTCGTAAAAGCCCGCTTGGGCCAGTTTCAGAAAATGGGCCACGTGCCTGGGCGCGGCGTCCGGGAAGAAGCGGAGGACGACGGGGCCGAGATCCGTCTCCAGCACGGCTTCGATCCGGGCCGGATCCGCCGGCGCCGTCGGAGCGGCGGGCGCCTGTGCGACGAGAACGGCGGTCAGGGCGACAATTCCGGCCAGGCTGCTGGCCAAGCGGCGCATGGCGGCCTCCTCAAGACGGATTGGCGCGGCCCGTCGCCGGCCCGTACAGGTCGGCCTCGACCAGCTCGCAGACCAGATGGCCCAGCAGGGCGTGAATCTCCTGGATCCGCGGGGTGGACGGCGAGGGCACGGAAAACAGGACGTCCACGAGGGGAGCCATCTCCCGGTCGTCCGCGCCGGTGAATCCGAGCCGGTAGCAGCCCCGGCCGCGCACGCAGCGAAGCGCGTTGAGCACGTTGGGCGACCGGCCGCTGGTGCTGATGGCCATGACCACGTCGGCCGGCCGGGCCAGCGCGTCGAGCTGCCTGGCGAAAACCTGGTCGAACTCGTAGTCATTGGCCACAGCGGTGATGACCGAAGGGTTGACCGCCAGGGCGAAAGCCGGGATACCCGGGCGGTCCAGGCTGAACCGGCCCATGAGTTCGCCGCTCCAGTGGATGGCGTCCGCGGCGGAACCCCCGTTCCCGAAAATGTAGACGCGCCCGCCCTGCCGGATTCTCGCCGCGGTTTCCCGTGCCGCGCGCTCCACGGCATCGGCATACCGGTCGGCGGCCGTCTCGTGCAGGCGGCGGGCTTGCAGAAAAACGTCCCGGATTCGGTCACGCATCACGAGCATCCTTTCCGAGAAATGGGTCTCAATGTGACACATCGGAAATGCGGTGTCAAGCCGGGCGGCCGCGAATGGCAGGAGGCCACCGGGCGTGGCGCCGGTGACGGTTCAGGACAGTTTCTTTTTGATCCGGTTCCGGATGCGGCGTTCCAGCCGAAGCTCGCTCCGCTTGCGCTTCTTGTCTTCCATGATGCAGATGATGGTGCGGAAGCAGTCGGGGCAATGGGTGGGAACGATGTACGCTTCGTGGCCCAGAAAAGAGGTGTCAAATTTGACCCATTTGGTGATGAGCTTGACCCGCCCGCAGCCGCTGCACACGTGCAGGGCGCTGTACACCGGATGTTGCATCACGTTGAGCTTGGTCATGGCGCCATTTCCCGCCACAGCCGGACCAGTTCATCCGGCGAGCAGTCCTGGGGCGTTCGTCCCGATTCCCGGAGCCGCAGCTCAAGGTCACGGAAGCGGTCCCGATAGGTATGATTCGTCCGCTTGAGTCCGGTTTCAGGATCGATTCCGAGATGGCGGCACAGGTTCACGACGGTGAACAGGATGTCGCCGACGGCCGCCTTGAGAGCGGCCGGATCCGCATCCGCCAGACGGGCTTCGAGCTCGTCCAATGCCGCGCGCGCCGCGCCGGCGACGGTGCCGGCGCTGTTCCAGTCGAGACCGGCCCGGCTGGCGCGCACGCCCATCTGGTAGGCTTCGTGGAGGGCCGGCAAGGCCGGGCTGATGCCGTCGAGGAGCGATTCGCGCGGCTTGTTCTTGTGCGCCTGCTCCTCGCTTTTGATCTTGTCCCAGTTGGCCAGCACCGCCTCGCTTGTTTCAGCCCGGACGTCGCTAAAGACGTGGGGATGGCGGCGGATGATCTTGTCGTGGATGGCGTCGATGACGTCCTGCATCCGAAATTCATCCTGCTCGGCGGCGATCTGGGCGTGAAACACCACCTGGAGCAGCAGGTCGCCCAGCTCATCCCGCAGTTCGCCCGGATCATCGTCATCGAGGGCGGCCAGGACCTCGTAGGTTTCCTCCACCAGCATCGGCTTGAGGCTTTCCCGGGTCTGCTCGCGGTCCCACGGACAGCCGCCGGGCGCCCGCAGCCGCCGGACGATGGCCACCAGCTTGTCGATATCGGTTTCGGGGTTGGATCGCTTCTTTGCCATAAACAGTTTTTTTTAGCACACAATTGGAAAGGGACAAAGTTAAAATTCCTGAACTTCGCCTTCTGCCGGCCGGCTGAGTATCCCTCTCGCGACCAGGCACCAGCGGAGCCGGGTTCCCCGATCCAGCCGTCAGCAGCGCCGGCAGGGTCCCGCCGCAGGCGCCGCCATCCACTCGGGACTTGTGACCCGGCGGGGCTCATGGTAAGGTGATTTCGCCGAAAACCCCGGCAGCGCACGCCGCTCGGCACGCCAGCCGGTCACATGGGAGCACGCGATGGAGACACTCAAAGGGATCGTCCTGGCTGGCGGCACCGGCAGTCGGCTCTTCCCCCTGACCAAGGTCACGAACAAGCACCTGTTGCCGGTGGGCCGTCAGCCGATGATTTACCACCCCATCTGCAAGATGACGGGCGCGGGCATCGAGGAAATTCTGGTGGTGACGGGCACCGAGCACATGGGCGACGTCGTCAATCTGCTGGGGAGCGGCCGCGAGTTCGGCTGCCGCTTCACCTACAAAGTGCAGGACGAGGCGGGCGGCATCGCCCAGGCGCTGGCGCTGGCGGAGAATTTCGCGGCCGGGAGCCGCCTCCTGGTGATCCTGGGCGACAACATCTTCCAGGACGATCTGAACGAGTATACCCGCGCCTATATGGAAAAACCCGGCGGCGCGATGATCATCCTCAAAGAGGTGCCCGACCCGGAGCGGTTCGGCGTGGCCGAACTCAGCGGTGACCGGGTGACGGGCATTGAGGAAAAGCCCCCCCGGCCCAAAAGCCCCTATGCCGTGACCGGCGTTTACTACTACGACAACCGGGTTTTTGAAATCATCCGGACGCTCAAACCGTCGGCGCGGGGGGAGTACGAGATCACCGACGTCAACAACGCGTACATCCAGCAGGGCCAGCTGTACGCCAAGTTCTTCCGCGGCTGGTGGACCGACGCCGGGACGTTCGACAGCCTGGATCGGGCCAGTCAGCTGGTGCAGAACCAGGAGGCTGGTTCATGACGGTCTGGCGGGATGGCGCCATCGATCAGGTCGAGGTTCGGCCGCTCACGCGGTTCGAGGATCCGCGCGGTTGGCTGGCTGAGATATTCCGCAGCGACACCGAGGCGCCGGAGCGCTTGCCGGTGATGGGCTATGTCTCAATCACCCGCCCCGGTGTGACACGGGGTCCCCACGAGCACCGCGCCCAGACCGACTTCTTCTGCTTTCCCGGCCCCGGCACGTTTCGGGTCTACCTGTGGGACGCGCGGCCGGAATCCCCCACCCGCGGCTGCCGCCAGTTCGTCGTGGCCGGAGCGGACGCGCCAGCCGTGGTGATCGTACCGCCCGGCGTCGTGCACGCCTACCGAAACGCGGGCCCGACCGACGGTCTGGTCATCAACCTGCCCAATGCGCTGTTCAAGGGGGCCGAGCGCCGGGAGCCGGTGGACGAGATCCGGCACGAGGAGGATCCCCACAGCCCGTACCGGCTGGAGGACGCTCCATGACCAAGGTGCTGCTCACCGGCGCCGAGGGCCGCTTCGGGCGCGATTTCATCACCTGGCTGGGTCAGCGCTATGAACTCTTTCCGATGACCTGGGAGACATGCGATGTCCGCGACCTGACCGCCGTGCGGGACGTGATGCGCAAAATCAGACCGCAGGTCGTGGTCCACGCCGCGGCGTTCACCGACGTGGATGGCGCCGAGCAGAACGCCGACGCGGCGTTCGCCGTGAACGCCATCGGCAGCCGCAACACGGCCACGGCCGCGGAGGAATCGGGTGCCTGGCTCATCGCGTTGTCGACCGATTATGTGTTCTCCGGCCGCCTGGATCGGCCGTACCACGAGTTCGATCCGCCTTCGCCCATCAATGTTTACGGCCAGTCCAAGCTGGCGGGCGAGCGAGCCGTGGCCGCCTGCTGCCGGCGGCATACGATCGTCCGGACGGCGTGGCTGTACGCCAACACCGGCCCGTGCTTCCCCCGGACCATCATCCGCCGTCTGCTCCAGTCGGTGGGTGGCGGGCCGCCCGTTCAGGTCGTTGCCGACCAGCGGGGAAATCCCACGTCCACCCGGGTGCTGGCCGATCTGGTCCACCGGTTGATCCTGGAGCCGATTCCGGGCATCGTCCACGGCGTGTGCGAAGGCGCGGCTTCCTGGTACGAGTTTGCCAGCGAAATTCAGTTCGGTCTCCACCTGCCGGGTGAGATCGCGGCCTGTGCCACCGAGGATGTCCCCCGGCCCGCCAACCGGCCCCGAAATTCCGCCCTGGACAACATGGTGCTCCGGTTGGAAGGCCGTGCGGCCCTCCCGTCCTGGCAGGAAGCCCTGAAACTCTGGATCCGGGAGAACCGCGATGAATTTGTTTGAACCCCGCCGCGTGCTGGTGACGGGCGGCGCCGGTTTCATCGGCGGCAACTTCGTGCGCCACCTGCTGGAGTCGGATCCGGTGGTCCGGATCTGGAATCTGGATGCGCTGACGTATGCCGGCAACCTTGAGTCCCTGGCGGACGTGGACACCCGCTTCGGACCGGACGGCGAAGGTCGGTACAGCTTCGTGCGCGCCGACATCAGCGACTTCTCCACCGTCGGGCGACTGCTGGCGGACCAGACCATTGACAGCGTGGTCCACTTCGCCGCCGAGAGCCACGTGGACCGCTCGATTCTGGGCCCGGAACTGTTTGTGACCACCAACGTCCTGGGAACGTTTCGCCTGCTGGAGGCGTGCCGCCAGGCCTGGGCGGGACGGACGGATGTCCGCTTCCATCACGTGTCCACCGATGAGGTGTTCGGCAGCCTGGGTCCGGAGGGGAAATTCACCGAAACTTCGCCGTACGACCCCTCCAGCCCCTATTCCGCTTCCAAGGCGGCCAGCGATCACCTGGTGCGCGCCTGGCACCGGACGTACGGATTGCCGGTCACGCTGAGCAATTGCTCCAACAACTACGGCCCATGGCAGTTTCCCGAAAAACTGATCCCGCTGGTGATCCTCAACTGCTTGGAGGGGCGGCCCATCCCGGTTTACGGCCGGGGCGAGAACGTCCGGGACTGGCTCCATGTCCTGGATCACTGCATCGCGGTGGACCGGGTGCTCCGGGGCGGGCGAGCGGGCGCAACGTACAACGTGGGGGGCGACGGGGAGCGGCGCAACATCGACATCGTCGGCCTGCTGTGCGACCTGGTGGACGAACTGGGCCTCCGGGCCCCGGGCGTCTCCCGTTCTCGGGACCTGATCACCTTCGTGACGGACCGGCCGGGACACGACCTGCGCTATGCCATCGACTGGGCCCGCATCGGCGACGAACTGGGCTGGCGGCCGGCAGTGCCCCTGGCCGACGGCCTGCGGGAGACGGTCCGCTGGTACGCGGAGCACCGCGCGTGGTGCCACCAGGTCACATCCGGCGAATACCGTTCCTACTACGACCGGCAGTACGGCCGGCGGCTCCAATCGTAATCCTGCCCAGTCAGCTGTACCTGCGAATCGATGAATCGGAAATGAAACACCGCCCAGTCACGGGCGTATCATCTGTTGGAATCAATCCGGTCGGTTTTTGACTTCATATGTGCAGCAGGACGGGAAGCGGCACGACTCCCGTTCCGGCCGCACAGCGAGGAGGGGCCATGGTGAAGCGAGTCGTCGTCGCCGGCCTGCTGGGCGCCCTGGTCTGGTTTGTCTGGGCGATGGTGGTCAACGGGATGTTCGGTTTCAAGGCGCGAATCGACATGAATGCCATCGACGATGAGCAGCGGATTTACGAGGTGTTGAAGCAGCAAATCAAACGGCCCGGCCGGTACGCCTGCAACCCGCCGCTCACCGCTGCCGGAATGTTCCCGGAGAACGAGCCGGCGTTCAGCGTGCTGTATGGCGGGGTGGGTCACGAAGCCGCGGGCCGGATGCTGCTGTGGCAACTCCCGATCTTTATCCTCGGTCCCCTGATCGCCGCCGGGCTCCTGGCCGCGTCCTCCCCCCGCATCCTCGCCAGCTACCCGCGCAAGGTGATGATGGTCGGCGCTCTGGGATTGTTCCTCGGCCTGGTTGGGCGTCTGACGGCATTCGGGATCGGTGACTACCCGTTGGCGAGCGCGCTGCTCCTGGCGCTCCACGACCTGGTGCTGTGGACCCTGATTGGCACGGTGCTGGCCTGGCGGATCCGGCCGGTGATCGCCGCCGGGACACCGCCGGCATAGGCGGCTGAGAGGAGCGGTCGGATATCCCGGCCGGTGACGGGCTGTCAGGCGACGGGGAAATCTCGCCGGATCTCCCGGTACTCCAGGGCTGTTGTGGTGCCGAGTTCCTGGAGCAACTCGGACAGCGGCTCCCCGGCCGACACGTACGGCAGATGGAGGGGGCGGCCGTAGGGGCCTGCCGCCGCGGCGAGCAGGGCGCGGCCCGCCGCCGGTTCCCGGAACCGGAGCGCCTGCACGACACTCAGAAGAAGCTCCACGCGCCAGATTCCCCAACCCACCACCTCCGTACCCCGCCGGGCCAGCGCCATTCGCCAGGCCGGCAGCGGCCCACAGCGGGCGATCTGCCGCCAGCGCTGGAGCCAGGGAATGGGCTCCGCCGGCCGGTCCGCATGGTAGTGTGCCGCCAGTTCCGCCAGGGTGCAGGGCCGCACTTCCAGGCCCGGTTCGGCCGCCGGTGGCGGGACGGGGAGGTCCAGGCAGAACAGCGACCGGGTCTCCCGGAATTTCACCGCCTGGTAGCGACGAGCTTTTCGGAAGGAGGCCACCATGGCCCAACTGGTCCGTATCCCCAGCGCCTGGTGCTGCCGCGTGAAGCGCTTTTCCAGCTCCAGGCCGACCCGGTCCCGGTGAAAGCGGGGACTCACATTCCAACCGAAGACAAACGACTCGCGCAGGTCGAGGTCAACGCTCAGCAGCAGCACACCGGCAGTCTCCCCGTCAACCTCGGCCACGAAGCTGTGCTCGAGGTCCAGTCCGTATTGCGGGATGAGGGTGTGGCCCAGTCCCCACGCGCTGAACGGGGTCCGAATGGGGAAGTCTTGATACGACTCGTTGATGATCCGGACAGCGGCGGGGATATCCGCCTCGGTCATGATGCGGCAGGAGATCACAGCGACGGCCTACTCCTTGGAGTCAAAAAATAATGCGGCCATTATGCCACAACCCGTGTGAAAACGTTCACGCAGAGCATCCGCGGGGTGCCGCGACACCGACCGGACGATGGCGGTCGCCGGCCGTTGCAGGTGCGCCTTCCCTTTTGCGCCGGCTTTGGGTATGATGCCAATTTCATCCGCGCCGATTGCCAGCCGGCGGAGGCGCGCGGATTGGTCCCGACCCGCCCGCCAAGGAGACCGTGTTGATCAGATCATTGTGCTGCCTGATTTGCATTGCCGCTCTGATCGGGTCGGCCGGCGCCGCCGATCCCGCGTCGGCCGCCGACCCGGACACCACCCGCTTTGAGATTGGTTTCGAAGAGCGCGTCCGCTCGGAGAACATGGACAATCTGAACGACTGGGAGGCGGACGACCCGGACGCGCGCCGATGGTGGCGGTTCCGCTCCCGCCTCTGGGCCAAACTGAACGTCGGACAGCGCGCCGAGTTGTATCTCGGACTCAATAACGAGACCCGCAAGACCATCGAGCCCGACACGCCCCTCAAGTTCGACGAAGTCATTTTCGAAAACCTGTACCTGGACCTGGCACTCAGCCGTCAGGTTTCGGTCAAGGCGGGCCGCCAGAACCTGGTGCGCGGGGAAGGTTTTCTGTTTATCGAAGGAAACCCGTTGGACGGTTCCCGCACCGCCTATTTCAACGCGATCGACGTCACGTGGTCGCCGGTCAAGGACCTGAAGCTGGAGCTTCTGGGGATTTCAAACCCGGACCACGACATCTACCTGCCGCGAATTAACGACAAACACAAGTCGCTCATCGAGTGGGATGAGGAGGCGATCGGCTTCTACGCGACCGACCGGACCCGTCGCGGCCAGAGTCTCGACGCCTACTATTTCTACAAGAAGGAGTCCGGCGACAGCCGGGATCCCAACCATCCCCAGTACCAGCCCGAGCGCCGGGTGCACACGCTTGGCGGCCGGCTGGAACAGACGCTGGGCGGCGGCTGGGCGGCGGCCGGCGAGCTGGCGGGACAATGGGGCGGCCAGCATCCCGACACGCCGATCCGGGCGATGGGCGGATACGCCTACGTGAAGAAAACCTTCACCCATGACTGGAAGCCCACTGCCCAGTTCGGTTACTGGGGCTTTTCCGGCGACGATCCGGCGACGCCCGAAAACGAAAACTGGGACCCTCTGTTCAACCGATGGCCCAAGTGGAGCGAACTGTACATCTACAGCCAATGGCCGGAAAAGGGCCTGGCGTACTGGACGAACACCCGCATGTGGCAGGCGGAGGCGACGGTGGCCCCCCGGCCGTGGGCCAAGGGGCGCGTGTCGTACTATCATCTGGGTGCCGCCCATCCCTTTCCAGGTGATCCGGCGGTGTTTGCCGGCAGTACGACCCGCGGTGACATGTTCCAGGTTCGGGTGGATATCATCCCCTCCGACAGCTGGCGGGGCCACGTGGTGTACGAACGGTTCTGGCCGGGCAGTTTCTATGAGGGGCCGTCGCCGGGGTATTTCTTTCGGTTCGAGGTCATCTACTCGATCAAAGGCGTGTTTGCGTGGGATTAGACGATGAGTGAGCCGCGGGCCGCATCAGCATCACCCGGGGCGTCGGCTGCGCCGACGCCCTGGTGGAATCGGCTTTGGGTGGCCACGCTGTATTTTGCGGAAGGCTTCCCGTACAGCGTGGTCCGGCAGATCTCCACGGTGTTCTTCAAGGACAGTGGCGCCAGCCTGCAGGCCATCGGCCTGACCTCGCTCTACGGTCTGCCCTGGACCCTCAAATTTCTCTGGTCGCCGTTCATCGACCAGTTCGCCACCAAGCGGCGCTGGCTGCTCGCCGCCGAGCTGGCCCTGGCCGTCGCCACGGTCATCATGGCCCTGGGCGCCGCCGCCCCCCAGGCGCTGGATATCGTCGCCGGCCTGTTCCTGCTGACGGCCCTGCTGTCGGCAACCCACGACATCGCCATCGACGGCTTCTACCTCGAGGCGCTGGACCGCCAGGAGCAGGCGCGCTTCGTGGGCTTCCAGGCGATGAGCTACCGACTGGCCATGATCGCCGGCGGCGGGGGGATCGTCACTCTCTCCGGTTACACCAACTGGTCCACGGCGTTCGGCGTCGCGGCGGTCATCCTGTTCGGGCTGTGGTTGATCCACTCGCGCTGCCTGCCCCGGGTGGAGCAGACCCGGCGGCCCATGGCCGAGTTATGGCGGCTCCTCCGTCGGCCAGCCATCCAGCGGACGGCCGCGGGAATCCTGCTGGCCGTGTTGATTGTCGCCGCAGCGGGACGGCTGGGCTGGCTCGACACCCCGGCGGCCGGGTTCCACGCGGCGGTGGACACCCTGGGATCAGCGGGCCTGGTGAGTGCGGTGTTGCTTCTGGCGATGCTGGCGCTGGCGTTCAACCTCGGGCGGATCAAGCGGCGCCTGTATGCGTCCGACTCCTTTTACGCCCTGGCTTTTGTCGACTACCTCGACCAGCCCAAGATGACCATCATCCTGACGGCGATCGTGCTCTGGCGGGCCGGCGAATCCTTCCTCCTGAATATGGCATATCCCTTCCTGAGCGATGCCGGTGTCACCCGAGCGCAATACGGATTGATCTACGGAACCTTCGGCATCATCGCCTCGATCACCGGCGGACTGCTCGCCGGTTGGTTGATCGCCCGATTCGGCCTGCGCCGCATGATCTGGCCGTGCGCCCTGAGCCAGAACCTCCTGAACCTGCTGTACATGTTTCTGGCCTGGCACTATGTTCCCCAGTGCACGAGCCGCGGGAATCTGGCCATGGAAATGGCCGCCAACCTTTACCAGGTGCCGTTTTTGTGGGCGCAGCGCCTGGTGGACATGGTTCAGACGCCCGCCGCCTGGTTTCCCGACCTGAATATTGTGGCGGTGCTCATCGTCCTGGAGGCGTTCGGCGCGGGCATGGGCACGGCGGCCTTCATGGTGTTCATCATGCGGACCTGCAAGCCCGGCTACAAGGCCGCCCACATGGCGATCGCCACCAGCATCATGACCGTGGGCGCCACCTCCGCCGGCATCTTTTCGGGTATCCTGGCCGGCTGGCTGGGCTATCCGGCCTTTTTCGGCTTCACCTTCCTGGTCACGTTGCCCAGCATGGCGTTGCTCCTGTTCCTGCCTTATCTGGACGGCTCATCGGCGGCCGACCTGCCAGGGAACCGCCCGGAAAAGCGTTGAAACGCAGGAAGACGCCCACTATAATAGAGGGCCATGACCGAGACGCGTGTCCTGCCAACCTCCTATAACGAATTGGAAACGGAACTGGGCGAGCAGATCGCTCCGTTCAACCAGCTCTTTCAGGACTCCATCCGTTACTATGATTCACTCCTGGGCCGGGACGCCCGCTCCAGCCCGGTCATGGAGCAGCAGTTCCTGGACCGGTTCAGCTTCCTCCTGGAACAGGAACATTTCGCCCCGCCCCGCAGCCTCCGCGAGACGCTGATCAAGCTCAGTTACGGCTTTTACATGAAGCAGCGCAGTTGAGGTGGATCCGCTTCAGCTCGGCGTGGAGATGCTGTCGCCCGTCGCGCCGCCCGGCGGTGGCGCGTCCACGCGGGCGGGGAAGCGGATGGTGAACACCGAACCCTCGCCGACGACACTGTCCACGCGGATCTCGCCGCCGTGGGCCTCCACAAGGTACTTGACCAGGCTCAAGCCGATCCCGCTCCCGCGAACCCGCCGGACTGCAATGTTGTTGCTGCGGTAGAACTTGTCGAAGATGTTCGGCAGATCCTCCGGGGCGATGCCGATGCCCTCATCCCGGACCTCCAGGCAGACGTGGGGCGGCGCGTGGAAAACCCGGATCCGGACGCGGCGGGATTTTTCAGCGGAATACTTGATGGCGTTGTCCAGCAGGTTGAGCAGGATCAGGGCCAGCGCGTTGGCGTCGCCGTGAATCATGGGGATGCCGGGTTCCGTCTCGACCCGGAGCTCCACCTGCTCCTTTTTGATGCGGTAATCGAAAGCCTCGAGGTGACGGGCCACCACCTGGTCGAGGCGCAGATCCTCGAAGCTGAACTTCTGCAGTCCGTTCTCCAGGTTGGCCAGGTCCAGCACGTTGTTGATCAAGTGGGTCATCCGCTCGGTTTCGGCAAAGATCACCGACAGGTACTCCTGGCGGGTGGTCTCGTCGCGGCCCCGGCCCATGAGCAGGATTTCGCTGAACATCTTGATCAGGGCCAGCGGCGTCTTCAACTCATGGGAAACGTTGCGGACGAACACTTCTTTCTGATGGGTGAGCTTCTGCTCCTCGCGGCGGCTCACGTAGACCAGCAACCAGGCCGACAGGATCAGCACCAGATTGATGGCCAGCAGGAGCATGTTCTGGCTCCGGATGCCAAGGGCCTCCTGCTCGAGCTGGTCGGCGTTGCGGGGTGCCAGCTGGAAGAGCCATTTATAGAAGGTTTTTGGGAAGCGCTGCTCGACGAAGTACTTCCGCGACACCTGGAAGGGAGTGCCGAAAATCAGGTTGTTTTCGTAATCCCGGATGCAGACCACGTGGTTGCGCTCGAGGTCGCGAACGTATGGGCCGAAGAACACATCCAGATCGTCGCCGCGGTATTCCTGAATGAGCAGGAAGCGCCGATCGTCGCCCGTCAAAGTGAAGGGCAGCAGGGAGAACAGGTGATAGCTCCCGTCGATGGCGGTGTGGAGGTGCTGGATGCTGAGCAGGGGCATCTGGACCGGATCGGCGGCGGTCAGGACCCGCCGCCGGAACCAGCGGGCGTTCTCCCGCTGCCGGTCGGCCGGGAAATGCACGTTCCACCGGTCGTCCAGCAGGTAGATCTGCCGGATCAGCGGGACGGGCGTGGCGGGCGCGTTGGCCAGTCGCAGCTGCAGTTCCTCAAGGGAGCCGGACGTCAGGAAGGTGTACAGCTTCTGGTCCTGGGCGGATATGCCGAGCTCGATCCGGTTGAGGGTTTGCCGGACCATGCTGAGGTTGCTCTGCAGCAGGGTGATTTCCAGCAGGCTTTCCTTCTCGGCGACGTACCGGAAGGTGAGGATGCCGATGGTGATCGTGGAGAACAACACGATGCCGCTGGCAATGGGGAACATCCGGCTGCGAAAAAAATGGCGCACGTGATTCTCCGAAATCCATCGTCAGGGGGACGACTCGGCTTGCCGGACGCGTTTCTGCAGCAGGTCGCGGGCGGCCTCCTGGATTTCCGGCAGCAGGCTGGTGTCAGCCGCCGCCTCCCGCAAATCCTGGGTGCGCAGATTTGGGAGCAGGCGCAGGCAGATGGCCGGCGGGGTGTACGGGTTTCGAACCAGGGCCACCTTGATGTCGTACTGCAAGATCCAGCGGGGCGTGTGAAACACTTCGGCCAGCACCGCGGGATAGTTGGGGCGGCGGGCGGCGATCCGGACGACGAAGGGAAGGGTGATCCTCGGGTTGCTGAGCAGGCGCCGGATCACGCTGGGGTCCGGATCGAACATCAACTGTTCCATCGTCTGCCGATCCGGACTCATGGCCTGGGCCTTGCGCTGGCCCAGGGTGAGTTCGTTGGCGAGTTGGTTCGGATCGGGCAGCGCGGTTGTTTTCAGCCCGCGCTTGGGGCGGGGTTGGCGGAGGAAATGCACCACGTCGTCGAAGTGCTTCGCACGGGCATAGGTGTACACCTCGCTGAAAAACGGCCGTCCCAGCCGGGCGATCACGGGCTCCAAGTCGCTCACGGCGTCCATGACTTCCTTGAACGCCGGACGGCCCATCTGCGCCTGGCGCAGGATGTAATACAGCGCCTCGGCAAACGCGTCCGGCGAGAGCTCCTGCAGCCGGTCCATGAGCTGGTGCTTGCGGATGCCCAGGTCCTCGATCCGGCTGCAGGCATCCACCCAATGCTGCACCTTGAGGTACAATTCCTTCATGTCCAAGGGACGTCTCCGACGGGCGCATGCGGTTGAAACCAGAATATCTGAAGAGTGTGCTAGAATCAAGCCGGTTTTCCCGTCCGGCGGGCGGTGGCCGCCGGGATCCGGTCCCAGGGAGCGGCTGATGGCGGACATCGTGCGACTCGATCCGGCCGAACTGCCGGGCTGCAGCCCGTTTTTCCGGGACATCGTCCGGCAGCCCGACACGCGCCGGGAGTTTTTGGGCCTGGTCGATTGGGATGGCGACGCCCTGCGCGGGACCGCGGCGGAGGCGCGGCCGTTCCGCGGCCTGGACGAACTGGTCCGCCAGAATCCCCCCGCACACCCGGCTGTGGCCGAAACGCTGGCGCACGCCGGCCGGCCGGGTGCGGTGTGCGTCATCACCGGCCAGCAGGCCGGCGTCCTGGGCGGCCCGCCGTACACATTGTTCAAGGCGCTGACCGTGGCGGCGCTGGTCGGTGAATTGCGCCGTTCGGGCGTGCCGGCCGTGGGGGTGTTCTGGATCGCCTCGGAAGATCACGACCTCCGCGAGATCTCCGGAGTTACCTGGATGGTGCCCGGCCGGGGACTGCAGCGGTTGACCCTGCCGACGCCGTCGGCCGCCGATCTCCAACCTGTGGCGCAGGTGACTCTTGACGCAGGAGTGGCATCGTTCTGGCAGGAGTCGCTGGCGCTGCTGCCCCGGAGCGCGCATCGCGACTGGGTGTCCGGTCTGGTGGAGACGTGCTACCGGCCGGGCCGCGGGTTGGTCGAGGCGTTTCGGGATTTCATGGCCCGCTTCCTCGCCCCGCTGGGCCTGTGCCTGTTTGATCCCATGGCTATGGAGCGGCAGGAGGCCCTGGCCGGTTTCCTGGACCGCTTTCCCGAGCGGCGGGCCGAAGCCGTCCGCCGGGTGACGGATCGTCAGACCGCGCTCGAGGCGGCCGGCTACGAACCGCAGATCCGCCTCCAACCCCAACGGGCGTTCCTGTTCTATCTGCACCCCGAGGCCGGGCGACGGCGGGTGGTGGAGGCGCCCGAGGGCGGATTCACCGTGGACGGGACTTCGGTGGGCTGCGACACCGCGGGGTGGTCCGACTGGCTCCGACAGGATGCCGCCCGCTTCTCGCCCGACGCCCTGCTGCGGCCGCTCTTTCAGGACTGGCTGTTCCCCACGGCGGCCTATGTGGGCGGTCCGGCGGAGCTGGCCTACCACGCCCAGATCCGGGCGCTCTATCCCCTGTGGGAGCTGACGCCGCCGCTCCTGTGGCCGCGTTTTTCGGCCACTCTGATTCCGCCCGGCGCGGCCCGGCGGGCCCGACAACTGGGCCTGGAACCGCGCGGGCTGTTTGGCCATCGGGACGAGACGCTCACCCGGCTGCTGGCGGCGCAGGGGCGCGTCGAGCGCCTGGAGGCTTTCTTGGAGCGCCGTGGCGACGTCACGCGCACGATGGACCAGCTCGTCGGCTTGTTGCTGGACTATCCGGATGATGTCACCCGCTTCGCCGCATCGACGATGGGCAAGATCAACGGTCTCGTCGACAAGCTGGAGGAAAGGGTCCGCCGCCAGGTCAAGTCCGACAACGAAGATCTGATCCGACGGTTCGACACGCTGCATCAAGAGCTCGTCCCGGACGGGAATCTACAGGAGCGGACCCTGAATCTATTGCCCCTGTTCAGCGTGTATGGTCCCGGTCTGGTGGACCGGCTGATGCGGGCGGTGGATCCATTCGATCCGCGCCACGTACTGCTCTGGCTGGAGGAGTGACATGAACGTGTTCGGCGCCCAGGGCGCGGTTCCGGTGGACCTCCTGGCGGTGGGGGCCCACCCGGATGACCTGGAGATCTGCATGGGCGGCACCCTTGCGCGGCTCGCTGCTGTCGGGCGCCGGATCGGCCTGGTGGATCTGACCCGGGGCGAGTCCGGGAGCCGAGGCGAGCCGGAGATCCGCCTGGCGGAGAGCCGGGCCGCCGCCGAAACGCTGGGCGTGGCGTTCCGGATCAACCTGGAGCTGCCCGACGGCGATCTGGCCCCCACGACCGCGGCCCGCACCGCGCTGGTCCGGGTGATCCGGCAGGCCGCGCCCGCCATCGTCTTCTCGCATCATACCCTGGATCCGCATCCCGACCATGCCGGCGCCCACGCGATCGTCCGTTCGGCCTGCCACCATGCCGGTCTGGCCAAACTCGAGCCGGATCTGCCGCCCCATCGGCCGAAGTACTTCTTCACCTTCGCCCAGCCCCACCGGCTCCGCCCCACCTTCCTGGTGGACGTCAGCGAGTTCTGGGAGACCAAGCTCGCGGCCATCCGTTGCCACCGCAGCCAGGTGTCGCCCCGCCAGCCGGACGAGCCGGTCACCTACCTGGGCCAGCCCGATTTCCTCGACGTGGTGGGTGCGCATTGCCGGAGCATGGGCGCCATGGTGGGCGCGCGCTACGCCGAAGGATTCCACAGCGAGGGCTATCTGCTGGTGGATGATCCGCTGGCGGCGTTCGGCCGGAAGCAGGGGCGGTTGTTATGAACATCGGAATGGTCTGTTACCCCACCCACGGCGGCAGCGGAATCGTCGCCACCGAGCTCGCGAAGGAGCTGGGCAAACTGGGCCACCAGGTTCACATCATCAGCTTCGCCCTGCCCATCCGGGTGACGCCGGGCTTGCCCAATATCTTTTTCCACAAGGTGGAGGTGTCGGCCTACCCGCTGTTCAAATATCCGCCGTATTCTCTCGAGGTCACCGCGATGATCGCGGACGTGGCCCGCACCCACAGTCTGGACCTGGTCCACGTGCACTATGCCATTCCCCACGGCATGAGCGCCTGGTCCGCCCGGGAGATGCTCGCCGAGGATGGCATCCGGCTGCCGTTCATCACCACGCTGCACGGCACCGATATCACGGTCGTGGGCAGCGAGCCCTCCATGGCCCGGGTGACCCAGTTCATCCTGCGCCATTCCGACGCGGTGACGGCCGTGAGTGACTGGCTGCGTCTGGAGACCGAGCGCTTCTTCGACATGCGCTGTCCCATCTTCGTGATCCCCAACTTCATTGATCCCCAGGCGTTCCGGCGACAGCGCCAGTCGGTGCGGGACCGCTTCGCCGCGCCGCACGAAAAGCTCCTGCTGCATGTGTCGAACTTTCGGCCGGTCAAGAATGTCCCCGACATCATCCGGGTGCTGGATATCACCCGCCGACGGCTTCCCTGCCGGCTCGTCGTGGTGGGCGACGGACCCGACCGGCCCCACGCCGAACAGCTGGCGCGGGAGCTGGGCGTGAGTCACCTGGTCACGTTCGTCGGAATGCAGAGCAACGTGCTGGAATACCTGTCGCTGGCCGATCTGTACCTGATGTCCAGCCGCAGCGAAAGCTTCGGCCTGTCGGCGCTGGAGGCGATGTCCTGCAGCGTGCCGGTGGTCGCTTACCGGGTCGGTGGAATGCCCGAGGTCATCCTCCACGACCGAACCGGATACCTGGCTGATCCTGGCGACGTGGCCGCCCTGGGTGAAGCGACGGCCGACTTGCTGGCCGACGACGCGCGCCGCCGGCGGTTCGGCCGGGCCGCCCGGCAGCGGGTCCTGGCGGAATTCACCGCCGACCGGATCGTGGGGCAGTACGCGGCGCTTTACGACGCGGTGATCCGCCGGCGCCCGTGTCTGGAGATGATGAAACTTGGTCGGGCCGGGGAATAATTCTCCACCAGAAGACTAATTCTCCAGCGTGTCCCCGCATGGCTGTCTGCGCGAAAATCCTTGCAGGAATTCAAGTTACGATTCAATCCAGCTGCCGGATGCTCGGCCGTACTTTGGCATCCGCTTTGCTCAAAGACCCGTGAATTTTTTTGTTTGAAAGACCTTCAACACCCAATATTAAGGAGAGAGCCTATGAAAATCAGACCGCTGCACGATCGCGTGATCGTCAAGAGACTGGAGGAAAAGGAACAGGTCAAGGGCGGGATCATCATTCCCGATACCGCCAAGGAAAAGCCCCAGCAGGGCGAGGTCATCGCTGTGGGCAACGGCAAGATTCTGGACAACGGCCAGCGGGTGACGCCCGAGGTGAAGGTGGGCAACCGGGTGCTGTTCGGCAAGTACTCCGGCAACGAAGTGAAGATTGAAGACCAGGAATACCTCATCATGCGCGAGGACGAGATCCTCGGCATCGTCGAGTAGATTCCCAACCGCAGAAACTCAGTCATAAGGAGATAGGCACATGGCTAAAGATATCGTGTACGGAGAAAATTGCCGCCACCAGATTCTCAAGGGCGTCAACAAGCTGGCGGACACCGTCAAGATCACCCTCGGCCCGAAGGGCCGCAACGTGGTTTTGGATAAGAAGTTCGGCTCCCCCACCATCACCAAGGATGGCGTGACGGTGGCCAAGGAAATCGAGTTGAATGACAAGGTGGAAAACCTGGGCGCCCAGATGGTCCGCGAAGTCGCCTCCAAGACCAGCGACGTGGCGGGCGACGGCACGACCACTGCAACCGTCCTGGCTCAGAGCATCTATCGCGAGGGCGTGCGCAACGTGGCGTCCGGCGCCAACCCGATGGCCCTGAAGCGGGGCATCGAGAAGGCCGTCGATGTGGTGGTCAAGCACATCAACGAGATGTCCGTGCCCGTCAAGGGTGACATGATCGCCCAGGTGGGCGCGATCTCCGCCAACAACGACCTGTCCATCGGCTCCATCATCGCCGAGGCGATGAAGAAGGTGGGCAAGGACGGCGTGATCACCGTCGAAGAGGCCAAGACCCTGGAGACCACTCTGGAAGTGGTCGAGGGGATGCAGTTCGACCGCGGCTATCTGTCCCCGTATTTCGTGACTGATCCCGAGCGGATGGAAGTGATCCTCGAGGACGCTTACATTCTCATCCATGAGAAGAAGATCAGCTCCATGAAGGACCTGCTGCCGGTGCTCGAGCAGATCGCCCGCTCCGGCAAGCCCCTCCTGGTTATCGCCGAGGACATCGAAGGCGAAGCCCTGGCCACCCTGGTGGTCAACAAACTGCGCGGCACCCTGCAGGTGTCCGCGGTGAAGGCGCCCGGCTTCGGCGACCGCCGGAAGGCCATGCTGGAAGACATCGCCATCCTGACCGGCGGCAAGGCCATCACCGAGGATCTGGGCATCAAGCTGGAAAACACCCGCCTGGAGGACCTGGGCCGCGCCAAGCGCATCACCATCGACAAGGACAACACGACCATCGTCGAAGGGTACGGCACCTCCGACAAGATCCAGGCCCGCGTGAAGCAGATCCGGGTCCAGATCGAGGAGACCACCTCCGATTACGACCGCGAGAAGCTGCAGGAGCGGCTGGCCAAGCTGGTGGGCGGCGTGGCCGTGATCAAGGTGGGCGCCGCCACGGAGACGGAGCTCAAGGAAAAGAAGGCGCGGGTGGAAGATGCCATGCACGCCACCAAGGCGGCCGTCGAAGAGGGCATCGTGCCCGGCGGCGGCGTGTCGTTCCTGCGGGCGCTCCCGTCGTTGAAGAGCCTCAAGCTGACCGGCGACGAAAAGGTGGGCATGGAAATCATCCGCCGCGCCCTCGAGGAGCCCATCCGCCAGATCGCGGCCAACGCCGGCTGCGAGGGCGCCATCGTTTGCGAAAAGGTCAAGGCGAGCAAGGAGCCCAACTACGGCTATAACGCCGACACCGATGCGTACGAGGACCTGGTGGCCGCCGGTGTCATCGACCCGGCCAAGGTTGCCCGGACCGCCCTGCAGAACGCATCGTCCATCGCCAGCCTGCTGCTGACCACCGAGGCCGCGGTTCACGAGCTGCCCGAGCCCGAGAAGCCGATGCCCGGCGGTCCCGGCGGCATGCCCCCGGGTGGCATGTACTGAGTCCATTCGGCCGAACCTGACCAACGGCAACGCCCCGCCCTCCGGCGGGGCGTTTTTTCGTTCACGGAGGCGTAAACAAACCGCCGCCCCGGCGGGCCGGGGCGGCGGGAGGGATTCTGATCAGGATGTTGCGGGCGGGAACAGTCGCTACTTGATCCCCTCTTTGTCCAGCATGCTCAGCACCTGGTTGAAGGCGGCCTCGTTTTCAGCGACGAGCTTGCCCTCGGGCGAAAAGATCTTGAAATGGGGGATGCTCTGCAGGTTGTACTGGCGGGCGATGGGGGAGCCCCAATCGATACCGGTGACGCCCTTTCGGTTGATGTCGATCTTGACCACGACGAGATCGTCCCGCTTCTCATCCAGTTTGGCCAGCAGCGGGGAGATCTTCCGGCAGGGCGGGCAGAACTCGCTGAAGAAGTCGAAGATCACGGTCTTGCCGCTCACCAGGTGATCCGTGAGGTTGACCTCAGCGCCGTGGCCGATGATCGTCTCGTTGGCAGTGGCGGTGGATTCCGCTGCGGGCGGCCCGGCCGAGCAGCTTGTGGTCAGCAGCAGGATCAGGGGGATCGCAATCCCCAAGCACAGCAGGCGTTGAATAGGATTCATGGGATTCTCCTCGGATGATGGATTAGGACGGAATGAAACATATGCGGCCGGACGGGGGGCTATTTCTCTTCTTCCTCGAGCTGGTACGGCTTGAAATAGACGGCGTATTTCTTTTCCCGGGAGTTCTCGAACTTCTCGATCCGGACGACTGTGGACGGCAGCGGAATCGACAGGAACACGTTGGTGCCCACCTCGAGATCGCGCTCGGTGACAAACAACGCGCCGGTCTTGCTGATGTTCGCGGTCTGCACCACTTCTTCGAAATACCTGCCGTGCACGTCCACACCCTTCAGTTTCATGTAGAAATTGGTGCGGACGCGTTTGCTGCGGCGCTGGTTGTTTTCCACCCGGGTGCTCCCGCGGACTTTCCTTAATTGTATGCAAGGAACCGAAAAAAAAGCAACTCATTTCCCGCCCCTCGTTGTCGGCCGCACCCTCTCCGTCCGGCACGTTCATCAGATGCAAAAAACGGCGCGGCGTGTTCAGTCCGTTGCATTCACGGTTTGTTTTTGGGATCATGGGGCGCAAAGTGCGCGCGGCCTTCAGGCGGCGCGATTGGCGTCGCACAGAGGAACCGTATGGATTGGAATAAGCGCCTGATCTCGCCCGATGAGCTCGGACCGCCGGGGCCGGAAGCCGCGGACGACCTGGCCGTCCGGCTGGACCGTCTGATCGTCCAGCAGGAATCCGCCTGGCCGGAGCTGCGTCAGGCCCGGGACGCCTGGTTCGCCTGTCGCTACCGGGAAGTGCCGCTCGGGACGTTCCGGGTGCGCCTGGAATACAACCCGGCCCGTGAGACCAGCGTGGCCGCGCCGGTGGATCCGGCGTCGGTCCGCCGGCGCCCGTGCTTTTTGTGTCCGGCCCAGATGCCCCCGCCGGAGCGCGGCCTGCCGGTGGACGGGGGATTCGCCCTCTTCCTCAATCCGTTTCCGATCTTCTATCCCCATCCGGTGGTGATCCATCGCGACCACCGCCCCCAGGCTTTGGACGCCTGCCTGCCGGCGATGCTTCCGCTCGCGCGGCGGCTGGCCGGTCGTTACAGCCTGCTGTACAACGGGCCCCGCTGCGGGGCTTCGGCTCCCGACCACCTGCACTTCCAGGCCATCCCGCGGTTCAGCACCCCCATCGAGGCGGATGTCCGCCACCTGACCGAACCGGCGCTGGCCGCCCACCGTCGGACGTTGCCGGACATGGCGGGAGCGGCGGCCTTCACCATCGCTGACTACGGCCGGACGGTGATCGTCCTGGAATCCGGCCGTGAGGACGCACTGCGACTTGCGATCGCCGCGCTGCTTCGCCGTCTGCCCGCGGACGGGACGGGAACCGAGCCCTTGGTCAACCTGCTCCTCTGGTACGATGAGCCGGGCTGGCGGGCCTGCCTGTTTCCGCGCCGCCGGCACCGGCCCGCCTGCTACGCGGCGGAGTCCGCCGCCGGCGTGCTGGTCAGCCCCGGAGCCATCGATTTGGCCGGGGTGATCATCACCCCGCGTCAACGTGATTTTGACGGGCTGGACGCGCCGGCCATAGCCGCGATCTTCCGCGAGGTGTGTCTCCCCTTGAATGAGATCTCCGGACTGACGGCTGCGCCCGGAGTTGCCCGACCGACGGCGCCGGGGGCCGCCGTGGAGCCGGACGTCCGGGTGGGCCTGGTGGAAGCCCGCCCAATCGTGGATGTGGTCCTGGCGGGCGCGTGGCGGCTCGGCGATCGGGCGGTGCCGCCGGGAAATCACACGGCGCGCGCGGAGGCGGGGGCCGTCCATTTGGACGGTACAAACGGATCCTTCGTTGAGGCCGGAGTGTTGCGGTTGGATCCAGCCGACAGAACGGTCGGCCGGTTTCAGCTTCGGGACGTGACCATCGGTGCGGACTTTCACTGGGAGCGCCGCGAGGACCAGACGTTCGCCGGCACGCTGGAGCTGCAGCCGGATGGCGCCGGCACACTCGCGGCCGTCAACGGCGTGCCGCTGGAGAGCTACCTGGAATCGGTGATCGCGTCGGAGATGCGCGCCGACGCACCGCTGGAATTCTTGAAGGCGCACGCGGTGATCTCGCGGAGTTGGGCCCTGGCCCAGCTCGCGGCACGCGCGCGCCCCGGCCACCTTCCCGCGGCGGCGTACCCGCCGCTGGCCGGCCGGCGCTGGAATTGGACGGACCGGGCGCGCCACGACCGCTTCGATCTGTGCGCCGACGACCATTGCCAGCGCTATCAGGGTCTGGCCCGGGCTGACCGACCGGCGGTGAAGCAGGCGATCGAGGCCACCCGCGGGCTGGTGCTCGCGGTGGCGGGCCAGGTACTCGACGCCCGGTTCGCCAAGTGCTGCGGCGGCATGTCGGAGGCATTCGCCTCGGCGTGGGGTGACGTGCCGGTGGCGGGACTGGAGCCGGTCCGGTGCGCGCCGGACGGGATCGCGCCGGCGCCTGACCTGACTGTCGAAGCCGCGGCGACCGACTGGATCCGCAACGAGCCGGAGGCATACTGCCGCACGCGGGACCGGCGCGTGCTCCAACGGATCCTCCCCGACTTCGACCTGGAGACGGGCGCGTTCTACCGCTGGACCCTCGACGTGGAGCGGACCGAGCTGGAGGCGGTCATCCGCCGCAAGACCGGCTGGGACCCGGGCGAGCTGCTGGAGCTGGCACCGTTGCAGCGCGGGCACTCCGGCCGCCTGGTGCGCCTGCTGCTGGTGGGCACGCGTGGCCGCCTGCTCCTGGGCAAGGAGCTGGAGATCCGGCGAGCCCTCTCCCCGAGTCACCTGTACAGCTCGGCCTTCGTCGTGGAGCCCGAGGGCGGCGCCGGCGGCTCGCCGCGCCGCTTCCGGATACGGGGGGCCGGATGGGGACACGGCGTGGGCCTGTGTCAGGTGGGCGCCGCGGTGATGGCGGTGCAGGGCGCCGGCCATGCGGACATTCTGGCGCATTACTACCGGGGTGCCGAACTGGTCCGGCTCTACCGCTAGTTTTCGCTTCCGAAAAACAATCGCGCGCATTAAGATGGAGGGCAACGGTCAGGGGAAATCGCCGGATGCTGCCTTTCTTCGATTACTGCCGCCAAACCTACGAACAGGTGTTCCGCATGCCGGCGCCGGCAGAGGACCCGTGGGAGATCGGCCACGGCGGCTCCCGGCGGTCGTTCTTCCGCCTGGGCCGGCCGCCCCGCAGCATCGTGGGGATGCTCAGCGACACGCCGCCGGCCGACGGTCGGGGCGTCACCGAGAACGACGCGTTCCTGTACGTCGCCCTCCACCTGTCGCAGGCCGGCGCGCCGGTGCCGCGCGTGTTCGCCGCCGACCGCGCCCGCGGCTGGTTCGTCATGGAGGACGTGGGCGAAACCCTGCTCTACCACGAGGTCCAGCGCCTGGGGCGGGGCCTGGCGATCAAGGCGCTGTATCGGCTGGCCGTGGATGACCTGGTCTGGCTGCACGTCAAGGCCTCGCCCGGCTTCGACACCGGCCGCACCCACAATTCGGACTACCGGCGCGATTTCGTCCGGCGGCACGAGTCGGGTTACTTCCAGCAGGCGTTCCTCCAGGACATCCTCGAGTGGGACCCGGTGCCGCTGAGCCTGGACCTGGATCGCCTGGCCGACGCGGCGGACGCGCTCTGGACCCCGCACTTCCTCTACCGCGATTTCCAGAGCCAGAACATCGCCGTGCAGGGGTCGCGGCTGCGTTACCTCGACTTCCAGGGCGCCCGGCGTGGCCCGCGCCAGTACGACCTGGCCTCGCTGGTGTACGATCCCTACGTGGTGCTGGATTCCGAGCTGCAGGCGTATCTCGTGGACCGCTACATGGAGCGAGCCCGCGCCCTGGAGCCGGGCTTCGACGGGCAGCGCTTCCGGGCGGGCTTCCCCGTGGTGGCGGTCCACCGGCTGATGCAGGCGCTGGGCGCCTACGGCTACCTCACCCGCACCGCCGGGAAGAGCTACTTCTACCAGTTCATTCCCGCCGGCGTGCATCTGCTGGGCCGGTTGCTGGGCCAGTATCCGGAGCTGGATTCATACGCCACCCTGGCCGAGACCATCCGCCGCCTGGTGCGCGAGGTGGGCTGGAAGTTGTGAGGCCATCGGGCGACCATGTACCGCGTATCATCTGGCCGCGCGTTCGTTCGGCCAGGCGTAGCGCGCGCTCGCTGAACGCGCGCCTGCGGCAAGTGGTCACGAGCTGGCGCTGAGCGCCAGGGTTGCGAATCGGCCCAGTCTGCGGGCGGGCCGCATTCGTCGAATGCGGCTGACGCTTAGCAACAACGAGACCCGCCACCGGGGAGTGGCGGGTCTCGTTGTCAGTGTAGATGGTTCGGCTGAAGCGATGATGCCGGGCCGGCTCACCGGATGGAAACGATGAGGCGGTAAGGGTCGTAGGGGCCGAAGCCGCCGCCCGGACCGTAGTTGACGCGGATGGTGTACCGGCCGCTCGACGGTACGGCGTAACTGATGAACGGATCCTTGCAGTTGGCGTTCATGTCGTCGTTTTCGGCCACTTGGGTCCCGAACTTGTTGTAGAGCGTCAGCTGCGGATCCAGGCCCGAGCCCAGCTGACTGGACACCACCAGGATGTTGACGATCCGTCCTGCCGCCAGATCCACCTTGAAATAGTCCTTGTTCCCGACGAGGTTGCCGGTGATTTCGACGGGCGGGGTGATGAGCCGGCCGGTGGCCTCCGATTCGTTGCCCTGGATGTCCGCCATCCGGTTGGCAACCAGCGTGCCGGTGGGTTCCAGCGGAATCGTAGAGAAGACCGACATGTTGTGCCGGCTCAACAGGCCGACGACGGCCACCGGGAAGTCGGCGTCCACCTCCACGTGGAAGGACTCCCCGTCGACGTCGTCGTCGTTTTCAAAAATTTCAGACAGGAACCGGGCGACGTGCCCGAGGGCGGGCACCGGGATCCACTTGGTCGTTACCAAATCTCCGTACTTGTACAACCGCAGGGTGACGAGCGCTTCCAGGTCGCCGGGGTTGACGATCGCCAAGGCGGTGTTCAGCGTGTCGCCGACTAGAGGGCGGGGGGTGATGGGCGCCCGGAAGGTGAAGAACCGCGAGGCCGTGGCCGGGAGGACGCCGGCCTCCCAGATGGGATTCCAGTCCGGATCCAGGTAGACATAGGTGGAGGTGACCCAGATGGGTCGGGAGGAGGTGACCCGCAGCCAGCCGGTTTCCAGGGGCTTGGCGTAAGGGTTGGTCGCTGAATAGGTGGTTAGGCCATAACTCAACAATTGAGTGAACGAGGATCCGGTGCCGCTGAAAAAGTCGCCCAACAGAACAATTTCCCAGGGTGAACCGTCGTCCCGAAAGAACTCCAACGTGACGTCCACAGCCTCCGTGTCATCGTTCAGGGTGAGGATGTACAGGGTGTTGCAGAACCGGTAGGCACCGAATTCGCCATTGGCCACGTGGGGGAAGTAGTAGACCGAGCCCTGGGCAGCGACGAGCGCGGCGGCCGCCGCCACGAATCCGAGCGCCAAAAATAATTTGATGCGTCCACTTGGTTTCATAAAAGTTCCTCCTGCCAGATGCCTGTTAGACGGACGTCAGAAACAGAATATCAAAAAAATCTTTTGGCTTGACGTGATCATGGTCACAAGCGTGTGCCGGTCATCTCGCGAAATCGGTGCGCCAATGCCTTCTTTGGAACGTTGAAGGAATGGCACGTCGCAGATGTTACTCAAGCACATGCTAAGAACTAACTATTCCAAAGGAAAAAATGGCGGAGGCGCATGGGAATCGAACCCACCAGGGACGTCTCTCAACGCCCCTCAACGGTTTTGAAGACCGCGCAGAACACCAGTCCCGATTCGCCTCCGTGGGGCGCCCGCGGAGCGGACAGGCCTATTATCGCATAGCGGGCACGGGGTCTCAATCCGAACCGTGGCCGACTGTGGCTGGTGCCTGGTGCCGCGCCCGGCACCGAGAGTTGTCAACGACTGTGGGACACCGGACTCAGGCAACGCCGCCGGGTGCCGCCACCGGCTCATTCCCATTCGATGGTGCCGGGGGGCTTGGAAGTGACGTCGAGGCCCACCCCCCAGACGCCGGGCAGGGCCAGGAGCGCGTCGCGCAGCTCCATCCGCACCGCCGGCGGCAGCTCGGCGGGCGCGGCGGTCATGGCCCGCTCCGACAGCACCGGCCGAATGACCACGAACTCGTTCCCCCGGCCCGGTGCGGCGAGCGGGACCAGAACCGTGGGGCACTGCCAGATCGCCTCGTACAGCCCGTGGCGGTGCAGGGCGTCCATGACGCGGGCGTCCGCCGCGCGGAGCAGGTCCAGCCGCGCCCGGGTCACCGTGGCCGCTGCGGGACGGATCTCCGGCGGCGCCTCCGGCGCCAGGTTCCAGACGCAGCGGTTCACGCCGGCCACCGCCTTGAAGATCTGCCCGGCGGCCTCGACCACCCGATCCCACGGTCCGGCGCCGGTGAGGAGCAGCGGGTGCTCGTAGGATCGCAGGTCCGCCTTGACGCCCACCGAGCGGATGGGGAGCGGCGCCGCGGCCAGCCCGTAGCGGGCGGCGATGAGGGCGGCCGCCGCGCCGAGCGGCGCCAGCGCCGCCGTATCCTCGCCGCCGTCGGCGCAGAGCAGGCGGATCCCAAGCCCCGGCCCGGGGAACGGGTGCCGCCACACGAGCTCATGCGGCAGGCCCAGCGCCTCGCCCAGCCGGCGGACCTCCACCTTGTACAGCTCCGCCAGCGGCTCCACCACCCGGCCGGCGGCGATCATCTCCTCGATCACCGGCACCCGGTTGTGATGCGTCTTGATGACGTCGGCCCGGCGGGTGCCGCCGGTCTCGATGGTGTCGGGATAGATGGTGCCCTGGCCCAGCAGGTGGTCGGCGATGCCCAGGCGCCGGGCCTCGCGCTCGAAGACGGTGACGAAGGTTTCACCGATGAGGCGGCGCTTGGTCTCGGGGTCGGTCACGCCGGCCAGCGCGGCCAGAAACTCGTCGGATGCGTCCACGAAGTGGGTCTGGGCGCCGAGGCCCATCCGGGCCAGGTGGCGGAGCACCTGCCGGCTCTCGTCCTGGCGCATGAGGCCGTTGTCGATGTGGAGGAGGCGCACCCGATCGGGCCCCAACGCCTCGGCCAGCAGCCGGGCGGCCACCGTGGAGTCCACGCCGCCCGAGGCGAGCAGGAACACCCGACCTTCGCCCACTTGGGCGCACACCCGGCCGATGATCTCGGCAGCGTAGTTGGAGGTGGTCCAGGTGGGCCGGCAGCCGCAGAGGCCCAGGACGAAGTTGGCGATCATCCGTTCGCCGTGCACCGTGTCGTCCACCTCGGGGTGGAACTGGAAGCCGTAGCGGCGCAACCGGTCCGAGCCGATGGCGGCGTAGCCGTGCCGCTCGCCGGCGGCGCCGGTGAGCGTGTAGCCCAATTCCTCAAAATCGGGGCCCACGGCGGTCACCGAGTCGAAATGGCTCATCCACACGCGCTCGGTGGCGTCCAGCCCCTCGAACAGCGGATGGGGGCGGACCAGGTGCAGGTCGGCGGGACCCCACTCGCGTCCGCCGTGGACAACCCGGCCGCCGTAGTGCTTGGCGATTTCCTGATGCCCGAAACAAAACCCCAGGATGGGCACCGGCAGGTCGTAGACCGCCCGGGTGTAGTCGGCGTCCTCGCCGAACGCCGACAGGCTGGGGCTGCCCGAAATGATGATCCCCCGGTAGGCCTGAAAGCGCTCGATGGGGTCCTCGGGCTGGCGGATTTCCGCCAGCACGCCGAGGGCGCGGACTTTGGTGGCGATGAGGTGGGCGTACTGCCCGCCGAAGTCGATGACGGCGACGGCATCATGATCCATGCGGTCCATCCTGTTCCGGTGAGATCCGCCGGCCGGTCGCCGGCGTTGGGGAATTGTAGCGCACCGCCGGCGCCGGCGGCATTCGTTTTTTTGCTTTTGTCGTGTCCGGCCGGCGGCGGATCCGGTCGCACCGCGAGGGAACGGTTGATTTCCGGCCGGCTCTTTTCTAGACTGGACAAGAATCCGTTTCCGGTCAAAGGGAGTGACGCGATGCCCACATGGCTCAAACCGTCCCTGAACTGGCTGCTGGTGTTCGTGCCGGTGGCGGTGGTCCTGAAGTTTGCCGCCCCGAACCTGCCGGCGGCCGTGTTCATCACCGCCTGCCTGGCCGTCATCCCGCTGGCCGGGCTGCTGGGTCACGCCACCGAAGAGCTGGCGTCCCGGACCAACGAGGGGATCGGCGGCCTGCTCAACGCCACCTTCGGCAACGCCGCCGAGCTCATCATCGCCCTGATGGCCCTGCAGCAGGGGCTGCACGACGTGGTCAAGGCGTCGCTCACCGGCTCCATCATCGGCAACATCCTGCTGGTGATGGGCGCGTCGTTTCTGGCTGGCGGCCTGAAGTTCAAGATCCAGACCTTCAACCCGACCGCGGCCCGCAGCCAGGCCAACATGCTCACCCTGGCCGCCATCGCCCTCATCATGCCCGCGGCCTACCACTACATGGGCGGCCAGGAGGCGCCGCTGCTCGAACGCGGCATGAGTTTGGAGATCGCGGGGATCCTGCTGGTCACCTACGTGCTGGGCCTGATCTTCTCCCTGCGCACCCACCGCCACCTGTTCACCGGCGGCGGGCCCAAGCTGCACGCGGACGGCCCGCGCGGCCCCGGCTGGAGCCTTCGGACCGCCCTGATCGTGCTCGCCGTGAGCACCGTCCTGATCGGCTGGATCAGCGAGATCCTCGTGGGGGCGGTGGAGCCGGCCGCCGAGGCCATGGGCATGACCGGGGTGTTCGTGGGCGTGATCGTCGTGGCCATCATCGGCAACGCCGCGGAGCACTCGTCGGCGGTGACGGCGGCACTGAAGAACCGGACGGATCTGAGCATCGGCATCTCGCTGGGGAGCAGCACCCAGATCGCCCTGTTCGTGGCGCCGGTGCTGGTGCTGGCATCCCTGGTGGTGGGGCCGCGGCCCATGGACCTGGTGTTCACCCTGCCGGAGGTGCTGGCGGTGGCGCTGGCGGTGGCCATCTCCGCCCAGGTGACCATGGACGGCGAGTCCAACTGGCTGGAGGGCGTGCAGCTGCTGTCGGTGTACGCCATCCTCGGCATCGTCTTCTACTTCCTGCCCCACGCCTGACGGGGCGGCGTCCGTGCGCATCGTCCTGCTGACGTCCTGGCACGCGGCGGGCGCCGCCGGCAGCGGCGTGGCCGCCTCGGTGCGGGGCTGCCGGGACGCGCTGCGGGCGGCCGGCGAGGACGTCCGCATCGTGTGCCCGGCGCGGGACCGGGCCGGCTACATCCGCAACTCGGTCGCCCGTATTGCCTTCAACCACCGCCTCCGCCCGCTGGATCTGGCCGGCGCCGCCGTGGTTGCCGGATTCGACTTTGACGGGTTCGCCCTGCCCCGGGGCGGGCCGCCGCTGGTGCAGGTCAACGGCGGCGTGCTCGCCGACATCGTATGCTTCGAGCGGGGCCCGGTGCGCTGGACCCTGGCCCAGCTGGCGCAACTCGAGGGCCGGGCCGCCCGTCGCGCGGCGGCCGTGGCGGCGCCGTCCCGCTACGCCGCCGACACCGTGGCGCGGCTCTACGGCGTGCCGGCGGGGCGGATCGAGGTGGTCCCGTTCGGCATCGACCTGGCTGACTGGGATATGGGGCTGCAGGATGTGGCGCCGGTGGAAGCGATTGAGCCGGTCATCCTCTGCGTGGCCCGCCTCTATCCGCGCAAGGGGATCGACCTGCTGCTCGCCGCGTTCGCGCATGTCATCCGGGAAGTGCCCGTCGCGCGGTTGGAGATCGTGGGCGCCGGCCTGCTGGACCGCTGGCTCGCGGCTGCGATCGCCACGCACCCCGGCCGGGACCGCATCGCCTGGCACGGCGACCAGCCGCCCGCCGCGCTGCCGGCGTTCTACCGCCGCGCCGCCGTCTTCTGCCTGCCGTCGCGGCACGAGACATTCGGCTTTGCGTTTCTTGAGGCGATGGCGTCCGCCCGGCCGGTGGTGGCGCTTCACGCCACCGCGGTGCCCGAAATGGTGCGCCACGGCGAAACGGGGCTTCTCGCCCGGCGGGAGGATCCGGACGAGCTGGGCGCGCTGCTGGTGCGGCTGCTCCGCGACCCGGCGGAGGCGCGGGCGCTCGGCGCCGCCGGCCGCACCCGCGCCGCGGGCTATTCGTGGTCCGCCACTGCGGCGTCGCTCCTCGATCTCTTCAGCCGTGTACAGTAGGCCGCGCTCGCCGAGCGCGGCCCGCTCCCTCGGCAGGCTTGAGCGA
>CALAMB010000401.1 GCA_937925645.1 uncultured Acidobacteriota bacterium
CTGGCCGGCGAGCTGGGGCGGGCGCTGGCCGAGTCGTGCCGCGCGCGGGGCTGGACGCCGGGGCGCGACGTCGCCTTCGTCCTCTCCGCTGACGCCGTCCACTACGGGGACGCCGGCTGGGGGGCGTCGCCGTACTGCCCCTTCGGGTCGGACCTGGAGGGCTACCGGCAGGCGGTGGCGCAGGACCGCCAGATCCTGGCCGACCACCTGGCCGGGCCCGTGGAGCCGGAGCGCCTCAAGGGATTCCTCTACCGCTGCGTGGAGCCGGGGGACGTGGCCCGCTACCGGATCACCTGGTGCGGCCGCTTCTCCATCCCGCTGGGCCTCCAGGTGGCGGACCGGGTGGCGCGGGAGCTCGGGGGCCGGGGGCTGCGGGGCGTGGCGCTGGACTACGGCACCAGCGTCTCGGAGGCGTCGCTGGACGACGCCGACTTGCGGGGCCTCGGCACGACGGCGCCCAACAACCTGCACCACTTCGTGGGCTACGCGGCGGTGGGCTATTACGAAACGGATCGATCGACGGATTGAATCATCGAATACGGCAAAGGATAACCATGCAATCAGGAGGAACGGAATGAAAACCAAGATCCCCGGACTGAAACCCGCGGCGCTGTGGAAGCACTTCTTCGCCCTGGCCGCCATCCCCCACTGCTCGAAGCACGAGGCCCAGGCGGCCCAGTACGTGCTGGCCCAGGCCCGGCGCCTGGGGCTGCCGGCGCGGCAGGACGCGGCGGGGAACGTGGTGGTGACCAAGCCGGCCAGCGATCCCGCCAAGACCGGCCCGGCGGTGGTGCTCCAGGGACACCTGGACATGGTGTGCGAGAAGAATGAGACCACCGCCCACGATTTCGCCAAGGAAGGGATTAAGCCGGTGCGGGACGGGGACTACATCCGCGCCCAGGGGACCACCCTCGGCGCCGACAACGGCATCGGTGTGGCGGCGGCCCTGGCGGTGATGGAGGCCAAGGACCTGGTTCACGGCCCCATGGAGTTCCTGTTCACCATCGACGAGGAGACCGGGCTCACCGGCGCCTTCCAGCTCGGTGCCGACATGCTCAGCGGCAACCGGATGCTCAACCTCGACAGCGAAGAGGAGGGCGCCGTCTACATCGGCTGCGCCGGCGGCATGGACACGGTGGCCACCAGCCCCGTGCGCACGGTGCCGCTGCCGGCCGGCCGGGCCGTCTACCGCCTGAAGGTGGCGGGGCTAAAGGGCGGCCACTCCGGGCTGGACATCGCCACCGGGCGCGGCAACGCCATCAAGCTGGCGGCGCGGATCCTGTGGACGCTGCGGCGCCAGTACACTGTGGACATCATGACCCTGACCGGCGGCTCCAAGCGCAACGCCATCCCGCGCGAAACCTTCGTGACCGTGGCGCTGGAACCGGGGCAGGTGGCGGCCGTGGAGCAGGCGCTCCGCGCGCTGGAGGCGGACATCCGCTCGGAGCTCGGTTCGGCCGACCCCGACTTCCAGATCCTGTTCGAGCCCCACACCTCGAACCTGGAGCGGATGCTCGACGCGG
>CALAMB010000402.1 GCA_937925645.1 uncultured Acidobacteriota bacterium
TGCAGCCGGGCCTCTACATCGCCGAGATCAGCCCGGGCGGCTACCTGGGGCGGGTACTGTTCCGGTTGCACCGCCCGGACCCGGCGGGTGAGTCGACGCCGGCCGGAGTAGGCATTTCCGACGCCGAAGCCGGAGGCGATGCAACGGCAGGAGTGTGACTCATGCTGCGCAATTACCTGAGAGTCGCCTGGCGCTGCCTCGTCCGCCACAAGGGATATTCAGCCATCAACATCTTCGGCCTGGCCATCGGCATGGCCTGCTCCCTGCTGATCATGTTGTGGGTTCGGGACGAGTCGGGCTATGACCGGTTCCATCAGAACGGCCGGGACATCTACCGGGTCGTCACCCTGAGAGAAAACGGCAACGACTTCAGCTCCCCCGCTCCGTTCGCACCGGCTGTGGCGGCGGAAGTTCCTGAAGTGGCCGCCGCGGTGCGGGTGGGCTGGGTTCCCCGCATCGTCCTGCAATATGAAAACCGTGCATTCTATGAAGATCGGGGCATCGCGGCGGATCCGTCATTGTTCAAGATTTTCAGTTTCCCGCTGCTCCGTGGCGACGGCGCGTTCACCGCGCCGGAGTGCATCGTCCTGTCCTCCAGCTTGGCCCGAAAGTATTTCGGGAATGACGATCCGATCGGAAAGACGGTGCTGGTGGAAGGCCGGGTCCCCCTGACGGTGACCGGGGTCATGCGGGACGTTCCGCGGCAATCCCACTTTCGATTTGATTATGTCATCCCCTTCAGACTGGCCGAAGCCCTCTCCATCTGGGGGATGGGCTGGGGCGATTTCAACTTCAAGACGTACGTCCAAACCCAGCCGCAGCGCAGCGAGGCGGAGGTCATCCGCAAACTGAATCAGGTCGCTCTCGTGCACAAGTGCCCGGCGGTTGTTCGTGGGGGGGCGGTGTTCTCCATCCAGCGGCTGGAAGACGTCTATCTCAATCCCATCGGGCCCTATGACATCCCGCTAGGCAGCAAGACACAAGTCATCGTGTTTTCCATGATCGCCTTGTTCATCGCCCTGATCGCCGGCATCAATTTCATCAACCTGGCCACGGCCCGGGCGGAGAAACGGGCCCGGGAAATCGGCGTGCGCCGGGTCATCGGGGCCGATCGCCGACAGATCGCGGCCCAGTTCTTCGGCGAGTCGCTGCTCATCACCGGCCTCGCGGTGCCCCTGGCTCTTCTCCTGGCCTGGGTCGCCATGCCCTGTTTCAACGAGTTGACGGGAAAAGAGTTCTCCCTGCAGCTCGTCTCGCCTGACGTGTGGATCAGCCTGACGGGAATAGCCGGCCTGGTGGGCCTCTTGTCCGGCGTTTTCCCCGCGCTGTATCTCTCCGGCATCCAACCGCTTCATGCCTTCAAGGAAGCGGGACCGTTGCGTTCTGCCGGCGGGAGCCGCACGGCGGGCTGGGTGGGGCGGGGCGCCCTGCGCCGGATCCTGGTGACCGTGCAGTTCGTGATCGCGATCACCCTGATCGTGGCGACGCTCGTCGTCGACAGCCAGCTGCAGAAGATCCGGGAGGAAAGCTGGCGCCTGGACCAGGACCAGATCGTGACGGTCCCGATGAAGGAGAATGTCGGGCGCAAGTACGACTTATTCCGCAGTGAACTGTTGAAAAGCGGAGCGATCGCCGATGTGGCGGCCAAGGATTGGAAGCCCATCGGCATGAAGAACGACACCACCGATGTGTGGTGGGAGGGGAAAACGCAGGATCAGGCGGCAATCCTGATGGGGACGACGCAGATCGACGCCAACTTTTTCACAACCATGGACATGGATCTTGTCGCCGGTCGGGGTTTTTCCGCCGCGTTCCCGGGAGACAGGGAGGCGGCGTATGTGCTCAACGAACTGGCCGTGGAAAAGGCCGGCCTCCAGGACGCCGTGGGGAAATCGTTCGCCGTCGGGAGGCGGAAGGGGACCGTCGTGGGAGTCGTCAAGAACACGATATGCCAATCCCTGCGCCTGGAGCCGCGCCCGGAGGTCTACTATCCGATCGGTGATTTCGCCGAGGAGTGCGCGGATGGGACGGTGTTCATCCGGATTCGAGGCGGCCGGGCGCTGTCCGCGGTCATGGCGCACATCCGGGAGGCTTGGAACCGCGTCAATTCATATGCTCCCTTCGAGTACCATTTCCTCGACCAGCAGATCGACGCCCAGTACGGGAGCGAGCAGCGGTTGGGCAGGCTGTTCGGCGCCTTCGCCCTGCTGGCCATTTTCATTTCCTGTTTGGGACTCCTCGGCCTGGTCGCCTTCACGGCGGAGCAGCGGACCAAGGAGATCGGCATCCGCAGGGCGCTGGGGGCCTCGGTGCCGCGAATCGTGAGCATGCTGTGCCGGGAATACCTCGTCCTGGTCGCCCTGGCCAATGTGGTCGCCTGGCCCATCGCCTATATCAGCATGAGACGCTGGCTCGAGGGCTTCGTCTACCGTACCGATATCGGCATCGGCTTGTTACTGCCGGCGGGACTGGCCGCTCTGCTGATTGCCCTGCTTACGGTGAGCGTCCAGGCCGTCCGCGCCGCCCGGGCCAATCCGGTGGACAGTCTGAGGTACGAATAGAGGAGAGCGCATG
>CALAMB010000403.1 GCA_937925645.1 uncultured Acidobacteriota bacterium
TAGCGTGTTAACACTAAGTTTGTTCGTTGTTACGTGCCTTTTTTTTTTTTTAATGTTACGGCGACCCCTGAGATCTACACTCTTTCCCTACACGACGCTCTTCCGATCTAAGCGAATGAAAAATAAACTTTAAAAACCGGGTCATTATGCACAGCTCAAAACTATATTCATTACCAGTAATTACCGGATTGATAATACTGTCCGCCATCCCAATCGGTGCGGCTCAATCAGGCCGGGAGATTGACGGAAAAAGAGCTGAAAATGTTATCGATTCGATCTCCAGTTTGCTGAACCAGTATTACGTTTTCCCCGATGTTGCAAAGAAGATCGCGGTTCAACTAAAGGAGGAGTATGCGCAGGGACGTTTCAATAATCTGAAAACCGAGGAGGAGTTTGCTGAGAAGGTCAACCTCGAAATGAAATCGATAGCGCATGATTTACACTTGCGTTTTTCGTTGGCCGGCGGGTCGATATCAACTGGCACAAACAGAAGAAAGGCCCTGAATTACAATTATCAAATAGTCAATGATATCCGCGAGTTCGGGTTTTTTCGAACGGGTAAAATGAACAATGGCATCGGGTACCTCGAAATATTAGGGTTTCCCCCGCTGGACTCCGCAAAGAAGTCCATTGATGCGGCGATGGATGATTTAACTGATTCGAAGGCGCTCATCATTGATGTTCGGCGGAATGGTGGAGGTGTGCCGGTAACGATAAGGTATGTCTGCAGCTACTTCTTCGAAAAGCCGACGCATATCAATAGTATTTACTGGCGGTGTTTAGATAAAACCGTTGATTTCATTACGCTTGAGAAGGTGGATGGACGAAAGATGGTTGATGTCCCAATTTTTGTCCTGACAAGTTCCTTTACTGTATCGGGTGGTGAAGAGTTTGCCTACAACATTCAAACACAAAAACGCGGCGTGTTGATCGGAGAGGTCACTGCCGGCGGCGCGAATCCCAGCGATGTTTTCAGCGTTGAGAATTTCAGACTTTCCATTCCAACCGGCCGGGCAATAAATCCGATAACTAAAAAAAACTGGGAGGGGATCGGTGTTCAGCCCGATGTCGAGATCGAAGCAGCCAGAGCACTGGAATCGGCCTTCGAAACAGCTTCATTCAAAATCAAGGTAAACGCTCAGTCCCAGCCAGAGTGATGGTACTTGAATATTCACATGTATTTAGCTGGGTTGCTCAAAATAGTCTTCAATGAGTTGAGATGGTCTCGCGCTGCGTCGACGGCGCCTGGGCGGGGCCGGGCGCTGGCCCAGGGGATGCGCGCGGGTACGCCGTACGTCTCGCCGGACGGGTTATACCAGTTCCTCCGCTGCGGTAAGCGCGGCGGAAATGGCGATATTCACGCCTTTTCGGTTGAAGTTCACCGCCCGCCGCCGCCGGGCCGGTGAAGACAATCATTGCTCGATTCCGTATACATCGGCAAAGTTTTTATAGGAGGAAGACCATGTTGCACCGAATGTTTGTCGTGGCCGCGCTGCTGGCGGCCCTGGCGGGCCTGGCGGGCGCGGGCGGGACCGTCGAGGGACTGCCCCTGCACGTGAAGCAGCTCGCCCCGGGCGTCGTCCGCGTGTGGGTGGGCGACCAGATCTCGTCCACCGCCGTCTGCGCCGTCGCCACCCAGAAGGGGATCGTGGTGATCGACACCACCGACATCCCGAAGTTCGACCAGGCGTTCCGCCAGGTCATCGCCAAGGAGCTCGGGCGCAGCGACTTCAAGTACCTCATCAACACCCACGGCCATCAGGACCACACCAACGGCAACGGCGTCTACGCCGACTGCCAGATCATCGCTCACGAGCGCGTCGTGGAGATGATGAAGGAGAACCAGGGGAACGTCGCCCGCCAGATCACCTGGCGCACCGAGGACATCCAGCGGCAGAAAGACCAGATCGCCTCGGGCAAGTTGAACGCGGAGCAGAAGACGGCTGCCGAAGAGCGGATCATCCTGGACACGCTGTCCATCGAATATGCCAAATCCGCTCCCGCGCCCACCTTCCCCACCAAGACGTTCACCGACAAAATGACTCTGGACTGCGGCGACGTCACCTTCGAGCTGTACCAGGCCGGCGGCACCCACACCAAGAGCGACATCTTCATCTTCGCCCGGCAGAAGGGGATCCTGTTCACCGGCGACATGATGTGCGACAAGTGGCTCACCGACACGCCCGGCTGCCTGGCCACCTTCGCCGTCCACACCGGCGAGGTGGCCGACTATCCCGTGCTGGTCCGGCACTGGCAGGCGCTGCTCGACCGCGGCGGCGAAATCAAGCTGTACATCCCCGGCCACTGGAACGGCGAACTCAGCGCCGCAGGCTTCCGGTCCCGTTTCGACTACCTGCAGGCCCTGCTGGCCGACGTGCCCGCCATGATCCAGGCGGGCAAGACGTTCGACCAGATGGTCGCGGAGTACACGCTCCAAGCCAAGTTCCCTCAACTGGTGGGCAGCCCCGGCATCGGCCCCAACGGGCAGCGGATCTCCATCGAGC
>CALAMB010000404.1 GCA_937925645.1 uncultured Acidobacteriota bacterium
TCAGCGTCCCCACCTTGACCCCCGTGATGCGGCTGATCTCCTCCAGGGGCAGTTGCTCCATCTCTTTGAGCACGAACAGCTGGCGGTGGTCCGCCGGCAGCTCCTGCAAGGCCGCCAGGATCGCCTGGCCCGCCTCCGACCGGAGCAGCGCCTGCTCGGGATCCGGCCGGTGGGCTGCCCGGGGATCGTGCCGGGCGGCGTGGTCGTCGGGCAGCGATTCGATCTCGCGGGAGAACGGCTGGGTCTGGCGCCGCTTGCGCCGCCGCAGCTCGTCGAGCGCCAGGTTGGTGGCGATCTTGTAGATCCAGGTCGAGAACTTGAGCCGGTGGTCGTACCGGTCGATGTTGCGGAACAGCCGCACGAAGACCTCCTGGGCCAGTTCCGTCGCGCAGTCGTAGTCCCAGACCAGCCGGTAGACGTAGTTGACCATGAGCTGCTTGTAGCGACGGACCAGCTCCATGTACGCGTCGCCGTCTCCGTTCCGGGCGAACAGCATGAGGGCGTTGTCGTCCAATTGCACCAGGCGGTCACGGGCGTTCGAGTGGATCATCTCGCTTGTCGCTGACTGCATCATCGGCCTGCCGGAAACCGCAACGCGTGACTTCAATCCGGTAATACGCCGGCGGACCGGGCAGGTTCCCGTTTCGGTGTCCGATCATGTGTGCCCACGGCCGCCGCGCCGGCGGCGGCGTCATCCGACAATCAAGGTATAGATGAAATTCCAGAACGAGAGGACGAAGTTGAAAAAGAGGAAATTCAGCGCCACCAGCAGCATGGCCGACCAGCGGGAAAGCCCCAGGCCCGACTGGAGCGCGTGATACTGCACCACCATGAACCAGATGGGGCCCAGGAACGGCACGGCGATGAACAGGAACGGCGTGTAGGAGTAGGCGAGGAGGCGGAAGGCGCGGGGAGGGGGGAGCGCCGTGCGGCCCCGGGCGAGGTACAGGCCCATGCTCAGCAGGCGGTGGCCGCCGAGAATGATGGCCGCGGCGAGCAGGGGCGCCAGGAGCGAGGAGGTCTGGAAAAACGTGCTGTCGAGATGGACGCGCTGCATCTCCTGGATGGTCCCCTGCAGCCACGCGGGGATCTCCGCCGGCGCGTCCGGCTGCGCCAGCGAGCGCATGAGGTAATCGTAGGACATTGCCTGAAGCTGGAAATGGATCACCAGACCGGTGGCGGCCACCAGCAGGCCGTAAATGAGGGACCGGCTGTTGTCCGTACGGTCGGGGAAGCGGCCGTACACCTGGCGGCTGCGGAACAGGAACAGCGGGACCGTCGCCAGCAGGCGGCTGACAGGGCCGCCGCGGCCGGTCTCCCACGGGATGTCCACGGGCGGCGGCAGATCCGGCGCGGCCGACGCGGCGGGTTCCGGCGCGGCCGCGCCGGAATCGTCGGCGGGCGGGCGGTCCGGGTTGACGGGGTCGGGGATCCACACCCGGCGGCCGCAGTGCCGGCAGGTGTGCCAGCCGGAATCGTCGACGACCAGGGCTTTTTCACATTGGGGGCATACGGCCAGCATGGCAAACACTCACCCGAGGATTCGCGCGTAGGCGGCGCGCATCTGCTCGGCCACTCGCGGCCACGCGAACTGCTCCGCCTGGAGGCGCGCCGCCCGGCCCATGGCGCGCAGGCGCGCCCGGTCGCCGGCCGCCGCGACCAGCGCGTCGATGAGGTAGTCGGGGTCCTTGGGGGGCGCGATCACCGCGCCGGCCTCGGACACGTAGTCGCGGATGGATCCGGCGGCGGAGGTGAAGACGGGCAGCCCGCAGGCGCCGGCCTCGAGCACGGCGTTGTTGGCGGTGCAGTCGTTCAGCGGGAGCAGCATCAGGTCGCAGCGCCGGTACAGCGCCCGGAGCTCCTCGTCGGCGATGCCGCTGTACATCCGCACGTGGGGCAGGCCCCGGTAGAATTCCTGGCACCACGGGAAGGTCACGATATGGTACCGGATGCGGGGCCGCCGCAACTGGCCGGTGGTGGCGATCACCCGGCGGATGGTCTCCACGTCCCGCAGCCACCAGCCGACGGTGACGCAGTGGAGCTCGTCGCGCTCGGACGGCGGCTCGCCGGGGGTGAAGTAGTCGGCATCGATCCCGTGGGGCACGCGGTAGACGTTGTCCCGGCCGGTCAGCCCGCGGAAGTACTCCTCCTGGCTGCTCCCCACCACGACGATGGCGTCGGCGCGGGCGATCCGCGACGTCTTCGGGATGGCGCGGGGCAGCATGTCCGGCGGCTGGTGGAAGGTGGCGACCACCCGGTTGCCGCGGCGCAGCGGCGCATGGCCCAGAAAGCGGAATTGGTTTTCGCCGTACAGGATGTGGAACACGGTTCTGGAGACGAGGTTGATACGGACCAGCAGCTCGGCCTCGGTGCAGAAGTACTCGAAGCTGTACCACTCCGGATCGATGGCGCCCACCCAGCGGAAGCGCTCGGGGTTGCGCGCGTACAGGAAATGGAAGATCCGGCCCGGCCGGTAGTGGGTGCAGTCCATGTGGCGGCTGAGCTGGTCGTAGCCGGAGTGGGCGGAGTGGTGGTCGATGCGTTTCCAGATGTGGAGTATTTTCACGGCTCTGTCCGGCGCTGCCGGTCTTGAGTGCGACAAAGGGGGCATTGTAGCAGATGCGGCGGCCGATGCCAATGACTCTCGTGGCGCCGGCGGTCCGCTCCGGGCCACGGCAATCAACCAGACGGTAACAAAATGTTACAATTTGATTTGACGCGGCGACAGTGAACGGTGTAATATACTCATGATCAATCAGATAGTTGCGCGCATGCTTCGGCATGACGTTTGCTATTCATCTGATTTCAACCGATCGCTTTTATCTGCGAGGTGGAAGATGATTCTAGGCAAGCGACTGCGGCTCAACCGGCGGGGCGCCACGCTGATCACCGCGCTGGTGGCCCTGGTGGTCATGGCCCTGGGCGTCCTGGGCGTCATCCAGGTGTTCCTGCGGTCCATGAAGAACAACAGCGCCGCCGGCGGCGTGAGCGGCCTCATGTACCTGGGCGAGATGGTGATGGAGCGGGTCATGCTGCTGCCCGACAACTCCGCGCTATTGGACGGCAGCGGGACCATCGCGAGCACCGACCTCAACATGACCCCCGACTATGTGTACGACACCAACAGGTACGACTTCACTTGCACCACCAGCACCAGCGACGTGCCGGCGGGCACCGAGAACATCGTCAAGGTGACGGTGGAGGTCCGCTACACCGAAGACTATGCGAAGCTGCTCGGGCTGGACGACGAGTCCGAGCAGATCGTCCGCATGGTCCTCTACCGGTTCCACGATTGACGGCGAGGAGAACGGCCATGACGCAACAAACCCTGATTCGAAGGCCGAACCGACGCGGGTTTTCGCTGCTCGAGGCCATGATCACCCTGGTGATCATGCTGGTCATCATCGGCGGCGCCACCGCGCTCTTCTTCGAGAACCAGAACGCCACCACGGCCCACGTGGCGCTGGCGGAGCTGCGCACCAACATGCGCTTTGCCCTGGATACGATGTCCTCCGACCTGCGGGTGGTGGGCGCCTACACCAAGTGGGCGCCGCTGCAGGTCCTCAACGGGGCGTATCAGTTCAACATCGTGGAGTGCACCAACTCCCAGTGGCAGCCCTTCGTCACCGGCCTCCAACTGGGCCACTACGCCGGCTACGACTCCACCATCCCCGACCGGATCCGGGTGGTTGAGCCCGACATCATCAACGACGCCCAGCTCCGCGACGAGTACAGTCCGCCCAGCTCCCAGTTCAAGGCGGTGAAGATCAGCGGCGAGCCCTTTCAGGAGGGCGACCTGCTCCTCATCACCAACGCGCCCACAGTGGACAACCCGTGGGATCCCGGCGCCCAGGTCTTCGCCGACCTGTTCGTGCCCACCACCATCCAGGGTCCCCAGTCCGGCAACCCGTTCACCGAGGTCACCTTCAACGCCGGCGCGAACGACCCGTACGGCGTGAATTCTCCGACGGGTTTCCCGCAGTCGTATCCGCCCGGATCCGTCATCATGCGCATCCGCATCTGGGAGTATTACATCGACACCAACATCCCCGACGTGCCCCGGCTGATGCGCCTGGAGGCCCGGCCCAACGCCGTGCCCGAGGAGGTCTCGCGGTACGTGGAGGATCTCCAGGTGGCCATGGGCATCGACGCCGACGACAACAACAACATCACCGGCGCCGAGTGGATCACCACGAATTTCCAGAACATCACCAACGCGCAGCTCCAGCACCTGCGGGCCATGCGCATCACCCTCATCGGCCGGACCTTCGCCATGCCGGAGGTGATGGCCGGCAAGCGTGTCAGCACCCAGGACATCTACTACCAGCGGCCGGCGATCGAGGACCGCTCCGCCGGCGCCGTCCAGCCGACCCCGCAGTTCCGCGAGGTGTACACGCAGGTGGTCATGTTCCGGAACCTCCGGCCGGAGCCGGAGGAATGACGGCGGCGCGCGCCACAGGAGGCATCGCATGAAACGACAACGCGTCAACAACAGGGGCGTGGCCATGATCATCGCCCTGCTCATCGTGATGGCCCTGGCCATGCTGGCCTCGGGCGTCATCCTGATCACCACGTCCGAGGTGTACGTCACCCGCAACCAGGCGTACGGCAAGGAGGCGTTCTACGCCGCCGAAGCCGGTCTGATGCACGCCCGTCGCATGCTCCGCAACCTCACCAACCGCGAGCAGATCTCGGCGATGTACCAGATCAACCCCAGCGTCAATGACTACGACTACGGACCCACCAGCACCACGGCGGCCAAGTGGAAGCGGCTGCTGGATCCCAACAACGGCAACGTCCACGTCGCCGCCATCATCGACTCCGGCACCGACCGGCGCTACGCGGTCTACGTGGTCAACACCGATCCCACTGAAAAGGACACCAACAACCTGCCCATCGAGGCCGACGGCTACTTTTACGTCCGCTCGGTCGGGGAGAGCTGGATGGGGTCCCGCAAGATTCTGGAAGAGATGATTTTTCTGGACACGCCCATGGTCGACGCGTCGAAGGATTCCTTCGGCGGCGGCGAAGGGAACGTGAATCCGCAGAAATAGCCGGGCGCAAGGAGGATCACCATGCATACCCGATGGCTGTGGCTTTTGATAATGCTGGCCCTGAGCGGCCTGACGGCCGTGGCGCAGACCGGCCAGAACCAGCCGGTCTACGACCCCAACGACCCCATCGGCCGGCTGCTGCCCCCGAACATTCACTTCGTCATCGACGTGTCGGGCTCCATGTCCTGCCAGCCCAACGGCGCCAGCGGCGGCCAGTGCTCCAATTATGACTTCGCCGGGCAGCGCACCGACTCGAAGGTCTACATCACCAAGACGGCCATCAACTCGCTCATGAGCCGCGACAACCTCCGATTGCGCTGGTCGTTCTGGATGTACACAAACTCCGACTCGTACGCGCTTGCCCACGACATCAACCGCTATTTTTCCCGCGGCCGATGGTACAGCCGGTACGCGTACTTCCCCACCAATCTCTACACCGTCACCGAACGGAGCGACGGCACCAAGACACGGACATACGACACCTACTTCTTCACCGGCGCCGGTTGCAGCAGCGCCCGGGACCGGCTGCTGGTGCCCCTGCCGCACGGCGCCGACAACGACCCGTTCATGTCCAGCGTCGATCCCGGCTACGACAACCGGGCCGCCATCAAGTCGTGGGTGGACCGCAACTTCGACCGCACCACCGGCACCCTCACCGTGCCCGGCCTGCCCTGGAAGTTCGCGACGGAGCTGCCCGCCCGCGGCTCCACGCCCATCAGCTACTCGCTCCAGTCGATCCGCCGCTACCTGTTCAACCGGAATCTGGACGACTCGTGGAAGGCCTGCTACTACTTCGACCTGCCCAGCGGCACCGTCAAGAACTGGACGCCGTACGAGAGCCAGACCGGCGTGACGCCGCTGCCCGACCGGTATTTCGACTGCCGGTACAACGCGATCATGCTCCTCACCGACGGCCGCGACACCTGCGCCGGCGTCGACGCGGCGATCAGCGCCGCCGACAATCTGCGCAGCAATCACGGCGTGGACACCTTCGTCGTCGGGTTCGGCCTCCAGTCGGATGAGGACAAGGCCGGTCTTGATTCCATCGCTCAGGCCGGCGGCACCGATTACGCCTACTTCGCCGACAACGAGGGCGACCTGCTCAACTCCCTGGAGAAGATCCTGGGCAGTCTCGGCAGCGAGATCAGCGGCGACACCGAGCCCATCCTGGGCTTCATCGAACCCACGGCCATCACGTTCCCGAAGGCCATGCCGGAAAAAGTGTTGCTCCAGAACGTGATGTTCAAGGCATCCATGACCTACAGCCCCGTGTTCAAGGGGCACATGCGGGCCTTCCAGGCGCTGACCACTTCCACCGAGGAAGGCAAGATCGACTTCCTGACCGACTTCACCAAGGAGTCCGACAACAAGCTGTGGGATTTCGCCGACTGGATCGACACCACGCCGCACACCAGCCGGGTGGTGCTGTTCCTGGACGGCGACGATCTGAAAGAGTTCACGAAAACCACTTCCAATGCGATCGCGTCCAGGGCCGGGCTCGGGGCCCTCTCCAAGGACGAACTGGATTTGTTCATCACCTGGATCCGCACCCTGCCGCTGGGCTCCATCACCTACTCCACGCCCGCGTTCGTGGGCCCGCCGTCCCTGACCGCCTACGGCAACGCCGAGTACCTCAA
>CALAMB010000405.1 GCA_937925645.1 uncultured Acidobacteriota bacterium
GTTCACTTTCAACAGCTCCGCCACCGCGGCCTCGAGCTGCTGGTCGCGACCGGCGCTCATGACGCCCGGCTCGTTCCGCACCCGGATGTCGGGCTCGAGCTGGTTGTTCTCGCAGAACTTGCCGTCGGGGGTGCGCCAGCCGCCCATGGGGATCCCGAAGACCAGCGTCGGGTCGATCTGCGCCTCCCACCAGACGAACGTGCCGGTCCCCGGCACGGGCATGCCCAGGGTCTTGCCGACGCCCTTGAGCTTGTAGGCGACCGGGAAGAGGTGCGCGTCGGAGTAGTTCCCCTCGCCCATCACCACGATGGAGGGCTTGGTCCACTTTTCGTACGGCTCCGAGCCGATGTACTGGCCGTGGGGGATGATGTCGAAGTACTTGCGGCCGCTCAGGAAGTCGGAAAGCTGCTCGTGGATGTTGCCGCCGCCGTTGAAGCGGGTGTCCACGATCAGGGCCTGCGTGCCGACGTTGCGGCCCAGCGCCTCCTCGAACACGGTGCGCATGCTGGGGTCGTTCATGGCCCGGACGTGCACGTAGCCGATCTTCCCGCCGGACAGCCGCTCCACCTCGGCGCGGCGGGCCTTCACCCAGCGCTGGTAGAGCAGCTCCTGCATCGCGCCGGCGGCGACGGGCTTCACCGTCTCCTCCCACCGGGTGCCGGCGGCCGGGTCGTACACCGAGAGCAGGGTGGTCTTCCCCGCCTTCCGGTTCAGGAGCCGGCTGTAGTCCATCCCCGCGGTGAGCGGCTGGCCGTCGATTTTCTCCAGCACGTGGCCCGCCCGGATCTGCGACGCGGCGGTGTCAAGGGGGCCGCCGGCCACGACCTCGGCGATCTTCACCCCCTCGCCCGCACCATCGAACGCAACCAGGAGCCCGAGTTCAGCCGTCTCGTCGCCGCCGGTCACCTGGGGCCGGTAGCCGCAGCCGGTGTGGGAGGCGTTGGTCTCGCCCAGCATTTCGCTCAGCATCTCCGCAAAATCATAGTTGTTGTTGATGAAGGGTAGGAACTTCTTGTACTGCGCGTGGTAGTAGTCCCAGTCCACGTTGTGCAGGCCGGGGTCGTAGAACTTGTCGCGCAGCTGCCGCCAGGCGTGGTCGAAGATGTACGCGCGCTCCCCGGCGGCGTCCAGGATCATCTCGTCGCCCATCTTGAGCGGCTCGGCCTTGCCGTTCTCGGCGTCCACCTTCATGGGCTTGCGGTCGGCCAGGAGGAAGATGAACTTGCCGTCGGCCGACAGCTCCATGGCGGCCTGCCGCGCGTTGACCTTCGCGAACAGCTTGGTCTCGTTGGTGCGGAGTTCCTGGACCCACAGGTCGTTCCCCTTCTCGAAGCTCGTCAGGTAGAAGAGCTTCTCGCCGTCCTTGGACAGGAGCCAGTCCCGCGCCGGCGACGAGTGCACCGTCAGCCGGGCCTTCCGCTCCGCGAGGTTCGCCCAGTCGAAGGTCAGGTCCTTGGTCGGCGCCTTTTCCGCCGCGTCCTTCCCGCCGGCCTCCTTTTTCGCGTCCTTTTCCTTGGCGGCCGCCTCCTTCTTGGCCTTCTCCTCCTGCTCCTTGAGCAGGGCGAACTCCTCCTTGGTGAGCTTGAACCGGTCAAAGGCGGCCTTCGTGAAGAACATCGCGTAGACGTCGCCGCTGACGCTCCCGCCGCCCTGCTGCCGGGCGCCGTGCCGGGTGGTGCCCCAGATCATCATCGTGCCGTCCAGCGACCATTTGGGCGCCCCGTTGCCGTAGCCGCTCAGGGTGAGGTTGTGCAACTCGCCCTGGCCGTCGGCCGACACCAAGCCCACCTGGCTGTTCTGGACCCGCTCGGGATAGCCGAACTCAACCAGAAACCACTTGCCGTCGGGCGACCACTGGTAGTACTGGTCGCCGTCGCGGTAGGAGTAGTTCTTGTCCGCGGGGAGGATCAGCCGGATCGCCTTCGACTCGAGGTTGATCACCTTGAGGGCGACCCGGTCCTCCAGGTACGCCACCTCCTTGCCGTCGGGGGAGAAGGCGGGCTGGAACTCCTCGGCCGCCGTGGCCACCACCGGCTCCTCCTGGAGGACGGTGGACAGGTAGAAGTACGGCTCCTCCTTCCGCACGATGGAGACGCGGTAGACGTTCCAGTTGTTGTCCTTCTCCGCCGCGTAGACCAGCGACCGCCCGTCGGGGCTGAAGTTCACGCTCCGCTCCTGCCACGGCGTGTTGGTGACGCGCTTCGTGGTCCCCGCCTCCAGGCTGGAGACGAAGATCTCGCCGCGGAACACCCAGGCGTATTCCTTGCCGTTCGGCGACAGCGTCGCCTCCGCCAGCCCTTCGCGCACCGGCAGCACCTGCATCAGCGTGTCCCGGCCGTCCACGGCCAGGTGCACCGCGACCTTGGCGGGCTGCCCGCCGGGTTTCAGCGTGTAGATCTCGCCGTCGTAGCCGAAGCAGAGCAGGTCGTCCTGGGCGCGGGTGAGGAAGCGGACGGGGTTCCGGGAAAATTTGGTGAGCTGGACGGCCTTGGCCGGATCGGCCACGGGGGCGCGGTACACGTTGAACGTCCCGTCCAGCTCGCTGAGGTAGAAGAAGTCCTTGTCGTTGGCGGCGAACACCGGGTTCCGGTCCTCGCCGGCGAACTCGGTGAGCTGGGTGTAAGTCTTCGCCTTGAAGTCGTAGAGCCAGACGTCGCGGGTCACCGCCGAGGTGTGGTGCTTGCGCCAGCTGTCCTCGTAGCCCTTGACGTCATGGTAGATCAGGCGGCGCCCGGCCGAATCCAGGGTGGCGTCGAGCGCCGGCATCGCCAGTGCCATGTCGACGCGGCCCCCGGCCACCGGGACGCTGTAGAGCTGGGTCATGGCCCGGGTGGGGAACTGG
>CALAMB010000406.1 GCA_937925645.1 uncultured Acidobacteriota bacterium
TCCGGGATGCTCATGAACTCGGAGGGCAGCATCACCCGTTCGGTGCGGTCCTGGTCGGACAGCGACTTGCGGTCGCCGGCGTCCCGGGGGGACATCTGCCGGCTGCCCATGACCTTGATCACCTGCCGGTCGCCGATGCTCCGGGACACGAATTCGGCCGTGTCCGGGTCGTTGAGCCGCAGGATGATGCCGGTGTTGAAATTGTTGTAAAACGTGCGCGTGTTGGCTCGGCCGTACACGTCCTCGATCTTGCCCAGGTCCTGATTGGCCACCAGCAGGCATCCGCCCTTGGAGCGGGCCACGGTCAGCAGATCCAGCAGCACGCCGATCTGGTTGAGGCTGCCGATTTCGTCGATGCAGAACCAGATCCGGCGGCGCTCCTGCGGGTTCGTGTCCGGCAGGCTCAGGGTCTCCCGGATCAGCAGGTCGAAGACGAAGGTCATCAGCGGGCGGAAGGTGTCGGCGTAGTTCTTGATGTTGAGCAGGAACAGGTTCCGGCTGGCCGGTTGGGCGATGTAGTCCCGGAATGAAAAGTCCCCGTCCAGATCCACCAGGCTCTCGAACCAGTCGATCTTCTCCGTCAGGACGGAGATGACGGATTGCGCCGGCCCGGACCCGTCCGATTCGATATGCTTGAGCGCCCCCTGCTGCTCCAGGGGCAGCTCCCGGATCTTCTTGACCAGGCCGGCCTTGTTCTGGGCGAAAAAGCTCCAGATATCGGCGTTGCGCGTCTCGCCCACCGCCCGGAGGTAGCGCAGCCCGGCGATGAAGACGGCCTTGGCGGCGTTGTTCCAGAACGGATCGGCGCTCGTCTCCCTGGCCGGGCGGAAGATGATCTCACTCAGCACCTTGATGTCCTCGTCGGTGCGGCACTCGTTGAAGAAGCTCCAGCGCAGGCAGCGTGCGTCGGGCGGGTAGAACACCAGATCCGCCGGGCGGCGGTGCTTGGCCAGGAACTCACCCTTGACGTCATAGACGATGGCTCGCTCGTGGGTCCGGCCCCCCTCCATCCGCCGGATGATCTGGCCGAGGATCTGGTTGACCAGGACACTCTTGCCGGTGCCGGTGGTGCCCAGAATCAGGAGGTGGCGCGTCTCGAGCTCCCGCGGCAGGGCCAGGCCGCAGACGGACAGGCGGCGCCGGCCGTCCGTCTCGGCCCGGGCGTCCCGTTCCAGCCGGCGGCGCAGCACCGCCAGCGAAACCCGGCGGGCGCCCCGGACGTGCCGGGTGTCGCTCATCCGCCGGGCGCGGGCGAAGAAGATGCCGAAGTAGGCGGCTGACAGCAGGTAGGCGGCGCAGGACCCGGCCAGCGCCGCCTGTAGGCCGGCGGTGAAGCCGGCGATCCGGTCCCCGAAGTATTTTTCCATCACCGCCCGGTAGACGCCGGCCGTCACGCGCCGCTCCGGAACGCCCTCCCGTTGGAAAAAGGGGCGCAGCGGCGGCTCCACCTCGTACCGGGTTTCCCGGCCGAAGAGCTCCAGGGGCGGGGCCAGGCATTTCAGCACGGAGCGGAAGGGGACCGTGAAGGCGCGGCCGTCGGCCAGCGGAACGACGAACTGGCGGTCCCAGGCCTGCCGGGCCAGCCAGCCGAAGGCCGCCACCTGCAGGACGAGGCCGAGCCCGAGGGCATAGACGGCCATCTTCCAATACATCCGGACGTCGGCGACGAACGCCTCGTGCTGCTGGTAGCCTTTCATTCCTTTTCAATCAGCCACAACTGGGTGGGCTCCCGGCCGATGGCCAGCTCCTCGCCCGCATCCAGCCGGACGGACACCCGGAGAAAATATGCCTCCTCTTCCACTCCGGCGGCGCCGCACCGGTCCGCGCACGGCTGGCCCGTGTAGGCGTCGCTGGTGGCGCTGCCTTCGCCGCCGCAGCGGCAGGAGCGGCACAGCGTCAGGCCGGCGGCGGCGGGAGCGCCGCCGCCCGGGCCGGAGATCTCCGCGGCGAGCCCGCCCGCGTCCAGGGCGGCGCGAACCGCGTCCCGGCATTCCGCCGGGAGATAGATCCGGAGGTGGCCGTCACCATCATGGACGCGCTCGATCCGCACCACGCGAAACAGCGCCGGTTCGGCGCTGTCCTTCCGCAGCTCCACGACGTGGAAGCCGCCGGTGTTCCAGTCCCGTTCATATTGGTCCGCGCCGCGGACCGGGAGCGCACCCAACCCGCCCAGGGCGGCGACCGCCAGCATCACCCACCGCGCACTGCCCATTGTGGCCTCCTCGAGTTCAAAATAGAAACCGCTTGCGCTTCGGCGCCGGCTCCCGCCGCACCGCTTCCTGGAAGGCGGCGGCCGCGGCCGAAAGCCGCCGCCGGATGTCACCGGCCAGCGCCGCCGGTCGCAGCGCCAGCCGGCAGCGCCGGCACTCTGCTTGCAGGGAGCGGCGGAATTGTTCCCAACTGGGTTTTTCAGCGGTGCTCACGTACCGATCCTCCAGAATTCCGGGATCGCATCCGGATTGAATGTCCGCAACCGCTCCACATACCGCGGCGGGCCCTCCACCTCGAACCGCCCGCGGATGCGGCGGTTTTCCATGCCTTCGGGCAGGAAGCGGTACAACCCGGCGATTGTATAGGGACAGTCCGGCGATGCCCGATCCAGACCCCGCACTTCGGCGATTTCGACAATTTTCCGGCTGTGGTCCGGCAGCATCTCCACCTGGATCACCACATGCACCGCCCGGGCGATCGTCTCCCGGACCGCCCGCGCCGACGATTCCAGGCCCGATTGCAGGTACAGCGTCTCCAGCGCCAGCAGCGCGTCGAAGGCGCTGTTGGCGTGGA
>CALAMB010000407.1 GCA_937925645.1 uncultured Acidobacteriota bacterium
CCCTCGACCGGCGCGGCGCCGGCCGCCAGCATGAACTCGGTGCACCCGATGGTGAACACGTCACCGTCGGCGAGCTGGATGGTGCCCTCGATCCGGCGGCCGTTCACCAGCGTGCCGTTGCTGCTGCCCAGGTCGGTCATGAAACAGTCGTCGTCCACGCACTCGATCCGGACGTGGTTGCGCGACGCGCGCATGTCCGGTACCACAATGTCGTTGTCGGAACTGCGCCCGATCTTGACCTGATCGTCGAGGGGATACGGACGTCCGGCGTGGGGGCCGCTCCGGACGGTGACCAGCCAGCGGGCGGTGGGCAATCGCGCCGCCGCAGGCCGATCAGCCGGCGGACGTCCGCCGGGCGGATTCACCGACGGGGGCTGGCCGGGGGGCTGGGACATGGTCTCCTCCTGGGCTGGAACGATGCCGCACCCGGATACGCGCCGTTGCGCGGAGGCGCAGGCGGGGCGGTGGGGCGCCGGAATGCGGGTATTGATGGTGTCACTCCCTTAATTTTAAAGGTGATCAATAGGAAATTCAACACCATACCCATTCCGTCCGGGACGGTTTTCCGCGGTCCACTCGGCGAACGACGGGCGCGGTGGCCGCCTCCGGTGGCGGAAACACACAGCGTCCGTGAAGACAATTCCGCGGAATCCGCATCTTAAAAACCGGCGGACGAACCGGCCGCGGGGTCGCATCCAGCCGCAAGGAGTAAGCGCATGCGCGACCTGGTGCAGGTTGCCACACCGACTTCGAAACGCCCGGCGGCGAGCACCGTCTTCTGGATTGCGGCGGTGGCGGTCGTCGTGGCGTTGCTGTTCCAGGGGGATGAGCATCCCGCGCGGCCCGCCGCCTGGTCGTCAGAAAACCCGCGGAGCATACCGGCGGCGGACGCCCCCTCGGGCGGCTGCAGCCCGGGACGCCCGAGCGGTTCCAAGGAGATGAAAGTCATGAGCGCCATACCCGATCCCGATCATCGAACTCGCCCCGTCACCTCCAACGCGGACCCGGGCCGGGTGGAAGCCGCCACGTTCGCCATGGGCTGATTCTGGGGGCCCGACTCCCGGTTCGGGAGTCTCCCCGGCGTCATCCGGACCCGCGTGGGGTACACCGGCGGCACGCAGGCCGACCCCACCTACCACCGGCTGGGCGACCACACGGAGACGCTCCAGGTGGACTTCGACCCCGGCCGGATCTCCTACGCGGAGCTGCTGGAGGTCTTCTGGTCCGGCCACCGGCCCACCAGCCGCGCCTGGTCCCGCCAGTACATGGCGGCGGTGTTCTGTCACGACGAGACGCAGGCGGAGCTGGCGCGCGCCAGCCGCGACCGCCTGGCGGCGGAACTGGGACGGATGATCGTCACCGAGATCCGCCCCGCGGGGCGGTTCTACCGGGCCGAGGATTACCATCAGAAATACTACCTGCGGCAGTCGGGAGAGCTGATGCGGGAATTCCAGCGCCTGTTCCCGCAACCGACGGCGTTCACCGACTCCACCCTGGCCGCCCGCGTCAACGGCTACGTGGGCGGCAACGGCGGGCTGGCCCGGCTCCACGAGGAGATCGAGGCGCTGGAGCTGCAGCCGCCGCAGCGGGACCGGCTGGCGGTCCTGCTGGAGCAACTGGGTCCGTGACCGGCGGCCGTCAGGGGCGGGCAGGCCGGATCCGGGCCGCCCAGCCGCCGCCGGCGGCCAGCCGGGCCGTCAGCTTCGAACTCCGATCCACGGTCTGTTCCGACACGCGAAAGTCGCTGCCCCAGCGGCCGGCGTTGGCGCCGTCCGCCCACGCGGCAAGGGCGTGCGCGCCCGGCGGCAGGAAGGACAGGTCGATGGTCAGCTCCCGCGCCGTCCAGTCGGTCATGGCACCCACAAACCACTCGTCGCCACGCCGGCGGGCCACCGCGACGTAGTCTCCGATCTGCGCGTCCAGCACGACAGTCTCGTCCCACACCGTGGGCACCGCTCGCAGAAACGCCATCGCCTCCGGCTCCCGCGCGTAGCGCGCGGGGCTGTCGCACAGCATCTGCAGCGGACTCTCGTAGACCACGTACATGGCCAGCTGGTGGCAGCGGGTGCCCTGGCTCATGGGCTGCTCGAACACGGGGGCGAAGCTGGCGCGGGCGGCGTTCCGCATGGCGCCGGGGGTGTAGTCCATGGGGCCGAGGAGCATCCGGGTGAAGGGGAGGGTGACGTCGTGCTCGGGGTTGGCGTCGGCGCACCATTTGCTCTGCTCAAGGCCGCGCACGCCCTCGGTGGATAGCAGGTTCGGCCAGGTCCGCGTCATGATGGCCGGGCGCACGGCGCCGTGGAAATCCACGACCATGCGGCGCCGGGCCGCCTCGCGGCACACCCGGTGGTAGAAGTTGATGACCGGCTGGTCGTCCCGCTGCATGAAGTCCACCTTGATCCCCCGGATCCCCCACCGCTCGAACCGGTCGAACGCCGCGTCGAACTGGTCGTCCAGCGTCTGCCAGATCACCCACAGGATCAGTCCCACGCCCTTGGATTTGGCGTAGGCGGCCAGGGCGTCCATGTCCACCTCGGGGACCACCCGGAGCAGGTCGCCCAGCGGGTACCACCCCTCGTCGAGGATCACGTACTCGATGCCGTTGGCTGCGGCGAAGTCGATGTAGTGCTTGTAAGTGGCCGTGTTGACGCCGGCGGGGAAGTCCACGCCGGCGAGGTTCAGCGCGTTCCACCAGTCCCACGCCACCTTGCCCGGCCGGATCCAGGCGGGGTCGGCCACCTGGCTGGGGGCGGCCAGGAGGTACACCAGCGGGTTGGTGATCAGGTCGGCGTCCCGCTCGGCGACGGCCACGAGGCGCCACGGATACGTCCGCGTGCCGGCGGTCACCGCGATGTGGTCGGCGGCGCGGGTGACGCGCAGGTGGCGGTCGCCGGCCAGTTGCGTCTCCAGGGGCAGGGGCGGGAACGTCGCGGTGAGGCCGTCACGGCCGTTGCCCCGGAGCCACATGCCGGGATAATCCTCGAGATCCGACTCGGCGACGGCGAGCCGGACGCCGCCGGGCGCGGCCACCACCGCCGGCAGGCTCGCCAGCATGGCGGGTGTGACGTCGCCCAGCGGCAGGCGGACGAACTCGCGCTCGTTGTGCGAGAAGAAGCCGTCCTCGCGGGGGTAGTACACGGCGCAGTCGCCGGCGAACCGGAACTCCGCCTCCTCGTGCCACACCGTCACGCGGTCTCGCGGGATCGCCGTCTCGAACCGGTAGGCGACGCCCTCGTTGTAGGCGCGGAAGACCGCCTCGCCGCCGCCGGCCAGGACCAGCCGCAGCTCGTGGTAGCGCTCCGGGATCCGGGCGGTCTTCTGCGGGACGGGGGGCGCCACGGTGCCGTCGACGCGGCGCGCGGTGGTGGCGGCGATCCGCGGCGCCAGCCCCACGGCGGCGTCGTCGACACGCAGCACGCAGGCGCAGTCCGGCATCACGACGCGGCCGCGCAGGGCGATGTCGTAGCGGAGCCGGTCCGCCGCCCGGACCGTCACCGCGATCCGGCCGTCGGGCGACTCCAGCCGGCAGGCGTTTTCCGCAGTCTGGCCGGCTGCCGGCGCCGCGGCCGCCACGAGGCCGGCGATCCCGGCGGCGGCGATGAGCCGGCGGATCCGCAGGGGTGAAAGCATGGCATTCTCCTTCCGGTTTTAATCACCGGGCGGACGGGTCGCGTCGGGGAGCGGGCAGCCGTCGCTGTCCAGCCGGACGATGGCGCCGAGGCCGAGGGCTTCCAGGTCGGGGCGCACGGCGGCCGCGTCGCCCACGATGACGACGGCCAGGCGGTCCGTCCGGATATGCCGGGCGCCGGCCTCGGCCACGTCGGCGGCCGTGACGGCGCGGATGCGCCCGGGCAGAGTTTCAAGCTCGTCGTCGGGCAGGCCGTAGAGGTAGACGTCGAGGAGCTCCCGGAGGATCTGATCGGGCGTCTCGAACCGGCGGGCGTAGCCGTTGACCAGCGAACCCTGCGCGTAGGCGAGCTCCTCGGCGCTGAGCGGCCGGGCGCCGGCGACGCCGTCGAGCTCGGCCACGATCTCCCGGAGGGCCGCGGCGGTGACCCGCGTTTCCACCGGCGCCGAGGCGGCGAAGCTGCCGGACGCCGCCGCGAAGCCGAAACGGGAGCGGGCGCCGTAGGTGTAGCCCTTGTCCTCGCGCAGGTTCAAATTGAGGCGCGAGACGAACTGGCCGCCCAGGGCGGCGTTGAGCACCGTGAGGGCGGCGAAGTCGGGCGCCGTCCGGGGGACGCCCGCCAGCGCGGCCGCGACCACCGATTGGGGCGCGTCCGGCCGGTCCAGCAGGTAGACGACCCGGTCGCCGGGCGGCTGAACCGGCGGCAGCGTGAGGGCCGGCGCCGGCGCGGCCGGCCAGGCGGCCAGTCCGCCGAGCGCGGACTCCAGCTCCCGCCGGGTGATGTCGCCGGTCACGACGAGCACCGCGTTCCCCGGCACGCAGGTGGTCCGCCAATGGGCCCGCACTTCATCGAGGGTGATTTCGGCCAGGCAGCGGTCGGTCCCCGCCACCGGGTGCGCGTACGGATGCCCGCCGAAGACCGCCCGCTGGGCGGCCACCGCCGCCAGATACTGGGGCTGGTCCTGAAGCTGGGTGAGGCGCACCCGCCGCTGCTGCCGCAGGCGCTCCATCTCGGCGGGAGGGAAGTCCGGCCGGATGACCATGTCCGCGAGCAGCGCCAGCGCCGGCTCCAGGCGGTGCCGCAGCGCCGAGAGGCTGGCGATGACGGCGTCGGGCCACGTCACCCAGGACAGCTCGGCGCCCAGCGTCTCGACGGCCTCGGCCAGCTCGGTGGAGGTGCGGCCGCCGGCGCCCTCCCGCAGCATGGCCGCGGTCAGGTCGGCCAGTCCGGGACGATGCGCCGGCTCAGCGGACAGGCCGCCGCGCACGATGAGGCCGCAGCTCACCAGCGGCAGCTTGTGGTGTTCCGCCAGCACCACCCGGAGCCCGTTGGGCAGCGTGAACGACTGCCGCGGCGGCAGCCGGAACGCGGACTCGGGACCGGGGCCGGGCATGACGGTGCGGTCCACGCCGGCGGCCGCCGGGTGGGTCGAGGGCGCCAGCGGCGGCAGCGGTTCCACCCGGGCGACCAGCCGCCCCGCGCCCAGGTAACGGCGGGCCGCCGCGACGACCGCCTCGGGCGTCAGGTCGAGGTAGCGCTGCAGCTCCCAGCGGAACATGTCGGGCCGGTCCAGGTAGTGGTAAAACTCGTTGATCCGGTCGGACACGCCGCCGAAACCGCCCAGGTACTGGATGCTCCGGATGTAGGCGGCGGCGATGTCGGTCTGCACGCGCTCCAGCTCCGCCGGGGGGATGCCCCCGTCCAGCGCCTCCCGGACGATGTCGAAGGCGGCGGCCTCGACGGCTTCGGGCGGCTGTCCGGGGCGCGGGGTGAGCATCAGGTTGAGTGTTCCCGCGATCTGCCGGGCGTCGTGCCAGGCCACGGCGTCCTGGGCGATCTGCCGCTCGTAGACGAGCCGTTGGTGAAGGCGCGACGTCCGCCCGCCGCCCAGCACCCGGGCGAACACGTCCAGCGCGGCGTCGTCGCCGCTGTACGCCGGCACGGTGGGCCAGGCCGCGTAGACGCGGGGCAGTTGGACGCGGTCGCCGATGAGCAGCCGCACTTCGCCGTCGAGCGCCGGCACCCAGCGTCCGGGCCGGGTGACAGGCGGACCGGGCGGGATCGCGCCGAAATATTTCTCGATCAGATCCTTCGCCCGGGCCGTCTCGAAATCGCCGGCCAGGCACAGACTGGCGTTGTTGGGCGTGTACCAGGTCCTGAAAAAGTCGCGCACGTCATCGAGCGTCGCCGCGGCGATGTCCGCCATGAAGCCGATGGTGGGCCAGCTGTACGGGTGGTGGGGCGGATAGAGCGCGGCGGCCATCCGCTCGCCCACCAGGCCGTACGGCCGGTTCTCGTAGCTCTGGCGCCGCTCGTTCTGCACCACCGCGATCTGGTTGGCCAGCCGCTCGGGCGTCAGGGCGTCGAGCAGGAAACCCATCCGGTCGGCCTCCAGCCAGAGCGCCCGCTCCAGATAGGCCGCGGGCACCAGCTCCCAATAGCGGGTGCGGTCCGGGTCGGTGCCGCCGTTGACGCTGCCGCCGATGTCCTGCAGGGGGCGGAAGAAATCCGAGTCGTGGTGCTTGGAGCCCTGGAACATCATGTGCTCGAACAGGTGGGCGAAGCCGGTGCGCCCGGGCCGCTCGTTCTGGGAGCCGACGCGATAGTTGACGTTCACCGCCGCCAGGGGGAGCGCGGGATCCTCCAGCAGGAAGACCGTCAGCCCGTTGGCCAGCCGGACCGTTTCGACGGGAAAGTCGGGAAGGGGATTTTCCTGCACGGGCATGGGGCCTCCGGTAACGGTCGGATTCAGCGGGCGGTCGTTCACCCGGTGAAGGTCAGCGTGTACGCCGGCACGATCTCGGACGGATGGTACGACAGCTTGGCCTGCCGCAGCCCCGGTTCGTCGAGGTCCTCCTCGCGGTTGATGAACGGGAACCCCAGGTCGCGAATGATCCGGGCGCACTCCATGTTGAGCACCTGGTAAATCCCCTTGTAACGGCGGTCGGCCTTCTCAAAATGCACCGCCGCCGTGTCGGGCGCAATGGGTTCGAACACGGCCAGGCCGGCCACGGCGCCCTCCACGCGGAGCAGGATGCCGTCCTGCCGCAGGCGGCCGAAATGAGCCAGCGTGTCCTTCAGCGCGTCCAGTTCGAATCGCAACACGCGGTTGGCCTTTCCGTCAACCGGCTCGCTGACTTTCCGGCACGCCTCGATGCAGTCGGGCACCGACGCCGGCGTCAGCCGCTCCACCTGCCATTCGAACAAATTGCGGGTCTGGGCGATGAGGTTGCGCTTCTTGGCGTACTTCCGTCCGGCGAGTTCGGCCAGGTCCTCGGACCGGTAGACGTAGTTGGCAAACGCCCGGTTCTCGGTGACGGCGAAGTGCCGGACCCAGTCGGGGTGACTGTCAATGAACGCCCGGCTCACGCAGACGACTCGCAGCGGCTCGGCCAGCCGGCGGGCCTCGGCCACCAGCCACGCCTGGCTCTCGGGCGGGAAGAGGCCGACGGGTTGAATCAGGTTGGGCGCCATCCGCGGGTCGCTGGGATGGACGGTGGTGACGAGCAGCGTGTCCGGGTCGAGGACCGTCCAGGTATGGTCGAACGGAACCCGCCAGGCGAACAGGGCGGCGAAGGTGAAGCCGGACAGCGGCTGGGGGAAGCGGCTGCAGAATCCTTCCAGCAGGTCCTGGTCCGACAGCGACACGGGCCGGAATTCCCGGCCCAGGAATGGCAGCGAGTCAGTCACGATCGCCCTCGTGGAGCATGAGCTGGTAGCCCGGCCGGGCGTGGAAGCCCAGCCGCTCGTAGAACGCCTGCGTGCCGGGTTCGGCCACCAGGCCGACCCAGTCCAGGCCCCGGCGGCGGCAGCGCGCCGTGAGGCGACGGACGATCTCCGCGCCGATGCCCCGGCCCCGCAGGTCGCGGCGGACCACGACGTCCTGGATGTAGGCGTCGCTGGCGCCGTCGGAGATCGCCCGGCCCATGCCCACGGCGGCGCCGGCGGCGTCACGGGCCACCAGAAACGCGAAGCTGCCGCGGATCATCGCGGGGATGGCTTTCCGCGACCAGCGCTCGTCCCACCAGCCGGCCTCCTGGTAGAGTTCCACCACCGTCTCGGCGGGCAGCTCGGTGACGAACGCGAAGCGGATGCCTTTCATGACGCCTCCGGCGGACGCCGGTGAGCCGGCGCCCGAATCGTCCGCCATTATACCCCAGCCCCACGGCGCCCGTCACCGCCGCCGGCGCCGCGGATTTGACTTGGCGGCATGACGGCTTTGGGCGAGAATGGACGCTCGGGAAACGCCATGACGGAAACACCCTGCCCAATCGATCCTCCTGCGCCACCCGGCGACGCGTCGGCGGAGGTTGGAACCGAAGCGACTGCTCCTGCGGCGCTCCCGCCGGCGAAGCGAAGCCCGGCCCGGCGGATCTGGGCGGTGACCTGGAAGGTGGCGCTGGCCCTGCTGCTGGTGCCGCCCGTCGAGGTGACCGTGTTCCGCTTCGTGGATCCGCCGGTGACGACGGTGATGCTGATCCAGTCGCTGGAAAACCGGATCGGCGGCCGCCCCGCGGGCTGGCGGCACGCGAACGTCCCGGCCGAAGCCATTTCGCCGTGGCTGTTCTCGGCCGTGCTCGCCGCCGAGGACCAGCGCTTCTTCGACCACCACGGCTTCGACCTGGTGGAGATCGAAAACGCCCGCGACAAGCACCAGCGCAATCCGAAGAAACCGCTCCGCGGCGCCAGCACCATCACCCAGCAGGTGGCCAAGAACCTCTTTCTGCCGCCCTGGCGGTCTTTTCTGCGCAAGGGGGCCGAGGCCTACTACACCGTCTGGCTGGAGCTGCTGTGGCCGAAGCGGCGGATCCTGGAGGTGTACGCCAACGTCGCCGAGTTCGCCCCCGGCGTGTACGGGGCGGCGGCGGCGGCGCGGCACCACTTCCGCAAGACCGCCGCCCGGCTCACGCCTCGCGAGGCGGCGCTGCTGGCGGCGGTGCTCCCCAACCCGAAGCGCTGGAACGCCGCCCGCCCCACGCCCTACATCCAGTCGCGGGCGGAGTGGATCCAGAGTCAGTTCGTCGCGCTGCCGCAGGAATATTGGCCCCGTTCGAAACGGTGACGCCGCCACGGCCGTTGGCAATCGGGCGCCAAACTGGTATCATCGGGCTTCGGCGCCGCCGGCCGTTGCCCGGAACGGGCCGGGGCGCGTCACAGGAGACCGGCCATCCGACACCTCAAGATCCTCGGCCCCTACCTCTGGAAGTACCGCCTCGAGCTGCTGGCCGGCTTCGCCTGCATGCTCATGCAGAACTACGGCTACATGAAGGTGCCGGAGTTCTTCAAGCGGACGCTCGACGAGATCACCGGCGCCAACCGCGCCGGAGTGATCCTCGAGAACCTGCTCTGGGCCGGACTGGTGATGGCGCTCACCGGCGGGGCCATGTTCCTCATGCGGAACCTGATCATCGGCGTCTCGCGCAAGATCGAGTACGAGCTGCGGGAGCGCCTCTACGGCCGCCTGCTGGCCCTGGACTTCACCTTCTACCAGGCCAACCAGACCGGCGACCTGATGAGCCGGTGCACCAACGACCTGAGCGAGGTCCGCACCCTGCTGGGGCCGGGGATCATGTACGTGCCCAACGCCCTGACCCGCTTCCTGTTCTTCATGCCGGTGCTGTTCGCCCTGTCGGGCTCCCTCATGCTCATGGTCACGGGAATGCTGGGCGTGCTCATCCTGATGATCGTGGTGGTACTGCCGCGCCTGCGGCCCATGTACAAGCGGATCCAGGAGACCCTCGCCGCGATCAACAGCCGGGTCTGGCAGGTCATCGCCGGCATCCAGACGGTCAAGCTTCACACCATGGAGGACACCGAGTTCGCGCGGTTCGAGACGCTCAACCGCGAGTATGTCCGGCACCAGATGCGGGTGGCCACGCTGCGCGGCTTCATCTGGCCGTTCTTCATCTTCATGCTGGGGCTGGTGGAACTGATGATCCTGGCGGTGGGCGGCGCACAGGTGATCCGCGGCGAGCTGACCCTGGGCGAACTGCTCCAGTTCACCGTCATGGTGGGCTTCCTCACGTTCCCGGTGCTGTCGCTGGGCTGGATCATGTCGCTGGTCCAGCAGGGGCTGGCGGCGCTGGAGCGCCTGAATCACATCCTGGCGCACCCGGTGGATGTGCCGGCGGACCAGCCGCCGGCGGCCGCCGGGGAGCCGGCCTTCCAGGTCCGGGGACTACGCTACCGCTATCCGGGCGCGCGGGCGGACGCTCTCCGCGGCGTGGACCTGGACATCGCCCCCGGCCAGACGGTGGGCATCACCGGCATGGTGGGCTGTGGCAAGTCCACGCTGCTGCGGATCCTCTGCGGCCTGCTCCGGCCGGAGCCGGGCATGGTCCGCTTCAACGGCGCCGACCTCGCCGGCCTGGACCCCGACAGCGTCTACGAGCGGGTCGCCGTGGTCCCGCAGGAGACGTTCCTCTTCTCCCGCACCGTCGCCGAGAACATCGCCCTTGGCGCCGACGCCGCCGATCCGGCAGGCGTTGAGGCGGCGGCCGCCCAGGCGGGCCTGGACAAGGACATCCAGACCTTCCCCCACGCCTACGGCGAGATGGTGGGCGAGCGCGGCATCACCCTGTCGGGCGGCCAGAAGCAGCGGCTGGCCATCGCCCGCGCGCTCTGGCGCGACCGGCCGGTGCTCTTCTTCGACGACGCGCTCTCGAGCGTGGATGCCGCCACCGAGTCGGCAATCCTGGACAGCCTGCGGAACCTGCACCGGCGCAAGACCCTGGTCGTGGTCTCCCACCGGATCTCGGCGCTGAAGGCGGCCGACGTCATCCACGTCATGGACGCCGGACGGATCGCGGAGTCGGGCACCCACGGGGAGCTGCTGGCGCAACAGGGGCTCTACTACCGCATGGCCCGGCTGCAGCAGATGGAGATGGCCCTGGCCGGAGGCGGCAATGGCGACTGAGACCGACGCCGCCCACCCCCCCATCCGCGACTGGCGGCAGCTCCTGCGGCTGCTCGCGTACGTGCGCCGCCGCTGGCTCCTGGCGGCCGCCTCGGTGCTGCTGATGCTCGTCTTCAACGTGGCCGGGGTGGCGGAGCCGTACCTGGTGAAGCTGGGCATCGACCGCGATGTAGCTGCGGGCGACCTGGCCGGACTCCAGCGCACCGCCCTGTGGCTGGGGCTGATCATGGCGGTGGGCCTGGTGTGCCAGTTCCTGTTCAACTTCGCGGTGCAGTACCTGGGGCAGCGGCTGCTCCTGGACCTCCGGATGGACCTGTTCCGCAAGGTGCTGGACCTGTCGAAGGACTACTACGACAAGACCGCCGCCGGCAAGACGCTCACCAACGTCACGAACGACGTGGAATCGATCCGCGAGTTCATCTCCGAGGGGATCGTCTCGGTGGTGGGCGACCTGCTGAAGGTGGGCATGATCTTCGTGGCCATGCTGGCCATCGACCTGAAGCTGGCGCTGATGGCCTTCGTCACCCTGCCGGTGTTCGTTCTGGCCACCGCGCTGTTCCGGCGGAGCATCCGCTCCGGCTTCCGCGGCGTGCGCCGGGCCAACGCCGAGATCAACACCAGCCTGAACGAAACCATCTCCGGCATCCGGGAGATCCGCCTGTTCCGCATCCGCGACAAGTTCGCCGCCGACTTCGCGGTGCACAACCGCAACTACCGCGACGCCTACCTCAAGACCATCCGCGCCTACGCCCTCTACTTCCCCGTGCTCGAGGGCGTGAGCAACCTCGGGATGATTCTCACCCTGTTCGCCGCCCACACCCTGGTGGGCGTGGAGCTGCGGGTGGGCGTGATCTTCGCCTTCTTCGCCTACATTAATATGTTCTTCCGGCCGCTGCGGGAGATGGCCGAGCAGTTCAACACGTTTCAGTCGGCCATGGCCGCCACCGAGCGGGTGCTGCAGTTGCTGGACCAGCCCGTCAGCGTGCGGGAGCCCGCCGTCCCGACGCCGCTGCCGGCGCGCTTCGCCGGCGCGCTGGAGTTCCGCGGCGTCCGCTTCGCCTACGACCCGGAAGCGCCGGTGCTGCAGGATTTTTCCTGCCGGATCCGTCCCGGCGAGCGGGTCGCCCTGGTGGGCTACACCGGCAGCGGCAAGACCACCGTGATCAGCCTGCTGAACCGGCTCTACGACGTCACCGGCGGCGCCGTCACCATCGACGGGACCGACATCCGTGAGCTGCCGGTGCGGGAGCTGCGGCGGCGCATTGCCACCATCCCCCAGGACGTCTTCCTCTTCACCGGCACCGTGGCCGAGAACATCGGCCTGCACGTGCCCGGCATCGGGCGCGACCGGATCGAGTCGGCCGCCCGCGAGGCGCTCCTCCACCCGTTCATCGAAGCGATGCCCAACGGGTATGACGAGAACGTGCTCGAGGAGGGGCGGCTGCTTTCCGCCGGCCAGCGCCAGCTCCTGAGCTTCGCCCGGGCGCTGGTGCGTGAGCCGGACATCGTCGTCATGGACGAAGCCACCGCCAACGTCGACTCGGCCACCGAGCACCTGGTGGAGGACGCCATTCACAATCTGCTCCGGGGGCGGACCGCCATCATCATCGCTCACCGGCTCTCCACCATCCGCGAGGTGGACCGGATCCTGGTCCTGCACAAGGGCCGCCTGGCCGAGGAGGGCACCCACGACGAGCTGCTGGCCCGCGGCGGTCTTTACAGCCAGCTTTACCAGCGGCAGGCGTTCCTGTCGGC
>CALAMB010000408.1 GCA_937925645.1 uncultured Acidobacteriota bacterium
CCCTCGAGGAGCCGCCCCCCGCCCCAGGCCAGCAGGATGAACAGCCCCACGTACGGCACATAGGTGTACCGGTCGGCCATCGACTGCGCGCCCACCTGCACCAGCCCGATCACCGGCAGCAGCGTCACCAGGTACCAGCCCCATCCCGCCGGCAGCCACGGCAGCCGGCGCGCCCACCGCACCGCCGCCACCGTCGCCGCTAGCAGCGCCACGCCGGCGGCCACCGCCACCCCGGCGCTGAACACGCGCGGCAGCGGGTAGAACACCGCCAGGTTCGTCGGCCAGAACAATTCACCGACGTAGCGGACATAGGCCTGCGCGCTGTTGGCCAGTCGCTCGGCAAGCGACAGCGTTCGCAGCGGCACCATCGCCGTACCCTGCGCCAGCAGGGTGACGACGCCCGACGCCAGCGCCAGCGCCGCGAACGGCGCCTTCTCCAGCAGCCGCCGGCCCAGCGCCCGCCGCGCCGATGGCGGCGGCGGCCAGCCCGTCCACGCCGGCAGCCGCGCCAGCGGCCATCCATCCAGCAGCAGCAGCACCACCGGCACGCTCACCAGCATCGGCTTGGCCATCAGCCCCAGCGCGAACAGGGCCAGACTGAGCCGGTACAGCCCCGCCCGCCCCGTCCGGGCCCAGCCCGCGTACGCCGCCAGCGTCAGGAAGTAGAACAGGGTGCTCAGCACGTCCTTGCGCTCCGCCACCCACGCCACCGACTCCACGTGCGCCGGGTGCAGGGCGAACAGCGCCGCGACGAACCAGCTCAGGCCGGTGCGCCCGGTCAGCCCCCGCAGCAGGGCGAACAGCAGCAGCGCGTTGAGCAGGTGCAGCGCCAGGCTGCTCAGGTGGTGGCCGCCCGCCCACAGCCCGAACAGCTCCACGTCCAGCATGTGGGACCACCAGGTGAGGGGGTGCCAGTTGCTGGCATGGCAGGTGGAGAACGCCCAGCGCACCGACTCCGCCGTCAGCCCCTGCTGGACGTGAGGGTTTTCGGTGACGTACAGGTTGTCGTCGTAGTTGACGAACTCGTGGCCGGCGATCGGCGCGTACACCGCGACCGTCGCGGCCGCCAGCAGCGCCGCCAGCGCCCACTCACGCGTCAACCGGGTGCTCGGTCGCCACATCGGGGAACATCCGGGAGCGCGCCAGGCCCCACCGGGCCAGGCGGAACGCGAGCCCCACCCCCAGGCAGCCGAACCCGTAGCGGACGCTGCGCCGGAAGTTGATCGAGGAGGCGTCCGTCGCGTACCGGGTGGGACAGCTGATCTCGGAGATGCGGTAGCCGTACCAGAGGATCTGGGCCAGCATCTGGTTGTCGAAGATGAAGTCGTCGGAGTTTTCCCCAAAGGGGACGCGGCGCAGCAGCGCCGCCGAGAAGGCGCGGTAGCCCGTGTGGTATTCCGACAGCTTGGCGCCGGTGAGCAGGTTCTCCGCCAGAGTCAGGGCCCGGTTGCTGTAGTAGCGCCAGCGCGGCATGCCGCCGGTCAGGGCGTAGCCGCCGAGGATCCGGGAACCCAGCACGCAGTGCCCCAGCCCCGCTTCGATGAGCGCCGCCATGGCCGGGATCAGGCGCGGCGTGTACTGGTAGTCGGGGTGGACCATGATGACGATGTCCGCCCCTTGGGCCAGGGCCAGCCGGTAGCAGCTCTTCTGGTTGCCGCCGTAGCCGAGGTTGCGGGCATGGGCGTAGACGGTGGTCGCCGGCAGGGACCGGGCGATGGTCAGGGTCTCGTCGCGGCTGGCGTCGTCCACGACGATGACGTGGTCCACCACGCCCGTGGCCATGACCTCCTCGTGGGTCCGCAGCAGCGTCGGCGCCGCGTTGTACGCCGACATCACCACCACGACCTTGGGCTTGCTCATCCGAATGCCTCGCCTCCGTCTTCAGCGCCATTGTACCCCGAGCTTTACCCGGTGCGTAATCGTAATCGTGATCGTAATCGTGATCGAGGCTCGAGGCTCGAGACTCGAGGCTCGTTCCCGTAACGCGGACAACGGGTCTCGAGGCTCGGGTCTCGAGGTTCGGGGCTCGGGCCTCGCTCCTGACGATCAACGATCAACCATCAACCATCAACTGACTCGAACTGCGGGCCCGGGTTCTGGGTCCTAGATTTTGGATCCCAGTTCCCAGCATCCAGGTCCTGTCCCTCCGATTCCCCCATTCACCGGTTCACCGGTTCATCGATTCACCGATTCACCGTTCCTCTGCTCGTGGCACGATCCACCGGTTGCCAACGTGGAGGTACCGCGAGCGGCAGCGAGCGGCGCGACAAATGCTTCGCCGCGCATCATCCCAAACGCCTGACCACTCTGTCTGAGCCGCTTGAATGCCCGTCCGGTCAAAAGGGAAAACCATCGCCGCGGGATCGGCAACGACACACCAGGTCACGTGATCTGCACTGCCGCCACCGTGATGGAATGGTCTCGCGGCATCGGGACATCGTGGCGGCTGGCCGCTGGCGCCGCTCGCTGCCGCTCGCGGTACCTCCCGCCTGCCGGCTGTTTGATTTTGCTCATGGCGTCAGTTAAAAATCCAGCCAAAAAATGGCAGAAAATCGGGAGTAACTGAGTAATCGTAATCGAGGCTCGAGGCTCGATTTCGATCACGATTACGATCACGATTACGAATTACGATTACGAATACGATGGATTGGTACTCTCAACGTCTATCTCCTATCTCCACACTACTCACTGTTCACTGTTCACTGTTCACCGTTCTCATCCCGTCACCCAGATCCACCCCAACAGGATCCCCAGCGACAGCAGCGTCACCGGCACGCCCACCCGGGCGTGTTCCTTGAAGGTGACCGAGATGCCGAGGTTGCGGGCGCCCTCGATGACGATCAGGTTGGCGATGCTGCCGATGGTGA
>CALAMB010000409.1 GCA_937925645.1 uncultured Acidobacteriota bacterium
GCAAAGCAAGATCCCGGCGCCCGCTCCGCGGGAATCCAAAGCGCAGACATGTCTGCGCACTCCAAACGTAGCGCCACGACGGTCTGGAGTGCGGCGGCACGATGCCGCTCTGGATTCTGCCGCACGGTCAATCAGAGAACGAGCCTCGAGTCTCGAGCCTCAAGCCTCGATGACGATTACGATGACGATTACGAGCACGAAGAGATCGCAACTCCTATCTCCTATCTCCTCACTATTCTCTATTCCATACATCGCCGCACTTCGTAGCACTCGAACGGCGGACCTCGGTTGCAAACGCGCCGGTCAAGCTCTAAGATAGCAGCCATGGCGCGCCTGCCGTCCGCCAAACTTGTCTTTCTCGCCTGCGCCGTGCTCCTGGCGTTGCCCGTGCTGCCGCACCTGGGCGACCTGTTCCGCCAGACCTACTCCTTCCACGACTCGTACCTGGGCGGAACACCGGGCCCGTCCGCCTGGCTCCGGCTCGCCGACTTCCTCTGGGTGGGCTTGTGTTTGGCCGGCCTGCTGGCGCTGCACCGCCGCACGGGCGCCGCCTGGCCCGCATGGTCCATCGCCGCGGCGGCCGTCGCGTTCGCCCTCGTGCCCCCCTTCGGCAGCCATGACGCGGTGTACTACTTCCGAATGGCCGAACGCTGGGCCGGCGGCGTCAATCCCTATGCCGTGCCATTTTCGGTGTTCAATCCGTTCCTCAGCGGCGGCCTGGCGGCGGTGGGGGACTACCTGCCCTATCCGCCGCTCTGGGTCATCGTCTGCGGCGCGCTTTACCGCATCGCCGGCGGACACCTGCTCGTCTTCTTCCTGCTGTTGAAGTTGCTCATGGGCGCCTGCCACGCCGGCAATTTCTTCATCCTCCGCCGCCTGCTGGCCGGACGCCCCGCCGGCGACGCGGCGGCCTGGGCCTACCTGGCGCACCCGCTGCTCCTGCTCGAAGGGTTGTCCATGATGCACTTCGACCTGTTCTGGCTGCTGGGGTGCCTGGCCGCCGCCTGGCAGCTCCGGCAGGGACGCTGGTGGCCGGCGGTGCTGGCGTGGACCGCGGCGTTCTGGCTCAAATACAGCGCGGCGTTCGCCCTGCCGCTGTTCCTGCCGGCGCTCTGCGATTCCGGACTGCCGGTGCGGCGTCGCATCGGCCGGGTGGCGGGCGGGGCCGCCGTCGTCCTGGCGGCGGGCGTCGCCGCCGGCTGGCCGTTCGGCAGCCTGCCCGGACTGCTGGGCGGCGGGATCCGACAGGCGGGCTGGGCGGCCAACTCGCTCCATGTCGCCAGCCAACACATCCTGCCGGGCGGCGCCGGTCACACGAACTGGATCCACGCGGCGCTGGGCCTGGCCGCCGTGGCCCTGCTGCTGGCCGTCCGCCCGAAACCCGATCCCCGCACCCACGACGGCGCCGCCGCCTGGGTCGTGCTGGCCTTGTTGGCCTACCTGCTCCTGGCCAGTCCCCTGTTCTGGCCCTGGTACGCCGTCTGGCCCCTCGTGTTCAGCCAACTCCTGACGGACACCCGCTGGGCGTGGCTCGAACGGGTGGCCGGGGTGTTCGCGGCCACGGCCTTTCTCTACTACCCCCTGCTCTTCATCGTGGGGCATGTCCAGTTCCGGCACGACCCGTTGATGGAAACGCTGTACGCGCTCCTGGCCCACGTGCCGGCGCTGGCGGTGATGCTCGCGGGCCTGCGGGACCACGCCCGCGCCCGGATGCTGACAGAAATCGCTTGAGCCCGCCTCACCGGATCTGCCGGGCCATCCAGACGTAGCCATATTCCTGCCAGACCTTCTTCCCCTCGCGGTGGGTCCCCTTCCGCTGGAACTCCACGACCCACGCGCCGCCGGGCCCGCGCCGCAACGTCCCCGACTCCTTCATGAAGGGCGACCAGCAGGGGAACGGCTTTTCCTCCTTCACCTTGTTCACCTCGTAGGCGGCGATGAGCTGGTTGTCCGTCGAACCGTCGGGCAGGGTGAACGGGCCTTCCTGCACCAGGGTCATCTTCCAGTGGTCCACCCGCTCGCCCGAGTTCCAGCCGCTGCTCATCTCCGCCTGGCCGGTGAACGTGAAATGGCGCAGCTCCTTCCCGTGCTTGAGGTGCGGGGCGTCGTACTGCAGCGAAGTCACGCCCGGCACGTCCCGGGTGGCGTCGCCCATCTTGCCCGCCACACCGGCGGCAGCGCCCTTGCCGGGCAGGCCCGGCGCTCCGGGCATCATCCCCATCAGCCCCTTGACGCCCGCCGCCAGGGAATCCAACCCCTCGGTGTTGCGCTCCAGGTCGTACTCGATGGTCCCCTCGCCGGTGATCCTGCCGGCTTCGTCCACGTGAAAGAAGAACTCGGCGTTGTGCTTCACGGTGAGGATCAGCAGCGAGTTGGGATCGCGGAACCGGACTTCCTCGCCGGCGGCCCGGCCCGTCCAGTTGCCCGCCAGGTCCTTGATCGTGGGCAGCTTCTCCGCGCCGCCCCGCCCGCCACCGGGCCCGCCCGATCCGCCGGCCCCACCCGATCCGCCGGAACCGCCTGTGCCGCCGGACCCGCCGCTGCCGCCTTTGCCGCCCGATCCGCCGGAGCTGCCCTTGCCACCCGATCCCCCGGACCCGCCCGAGCTGCCGCCGGAGCCGGCACCGGACCCGCCGCCCGAACCGCTCCCCTTGCCGGAACCGCCGGCGCCGCCGCCGTCGCCTGAATCGCCGGAACCGCCGCCACCCGAGCCGCCGCTGAGCATCTTCCAGCGGGAAGTGCCGGGCCCGTCGTCCAGCGCCTTGAACGGGAGCACCAGGATCCCGCCGCCCAGGCTGTAGGCCGCGCCGGTGGCCGCCCATCCCAGCTCCTGAAATGACAGGGTGATCCGGCCGCCGCGCAGCGTGAAGGTGCCCGTATCGGTGATCGTCTGGCCCGGCTGGACGGCCACCACCGCCATGGTGCCCGACGGCGAGCCGGATACGGTCAGCGTGATGACCGCCCCGGCTTTGACCGAGCGGCCGCCCGTGTCGCCGATGAGGGTATACACGCCGTCGATGGACTGGGCCGCCGCCGCTCCCGAAACCGCCACCAGCGCGGCCGCCCACAGCATCAGCCGGAGCCGCGCGCCCCCGCACCGGGCCGCCGCGCGGATATGGTCGTGGTTCATGATTCCCTCCTTCGCCGGCCCGACGGCATGTGAATGGAAGAACAGGTTCGCGAAATCGAATAAAGCGGTGCCGTCGGCGCGGTGAATCGTTGTGATGATTTTATCACATTTGCTTTTGTCCATGATTCGCCACAACAGGCAATCTCCCGATTCACCGATTCACCCATTCACC
>CALAMB010000410.1 GCA_937925645.1 uncultured Acidobacteriota bacterium
CCGCATCCGCCAGTACCAGGACGGCCGGCTGGTCTCCGAGATCCAGGTGAAGACCGTCGCCTTCAACACCCAGATCGCGGCCAGCGAGTTCAAACCGGAGTAAGGAGGGCCCTTGCCATGTTCATTCGGTGTTCGATCACAATCATCACCCTGGTCACTGTGGCTGGTGGAATCATTTATAGCCAGCAAGACGCCGGCCTCCGTGAATTGCGGGACTGTCTCGATGCCCTGGCGGGAGAGGCGGTGGACACCACGGCGCCGCAGCGTGCGTTCGGCATTCTATTGCCCGGGCAAGCGGAAGCGGCGATCACCATGGAACTGCACGGTGACCAGTTGGTGGCTTTGGACACAAAAAACTTCTGGATACGTCGCGGAGCCAACGGCCGCGGCTTGGAGTTGGACAGCGCCGACGGCAAACATCACAAAGCGATCACCGCTGGGGAGCTACACAGCTATCGTCCCATTCTGTCGCTCGATCCGGGATGGGTCGTGTGCCGGTTGCTCCGGGAATCGGATCGCTACGAGTACCTCGTGGATGAAAAGCGTCAGCGGGCGACCTTTAGCCGGAGGGACTGGGTCCCGCTGGCCGATCCGTCGGAACGGTTGTACGGCCAGTTCGAGGAGGTGGTTGAAGTGGACACGCAGGGCCACACCATCCTGAGTTACCGGGCGACCGCCTGGAACGAGGACCGCCAGCCGGTCCGCGATGTTCACAACATCTATCACTACCACCAGGCTCGCGGACCTGAATGGATTCAGGTGATGCAAAGCGACACCGCGGGCCGCCGTGGCGTGCAGGTCTTTCAGGTTGTTTACTGAGCGTTTGGACGCATGGCCGATTTCGACAGACGAGGGTCAGGAGAACAATGATGAGGGGATCTTCCATGGTGCGCACGATCAGATATCTGGTCATCGGATGCTGGCTGGTCGGCCTGTGGACCGGCACGATGATCGCGCAGGACTCGCAGTATGAGTTCGGTGTCGTTCCATTCTTCAAGAACTATCCGGAGTTCAAGCGCGGCTTCGATCCGTACGCCGACCTCAGCGGCACGGTGCAGGAAAACGTCGATCGATACAGCGGCAAGCTCAGCCTGACCTTCCAGTTGCCGGGGATTCCCTGGAGTGAGACGACGGCATTTGCGCCGGTTTTGCATTACACGAGCAACGTCTGGAGCTATCGGCAATCTTATGGGGACAAGTTCCTGGTTGGCGGCCTCAACAAGATGGGCGAACCGCCGCCCCAGGAACCACCGTTCGATTACGAGCGGCCCCAGGTTAAATTTCCGGATTATTGGGGCAACGACGCCTGGGTTCGGTTCAGCCCCATCGGGCGACCCCACGCGATGCCGGGCTGGACGCTGGCGGTGGGTGGGGTGTACACCGAATTTGTGAAATCAGCCGAGGAAATCGGGTCCACCGGCGAGACCAATCATTACAAGACATGGGTGGAGAAAAAAATATTCGTGTCGCCCGACGGAACACCCCACGTGATGCTGGATGTGGAAACCAGGGGACGTCCGAGATCGGAAGAGCACACGTCTGAACTCCAGTCACGTCAGTCAATCT
>CALAMB010000411.1 GCA_937925645.1 uncultured Acidobacteriota bacterium
ATCTCCCCGCTGTAGCCGTACGGCACCCGGACGAAGAGCATCACCCCCAGCAGGAATCCGTAGAAGACGGCCTGGGCGGCGAGAATGACGGCCGGCGACACGGTCGAGAAGCCCATGGCGCCATAAAATTGCGCCCAGGTGAACGCCAGCCCCTCCTCCAGGTGGCCCCGGGGCGACCAGACGCTGATCTTCACCAGCCAGGCCGCCAGCGTGATCAGGAACAGGGTGGCGTAGTTGCGCATGAGCCGCGCCTTGAGGGCGTGGATGAAGGCGATCTTGAACCGGGGATGCAGGAAGTCCTCGGCGACGATGTTCCCCCAGCGCGCGTCGAGGCTCTGGAGGTCGCGCCGCAGGAGCGGGGCGAAGAAATTCTCCTCGATCTTCCGCAGGCGCGTCCGCCACACGTCGTAGTAGCGGTAGCGCCGCGCCTCCACCCAGAGCAGCGTCAGGATGACGACGTTGGCCAGGATGACGATGACGTGCGGGTGCTCCACGGCCCCGAACGCGTAGCTCAGCGCCGTGACGGTGACCACGATGGCCCAGTTGGTGGTGGTGTCCAGCCGCGAGCGCCACGTGACGGCCCGCTGCATCTCGCCGCGATACAGGTGGAGCACCGACTGGATGTACTCCCCGCGGGTGAGCGGCTGGCTCTCGAAATCGGGGAAGTCAGCGTCGGCGCGTGGTTCGTTCGGCATGGTTCCTCCAATCAGAACGGCCAGAAAACCGGAATCAGCAGCACGGACACGCCCAGCAGCAGGGCGGTGAGCGGCGCGCCCACCCGGCCGAAGTCGGTGAAGCGGTAGCCGCCCACGTCGTAAATCATGGTGTTGGTCTGGTAACCCACCGGCGTCAGGAACGAGAACGACGCCGAGAACATCACCGCCAGCACGAGCGGTTTCGGCGACACCGCCAGCGGGCCGGCCAGGGCGAAGGCGACGGGGACCATCAGGACGGCCGCGGCCGTGTTGGACATGATCTCGGTGAGCACCAGCGTGGTCACGGCCAGCAGCGCCAGCGCGAGCAGCGGCCGCCCGCCGCCGGCCGCCTGGAGCAGGGTCTGGGCGATGGCGTCGGCCGCCCCGCTGCGCTCCATGGCCCGCTCCAGCGGGATGAGGCAGCCCAGCAGCAGGATGATCTTGAAGGGGAGCGCGCCGTAGAGCTCCTGGAGCCGGATGCATCGCGTCAGCAGCATGAGCAGCGCGCCCACGATCACGGCGGTGGTCAGGGGCAGCACGCCGGTTCCCATCAGCGCCAGGATCGACAGGAAGATTCCCACGGCCAGGGGGATCTTGTCCCGGCGCGGCTGCGGCAGCTTGATCCGCTCCAGCATGAGGAAATCCGCGAGGCCGCCGAGCTGGTCCATCCGCTGGCGGTCGCCCTGGAGGAGCAGCGTGTCGCCGAAACCGAGCCGGACCCGCCCCACCTTCTGCCGCAGGATCTTGCCGTGCCGCCGCACCGCCAGCGCGACGACACCGTACGTCCGGCGGAAATCCGCCTCCTTCAGGGTGGCGCCGACCAGCCGCGACGCCGGCGCCAGGGTCCCTTCGGCGAGCACGATCTGCCCCGACTGCAAGGCCTGGTCGTCGAGGCGGAAATCGTGGCGGATGCGCAGGCCGGGCTGCTCGCGGAGCCGGAGCAACCAATCCACCGCGCCGTTCACGATGAGCAGGTCGCCGGCGGCGAGCGCCGGCGCCTCGTCGGGCAGGTGCTTGCGCTCGCCGCGCACCACCGCCAGGATGCCGACGCCCGCCGGCTCCCCGCCGTCGAGCGTCAGGCGCGGGCCGGCCGCCTGGCCCACCAGCGCCGAGCCGGGCAGCACCTCCACTTCGGCGATGTACTCCCGCAGGCTGTACTTTTCGGACAGCTCCCGCGGCCGGTCCCGGTCGGGGATCAGCCGGACGCCCACGGCGGCCATGTACGCCATCCCCACGCCGAAGTACACCAGGCCGATGCCGGTGATGTCAAACAGGCCGATGCGCCAGCCCCGCTCGGCGGCGAGGGCGCCCACCAGCACGTTGGTGGACGTGCCGATCATGGTGCAGGTGCCGCCGAGGATGGCGGCGAACGAGATGGGCATGAGCAGCCGGGAGAGCGTGAGCCGCGATTTTTCCGCCAGCGAGATGGCGATGGGGAGCTGCATGGCCACCACCGGCGTGTTGTTCAGGAACATGGACAGCGCGCCCGTCGCCCCGGTCAGCATGGCCATCACCCGCCCCGGCGCGTGGCGGGACAGTTTCAGGATGCGGCGGGCGACGATCTGCAGGGCGCCCGTCTTCTCGATGGCCGCGCTCATCACCAGCAGCCCCGTCACGGTGACCGTCGCCGGGTTGGAGAAGCCGGTCAGCCCCTCCTCCGGCGTCACCGCCCCCGTCACCAGCAGCGCCGCCAGCACCAGCAGGGCGGTCACCTCGACGGGGAGCGCCTCGGTGAACAGCAGGATCATGGCGCCCGCGATGATGAGGAACAGCAGCAGCATCGGCCCTCCCGCGTCGGCCCCGGCCCGCGCTCAGTCGCCGAAGCAGATGCCCAGCTCGCGGGCGGTGAGGATGGAATCGCAGTCGAGCGGCACCGATTTCATCCGGCTGGTGGCCGCCGCCAGCGGCACGTAGCGCACCGTGGGCGGATCCAGCGCCACCATGATCCCGGAATGCCCCTCGGCCAGCGCCCGGACCGCCGCGGCCCCGAACCGGAGCGCGATCAGCCGGTCGAAGGTGGTGGGGCTGCCGCCGCGCAGCAGGTGGCCCAGCACCACCAGGCGGCATTCCTTGCCGGTGAGCGTCTGGAGCTGCTCGGTGACGGCGGCGCCCACGCCGCCCAGGCGCTCCAGCCGCCCCACCTCCTTGGAGACCACCGTCACCGTACCGTCCTTCGGCTTGGCGCCCTCGGCCACCACGACGATGGAAAAATGCCGGCCGCGGGCCTCGCGGTCGCGGATCTTGTCGGCCACCCGGGCCAGGTCGTACGGGATCTCCGGGATGAGGATGGCGTTGGCGGTGCCGGAGATGCCGGTGTTCAGCGCGATCCAGCCGGCGTAGCGGCCCATGACCTCCACCACCATGATGCGGTGGTGCGCCTCGGCGGTGGAGTGGAGCCGGTCGATGCACTGGGTGGCGAAGGAGACGGCCGTGTCGAAGCCGAACGTGATGATCGTCTTGTCCAGGTCGTTGTCGATGGTTTTCGGCACGCCCACGACCTTCAGCCCCTGTTTCACCAGCGCGGTGGCGATGGTGAGGGAGCCGTCGCCGCCGATGGCCACCAGGGCGTCAAGCCCCTCGCGGCGGAAGTAGTCGACGATCTCGCCGGAGCGGTCCACCTCCTGGAGCCGGCCGTCGGGGCCCGGGACCGGGTATTTGGTGGGGTTGCCCCAGTTGGTGGTCCCGAGGATGGTGCCGCCCAGGTGGGTGATCCCGCGCACGGAGTCGGCCACCAGCCGGATCACGCCGCCCTGCGGGTACTTCTCCGGGCTGAGGATGCCGTGGTAGCCGTCGCGGATGCCGTACACCTCCCAGCCGCGGTTGAGCGCGGCGATGACCGTGGCGCGGATCACCGCGTTGAGTCCGGGCGCGTCGCCGCCGCCCGTGTTGATGGCGATCTTTCGGATCCCGGCTCCGGCCATGGCCACCTCCAGCCCCGAGTCTTGGTGCGTCGCATCGAACAAGTTGGGACCATTCTACCACACGCCGCTCCCCCCGCCGATCGTCAGGGATCCGTGCGTGCTTGGACATCGGACTTCGGACATCGGACTTCGGACATCGGATTTCGTGCTCGTAATTCGTAATCGTGATCGTAATCGTGATCGTAATTCGTGATCGAGCCGTTTGAAGGTTTGAAGGTTGGAACGTTGGAATGTTAGCAGGTTCCCAAGTTCGCAGGTTCTAAACAGTTGATCGTTGATGGTTGATCGTTGAGCGTTCGGCACGCACCCGGCCCGCAGGGCCGGACGGCATTAGCCAGGGGCGCAGCCCCTGGTCCAACGGCGGCACACCCACCGAATGATCGGAACATCCCGAGCCCCACCGGGGCGGCATCGGGGCGTTCGGAAAACCCGGCGTTTCAACGATCGCTCGATCGATCGGCGCCCCGCGATTCACGCCACCTGCCTGTCGCCCCGCTGGGGCGACCACGCGACAAACCACCGCCCACCAGGGGCTGCGCCCCTGGCTAATCCAGTCCGGCCCTGGCGGGCCGGCC
>CALAMB010000412.1 GCA_937925645.1 uncultured Acidobacteriota bacterium
GGGCTCCCGCCGTTCCTGACCAAGGGCGCCGGCATGTTCTCCGGCATGATGCTCAGCCAGTACACCGCCGACAGCCTCATCGTGGAACAGCGCATCCTGTCGATGCCGGCCAGCACCCAATCGATTCCGGCCGCCGCCGACCAGGAAGACTTCGTGTCCATGGGCATGAACACGGCGATCAAAAACCATCAGATCTTCGACAACGCCTGCGGCGTCCTGGGCATCGAGTTCATGGCCGCTGCCCAGGGGTTGGACTTCCGGACCTTCACGCCAGGCACCGGCGTCCGCGCGGCTCACGGGGTGATCCGAAAATACGTCGCCCACCTCGGCGAAGACCGGCCGCTCTACCCCGACCACACCCGGATGAAGGAGCTGGTGCGCTCCTGCGAAATCCTGGAAACTGTGGAGGACGCCATCGGCAGCCTCGGCTAGACGGAAACTCGCACCGGCCGCGGGGAATGAACCGCTTGGCGGCCGGTGATTCACGGGTCGTGCACCATCATGAACCGCTCCGTCATTCGATCGGTTGGGTCACTCCTGCTGTTTCTCGCGATCCTGCCCGCCGGCTGCCGCCGGGCGGACGAATGGCTTCGGCTTGATGGCCGGTCCGAACTGCGCATCGCGCTCCCCACCGGGCCGCTCCACCTGGACCCCCACCTGGACGCGGAAGAAATCAGCAACATCTTCTACCATCACCTGTTCGATCCGCTTGTCTTCCTGGACGAAAACCTGACGGTCCGGCCGTGGCTCGCCCGTTCCTGGAGCAATCCCGATCCGCGCACCTGGCTGTTCAACCTGCGTGCCGACGCCGTCTTTCAAGACGGGCGGCCCGTCACGGCCGCCGACGTGGCCTTCAGCCTGGAGCGCATCCGGCAGCTCGGACAGTCGCCCAAGCAGACCCTGCTTTCGTCGGTACGGTCCGTTCGGGCAGTGTCTGCCGACACTGTCGAAATCGTGACGCATGAGCCATACGCGCCGCTGCTGGGCAAGTTGTCGCAGATCATGATCGTCCCGGCAAACCGCTACCGCAGCCGGCCTGTCGACGACACCAAGCGCACCCCGTTCGGATCCGGTCCGTATCGGTTGGCCGCCCGTTATGGCGATCGGGAATATCTCCTCGAAGCGGTGCCGGACCATTGGCATTTCCGGCGGCTGTTCCGCCGCGTCCGCGTGCTGGTGGAGCCGGACGACGCGGCCCGGGCCGAGCTGCTGGCGCAAGGCCGGGCGGACCTGGTCTCCGCGCCCGCACCCGGCCGGATCCCGGCCCTCCGCGCCGACGGACGCTTCACCGCCCCGGTCTCGCCGGGGCTGCGCCTGGTCTATCTCGGACTCACCTTCCGCGAGCGGCTCGCCGACGGCCGGACCAATCCCTTCCGCGACGTCGCGGTGCGCCGCGCGGTGTCCATGGCGCTGGATCGGACCCGGTTGACCACCGGGCCGCTGGAGCACATGGGCGAACCCGCGGTCCAGGTCGTCTCCCGCTCGGTGTTCGGTTACACCCCCGACGCCTCACACCCCGGCCACGACACGACACGGGCCCGCGCCTTGTTGCGCCAAGCTCGTTTTCCCCGGCACGCACCCATCGAACTCCGCTACCCCAGCGCCAAGTACTTCCGCGTCCGTGAAGTCGCCGAGGAATGCGCCCGGCAACTGGCGGACGTCGGGATCCAGACCGTCCCGACCGCGGTCGACAAGCTGGCCTATCTCCGGTCCGACGAAACGGCCCGGTCCGACATATTTCTGGCGAGCTGGATCCCGCTCACCGGGGACGCCTCCGACATCTTCGAAGCCTGCTTCCATTCCCGTGGCCGCGATCCCAATTTCGGCTGGTACAACAGCGTCGGCTACAGCAATCCGGAACTCGATCGGATGATCGTCGCCAGCACCCGGACAGCCGACCGGCAGCAGCGCCTGGAATTGCTGCAGCGAATCCTGATCCGGGCGCAGGCGGATAACATCTGGATTCCCCTCCACTTCCAGAAGGACAGCTACGCCCACCGGCGGGAGTTGATCTGGCGGCCCCGCCTGGACCGCTACATCCTGGCGTTTGAGGTGGACGTCCGGTCCTGATCGTCGGCTTCACCCACCAAGTAGCTTGACGTCCGGCGCGCTTGGTGGCATTGTGTCCTTTTGTCAATCGCCGCACTCGACGGGAGGAACCGTGCCCACTCGACCTGGTTTCGACAACGACAAGTATCTGCGCGAACAGACCGCCGCCATCCTGGAGCGGATGCACCGGTTCAACGACAAACTCTACCTGGAATTCGGCGGCAAGCTGCTCTACGACCTTCATGCGGCGCGGGTGCTGCCCGGTTACGATCCCAACGTCAAGATGCGGCTGCTGCTCCAACTCCGCGACCAGGCCGACATCATTCTCTGTATCTTCGCCGGCGACATCGAAAAGCGCAAGGTGCGCGCCGACTTCGGCATCAGCTACGACGCCGACGCCCTCAAGCTCATCGACGACCTGGCCGACCGGGGCATCGAGATCACGGCCGTGGTCATCACCCGCTACGATGACCAGCCGGCCGCCCGGATTTTCAAGAACAAGCTGGAGCGCCGTCAGGTGCGCGTTTACACTCATCGCGCCACCCCCGGCTACCCCACCGACATCGACCGGATCGTGAGCGACGAGGGCTACGGCGCCAATCCATACATCGAGACCACCAAGCCGCTGGTCGTGGTGACGGGGCCCGGCCCCGGCAGCGGGAAGTTGGCCACTTGCCTGGCCCAGCTCTACCACGACTACCGCCGCGGCCGCTCGGCGGGCTACGCCAAGTTCGAAACGTTCCCCATCTGGAACCTGCCGTTGAAGCATCCGGTCAACGTCGCCTACGAAGCCGCCACCGCCGAACTGCGCGATGTCAACGTCATCGACCCGCACCACCTTGAGGCCTACGGCCAGACCACCGTCAACTACAACCGCGACGTCGAAATTTTTCCCGCCCTGAAACGAATCATGGAAAAGATCACCGGCGCCGCGTCGCCCTACAATTCCCCCACCGACATGGGCGTCAATCGCTGCGGGTTCGGGGTCGTAGACGATGCCGCGGTCCAGGCCGCCGCCCGCCAGGAGATCATCCGCCGCTATTTCCGCTACGCCTGCGAATACATGCTGGGACTGGTGGACCGCGAAACCGCCCAGCGGGTGGAGCTGCTGATGCGGGACAACGACCTCGCGCCCGAAGACCGGCCGGTGGTGAGTCCCGCCCGCGCCGCCGCCCGCTCCGCTGAAGACGGCGGCAAGGGGCACGACGGCATCTTCTGCGGCGCGGCGGTGGCGCTGCCCGACGGCACCGTGGTCGACGGGAAAAATTCGCCCCTCATGCACGCGGCCTCGAGCCTGGTGCTGAACGCCGCCAAGCGGCTGGCCGGGATTCCAGACCAGATCCACCTCCTGTCGCCGACCATCATCGATTCCATCGCCGGATTGAAGCGGCAGGTGTTCGGCAAGGATGTCAGCCTCGACCTCAACGAAACCCTCAATGCCCTGGCCATCAGCGCCACCACCAATCCGGCCGCGCAGCTGGCCATCGACACGCTGCGCGACCTGCGGGGATGCGAAGCCCACATCACCCACATCCCCGCCCCCGGTGACGAGGCCGGCTTGCGCGATCTCGGGATCAACCTGACTTCCGATCCGCAATTCTCAAGTCACCGCCTGTTCGTCCGCTGATCCACGCCTCCCGGAATCGGCCACTGGCGCCGCCCCAGGCTTGACGGGCGGCGGCGGCGAGTCTCCGCCCCATCACGCGACCATCCCGGCGATAGTCCCGTTCGCCCCGGCACTGGTCCGTTTCGTCCCACGCCCATCCCGCCCGGCACACCCGGGCCGAACTATCCCCGTCTCTCGTGCGTATTTGTTCACAGTATTTCAAGACAGCGGGAGCAACGGTCATGCTGAACAAACTTTCCACACGGGTCAAAGTCTATGCGTTTCTGGGCTTCTGCGCCGTCCTGGTGGCCGGCGCCGTCGCTCTGAACAGCACCACCAAGACCGCCGCGGCCGATTCGAAGGCGACCGCCGCCAAGGCCAAGGACGGCGGCAAGGATGCGGTGCCGGTGGAGCTGGCTACCGTCAAGCGGGGCGAGATCTCGTCAATCGTCTCCGCCAGCACCAACCTGCGCGCCTTGCGCGAGGTCGACGTCGTCAGCCAGACCGATGGGATCGCCCGCCAGCTGACGGCCGAGGAGGGCGACTTCGTCCAGGCGGGCGCCGTGCTCTGCGTTTTGGACGACACCGAGCTCCAGATCCGCCTGCAGTCCGCCCTCCAGAAAATGGCCCAGGCCAGACTCCAGTCGGAGAAAGCAATCATCCAGCAGGAAAAGACCGCGGTGCAGATCGCCAACCAAAAGGAAGAGCTGGCCCGCTATCAGGAGCTCTTCCAGAACCAGTTGGTCAGCGAACGCGAAGTCGCCCTGATCCGCTACCGGCTGGCCGAACTGGAACACGACGCCCGGGTGTCTGAATCCCAGAGCCGGGAACTCGTCCACCGCGTCGCCGAATTGGAAGCCGAACAGGCCCAGGTCTCTCTCGAGATCTCCCGGTGCCACATCCAAGCGCCGTTCGGCGGCTATATCGTCCAACGCCAGGTGGAACTCGGCCGGACCGTGCGCACGATGGAACCGCTGTTCAAGCTCAGCGCCTTCTCCCCCCTGTACGCCGACGTATTCCTCTCCGAAGCCGAATCCCGGTCGGTTCTCAGCGGACAGGCCGCCTCCATCCGTTTGGGTGCGGACGCTGGCGCCCGCGCCGCGGGCACGGTGGCGCGGATCAGCCCGGTGGTGGACCAGTCCTCCGGCACGGTCAAGGTGACCGTGGAACAGCGGCAGCCGGAGAAGGGGTTCAAACCCGGCGCCTTCGTCATGGTGGGAATTGAAACTTCCCGCCGCACGGACGCTCTGCTGATTCCCAAGCGCGCGGTGCTCGATGAAGACGGCGATAAGTACGTGTATACCGTGCAGAATCAACTGGCCCACCGTTCGCCCGTCCGCCTCGGCGTCGAAACCGGCGGTCAGGTGGAAGTCCGTCACGGCTTGCAGGAAAACCAGCAGGTTGTTGTGGCCGGCCAGGGCGGTTTGAAGGAAGGATCCAAAATCAAGATCGTCCAGCTCAAGGGGAAGAACAGCCACGACCAGTTGGCCGAGCTCCGCCCGTAGGCGGACTATCCGAGCTGTGCCGCCGGTCCGCCTGCCCGGCGGTGACGCTGCAGGCCAATCGGCATCCCCGTGACCGGCGAAGCGGCTTCGATCCGGCGGCTCGCAGGCTGTCCACCCACATGCACAGGAGGCTGACATGAACTATATCCGCGGCGCCATCCACCGGCCCGTCACCGTGTCCATGTTCGTGGTGGCCGTGATTCTGTTCGGCATCGTTTCCCTGGATCGGCTGGCGCTCAACCTCCTGCCCGACATCTCCTACCCGTCGCTGACTGTCGACACCGCCTACGCCGACGCCGCGCCGGAGGAGATCGAGAGCCTGATCACTCAGCCGGTTGAAGAGGCCGTCGGCGTCGTGTCCGGCCTCACCCGGATCAGTTCGGTCTCCCGGCCGGGCCAGTCCGAAGTCGTCCTGGAATTCAACTGGAAAACAGACATGGACCTGGCGGTGCTGGACGTGCGGGAGAAACTCGACTTCGTCGAACTGCCCCGCGACGCCGACAAACCGGTGATCCTCCGGTTTGATCCGTCCCGGGATCCCATCATGCGCGTGCGGCTGCAGGGTTTGTCCGACCTCCGCCAGCTGCGTTTCTTCGCCGAAAAGGAACTGAAGAAGAACCTTGAGGCCATGGACGGCGTCGCCGCCATCAAGGTGGTGGGCGGCCTCGAGGAAGAAATTCAGATCAACATCGACGAGAAAAAGCTGGCCGAGCTGAACATTCCCATCACCCTGGTCACGGACATCCTCCAGCGCGAAAACCTCAACATGGCGTCCGGTTCGCTGTACGACCAGGATTCGAGCTACATGGTCCGCACCCTGAACGAATTCAAATCCCTCGACGAGATGCGCCGGATCATCGTCCGCGACGAGGGCGGCCGGCAGATCCGCCTGGAGGACATCGCCGAAGTGGTCCGCGGCGCCAAGGACCGTGAGGTAATCGCCCGGCTCGACGGCCGCGAGAGTGTCGAGGTGTCCATCTACAAGGAGGGTGACGCCAACACCGTCACCGTGGCCCGAACCGTGGCCCGCCGGTTGACGTCACTGAAGGACTCGAAGATCATTCCTGCCAACGTCAGCTACGCCATCGTGGCCAATCAAGCGGAGTTCATCGAACATGCGATCGACGAGGTCCGGGGCAACGCGTGGCTGGGCGGCCTGCTGGCGACCGCCATCCTGTTCCTCTTCCTCAAGGACGTGCGCAGCACGCTGATGATCGGCCTGTCGATTCCCATTTCCATCATGGCCACCTTCGCCCTGATGTACCAGACCGACCTGACGCTGAACATCATGTCGCTGGGCGGCATCGCCCTGGGAATCGGGATGCTGGTGGACAACTCCATCGTGGTGCTCGAGGCCATCGACCGTCACAAGCGGTCCGGACTGGAGCTGGCGGAAGCGGTGTACCGGGGAACGCGGGAGGTCAGCCTGGCGGTCACGGCGTCCACCCTGACGACGGTGGCGGTCTTTCTGCCGCTGGTCTTCGTGGAGGGTGTCGCCGGCCAGTTGTTCAAGGACCAGGCGCTGACCATCACCTACTCGCTGCTGGCCTCGTTGGTGATCGCCCTGACGGTGCTGCCCATGCTGATGGCGGTCCGCTTCCGCCGTCCCGAAGAATTGTACGTCCCCGAACCGGCCGCGACCAACACAGCGCCGACTGAACGGCCGCTCAGCCGCCGCGCGCTGTTGCGCCCGCTGCAACGCACGGTCCGTTGGCTCGGTCGGGGCCTGCGGGCCGCGTTCCGATTCGCGTTTGGCGCCACCGTCCACGTGATCCTGACAGACTTGCGCGGCATCTTCCGTTGGGTGGGCGGCCTGGCCAAGCGCGCCATCGGACCCGTGTTCGCGCCGTTCGACCGCGCCTTCGCCGCCCTGCAGCGGGCGTATCCGTCCGGGCTGCGGCTGGCGCTGGACCACAAGGCGCTGGTGGTCACGGCGACCCTGCTGCTGTCGCTGACAGCGGCCGGCCTGTACGCCACCCTTGGGACGGAATTGATTCCACCGCTCACCCAGGGCGAATTCACATTCGAGATCCAGTTGCCGGAAGGAACTTCCCTCGAGTACACGAACCGGCTCACCCAGGACCTAGAAAGCCGGATCCGGCAATATCCGGACGTGCAGACCGTCTTCTCCAGTGTCGGCGGGTCCAACGAGAACCAGTTCGCCCGCCAGGTCCGCAAAGAAAATACCGCCACGGTATACATCGCGATGAAAGACCGCTTGGACAAGGCGGCCGAAGCCCGCTGCCTGGATCGGATCCGCACCGATCTGGACACCCTGCCCGAAGTCACTTACACGTTCAGTCGGCCGGCCCACTTCACCTTCAAGCGACCCGTCGAGGTGGAGGTGGTCACCTATGACCTGGACCGGTTGCAGGCGATTTCTCGTCAGGTGACCGGAATTCTGAGCGGCATCAACGGCCTGAGCGACATCAAGACCACGGCGGAGATGGGCAATCCGGAAATCCATGTGATCTTCGACCGGGAGCGCCTCGCCCGCCTGGGCCTGGACGAGAACCAGGTCGCCCGGGTGATCCGGAACAAGATCCGCGGCGACGTGGCCACCCGCTTCAAGGAGCAGGACAAGCAGATCGACATCATGGTGCGCGCCAGCGAAAGCGACCGGACCACCGTGGCCCAGATCAGCGAATTGGTCATCAACGCGGCGGCCGCCGGGAATGCCGCCGGCGTCCCCGCCCTCGCCGCGGGCGGCGTGTCCATCAAGCTGGGCTCGGTGGCCCGGGTCATAATGGCCCGTGGCCCGAACGAAATCCATCACATCAAGTCGTCCCGCGCGGCCGTGGTGTCCGCCAATCTGTCGGGCCGCGACCTCGGCAGCGTGTCCGCCGAAATCAACCGGGAGCTCCAGCGGCTGGCTCCGGAGTTGCCGCAAGACGCCACCGCGGCCCTGGGCGGCCAGAACGAGGAGCTCCAGACCGCCTACCGCAGCCTGCTGTTCGCGCTGGGCCTCGCCGCGTTTCTGGTCTACCTGGTCATGGCCGCCCAGTTTGAGTCGCTGGTACACCCGTTCATCATCATGTTCACCGTTCCGCTCGGCGCGGTGGGGACCGTCTTCGGCCTGGCGTTCACGGCCACGCCGGTGAGCGTGATGGTGTTCATCGGGATCATCGTGCTGGTGGGCATCGTGGTCAACAATGCGATTGTTCTCGTCGACTACACCAACCAGCTCCGGGCCCAGGGCCTGCCCAAGCGGGAGGCGCTGGTGGCCGCCGGCCAGGTGCGGCTCCGGCCGATCCTGATGACCACCCTCACCACGGTGCTGGGGCTGCTGCCGATGTCGCTGGGGTTGGGGGAAGGCGCGGAGATCCGCTCGCCCATGGCCATCACCGTCATGAGCGGTCTGTTGTTCTCGACTCTCCTCACGCTTATCGTCATTCCGGTGGTTTACGAAGCCGTGGACCGCCGGATCACCGCCGCCGACCAAGCGATTCCGGCACCCTCGAGCGCGCCCGATGCGCTGACCGGAATGCAGCCAACCCCCTGCGCGTGAGGTGCGGTCATGAACCTGTCCGCGTTCTCCATCAAGTCGCCGGTGACCGTCTGCATGATCCTGCTGTGCTTTCTCGTCCTGGGCGGCATTTCCATCCTGAAGATTCCCATGATCCTGCTCCCCGAGCTCGATTTCCCCCAGGTGGAAGTCTTCGTGCCCTATCCGAACGCCTCGCCGGAGCAGGTGGAGCGATCCATCACCAAGCCCCTCGAAGAGGCGCTGGCCACGGTGGCCCATCTCAAGACCATGAACGCCACCTCCCAGTCCGACGGGAGCTACATCAGCCTCGAGTTCGACTGGGGCCTCGACATCGACGTCATCCGCACGGAGATCCGCGAGAAGGTGGAACAGGCCCGCGTCGACTTGCCCGACGATGTGGACCACATTTTCGTCCGCAACTTTCGATCCAGCGACATTCCCATCATCGAAGGCCGCATCTCGTCGGGCCGGGATCTGCGCGGCAGTTACGACTTCCTCAACCATAAAATCAAAAAACCCCTCGAGCGAATTCCGGGCGTCGCCGAAGTCCAGATCGGCGGCGTGACCAAGCGGCAGATTTCCATCGACCTGCGCATGGCCGACATTCAGAAGTACCGGGTGGATGTGGGGCGCATCTTCCGCCGTCTGGACAGCGCCAACCTGAACGTGTCCATGGGTCGGGTGCGCGACGGCGGCGAACGGTTCGGCGTCCTGGCCCAGAACGCCTTGTCCGATTTGGAGACCATCCGCAATTTCCCCGTCAACGACCGGGGCCTCCGGCTGCTCGATATCGCCGACATCAACTACGACGAGCCCCCGCTCGATTACGGCCGCCATCTCAACGGCGACTACGCCATCGCGGTGACTGTTCTGAAGGCGTCCGATGCCAACATCGTGGAGACCGTGCGCGCCGTCCGGCAGAAGATCAGCCAGATCAACCAGGAACCCGCTCTCAAAGGCATCCAGCTTCTGGTCTGGCACGACTCCGCCGAAGAGATCACCAAGGCGCTCAGCGGTCTGCTGGAGTCCGGCTTCTACGGCTCCCTGCTGGCGGTGGGCGTCCTGTTCATGTTTCTGCGCCGGATCGGCGCCACCCTGGTGGTGGGGTTCGCCATTCCATTTTCCATCATTTCCGCGGTGGGCATCCTCTTCCTCTCGGGCGGCACCCTCAACGTCCTGTCCATGATGGGCCTGATGCTGTCGGCCGGCATGCTGGTGGACAACGCCGTGGTGGCGCTGGAATCGATCTTCCGGCACCTGGAGAAAGGCAAAACCCGGCTGGAGGCGGCCCAGGTGGGTTCCCGCGAGGTGATCAAGGCCGTTGTGGCGTCCACGATGACGTCGATCATCATCTTCGTCCCCCTGATCTTCGGGCGGCAGACCGAGTTTTCCACCTGGCTGGGGGAAGTCGGTATTTCCATCATCATCGCGCTGGGCTGCTCCCTGTTCGTGTCGCTGGCGTTCATCCCGCTGTCCATGGCCCGTTTCATCAAGATCCGCCCGCCCAAGGTCGAATCCACCCGGACCGCGCTGGCCCGCGGCTACGGACGTGCCCTCGACTGGACCCTGCGCCACCGCGCGCTGACCACTCTGGGCATCCTGCTGGTGGTGGTCCTGGCCGTCGTGCCGTTCCAGATGCTGCCCGACAACACGCCCGAAGCGCAGGAGATGCGCGACCTGCGGATCCAGTACGAGTTTACGGAAAACTACCACTACGCCGTCATCGAGCAGACCTACGTCAACCCCGTCGAGGCCTACCTGTTCCGCAACAAGCAGCCATGGAAGATCAAGGACGTGTACAGCTTCTACAACAATGGCAGCGCCTTCACGCAGGTCTACTTCGATCAGGCCCGCCTGGTGGCCGGTGAGGCCTCCAAGATCCGCGATCTGATCGGCGAGAAACTGCCGGTTATCCCCGGCGCCCGCATCAGCCTGGGGCGGATGCGCGGCGTCGACACCGCCAACTGGGTGGGCGTCAACCTGTACGGCGACGACACCCAGACGCTCAACGGCCTCTTGCTCGAGGCCAAGCGACTGTTCCGCGCCAACGCCACGGTCAAGGAGGTGCACACCGCGCAGGAGCGGGGCCTGGAGGAAGTCCAAATCCGGCTCGACCGCGAACGGGCGGCCAGATACGGCATCAGCGCCCAGACGATCGGGCAGGTGCTGGCCATCGTGCTTCGCGGCCGCGAGGTGCGCGGTTTCCACTCAGACGAAGGCGAAGTGGAAATCTGGGTTCGGCTGCGGGAGACGGACCGCAAGAACCTGGATGACCTGCGGCGCGTCATCGTGGGCGGAAGCCCCGACGGCGGAGACATCCTCCTGTCGCACGTCGCCGATCTGGACATCATCAAGACCGCCCAGTCCATCGAGCGGGAGGATCGTCGGACCCGCGCCTACATCGGCGTCATCTGCGGCCTGGAGAACCGGGACGAGAGCCGGAAGCTTGTCACCGACATCATGAACAGCGTCCGGCTGCCCATGGGATACACCTGGAGCTTCGACCGCTGGGTGGCGGAGCAGGACAGCGGCCAGCAGGAGTTTTTGTTCAACATGCTGCTCGCCCTGTTCATGGTCTATTTCGTGATGGCCTCCCTGTTCGAAAGCCTGGCCCACCCGTTCGCCATCATGTTCTCACTGCCGTTCGCCTTCGTCGGCGTGGCCGTTTTCCTGTGGATCACCCACACGCCTTTCAACTTCATGGCCCAGATCGGCTTGCTCATCCTGATCGGCGTGGTGGTGAACAACGGCATCGTGCTCATCGATCACGTCAACAACTACCGGCGCCAGGGGCTGACTCGCGTCCAGGCGATCCGCGAGGGGTGCCTGGAGCGGCTCCGTCCCATCCTGATGACCGCCGGAACCACCGTGGTGGGTCTGCTGCCGCTGGCCTACGGCAACACCAGCATTTTCAACGCCCGGTATTTTCCCATGGCTCGGACGGTGATGGGCGGACTCATCGCGTCCACCGTCCTGACCCTGCTGGTGCTGCCCACCGTGTATTCGCTCATCGACGACCTCGCGCTGGCGGCGCGGCGATTGTGGCTGCGCACCCGGCCGGCGCCGGCGGAACCGCCGTCTGGACCGGCCCCTGAGCGGGCGACCTGATATCCCGAACCTGCATGACCGATTCATCCCGCGCGCCGTACGGCGCGCGGTTCTTTTTGGCCGACTCGAAAAATAATGAAACCCGGCTCCCGGATCCGGCGTATTAATATTAAGAAATTAGTTGACAAGAAACGCCCGGCGGACGACAATCGAAATCGAAGTATTAAATAATTAGTTATAAGGATGCGAATTCAATGGCCCGCAAGAAATCACTCACCCTCACTGATGCGGAATTGAAGATCATGGATGTGCTGTGGGAGCGCCGCGCCGCGACGGTGGGCGACGTGGTGGCCGCCCTGAACGCCGAGCAGGGATGGGCCTACAACACCGTCTTGACCTTCCTCCGCATCCTGGAGGACAAGGGGTATGTCCGGCACACCAAGCAGGGTCGCGCATTTCTGTACCATCCGGCGACCGAACGGACGGACGCGCGCCGCAGCGCCCTGCGACATCTTGTCAGCCGGTTCTTCGACGGATCGCCGGAGCAATTAGTCATGAACCTCCTGGAACAGGAGTCGCTTTCCGGCGAGGAATTGGCCCGCATCCGGGAACTGATCGACCGGGGTGACACCGAGGATTCGTGATGGAGCTGAACTACGTGCTGCAAGCCCTGTCCCGCCATGCGGCCGCCGGCCTGATCAACGGACTGGCCGCCGGCGCCATGCTGACCCTCGGGGTGGCGGTGGTGCTCCGATTCTTCCGCCGCCTGAGCGCGGGCACCCGCTACGCGGTCTGGTGGATCACGCTGGCGGCGGTGGTCGGCCTGACCGTCGGCTTCACGGCTGTGTCCATGGCGCCGTCGGCGACGGACCCGATCCCGGCTCGAGGCACGTCGATAGCCGGCGCGCCCTCGCAATCAGCCGGCCGCCTGACAGCCGCATCGTTTTCGCGCGGTTCGCGCCTCGCCTCGCCGGTTCAACTGGCGGAAGGTGCCGCGGAATCGACCGCGCGATGGTCGCCGCTGATCGTCACCGACAACGGTTGGGTCGCGGTGTTGGTCATCGGGTGGGCGGCTGGTGCCGTCTGGGGGTTGATCCGCCTCGGCTGCCAGTGGCTGAAGCTCAGCCGCTTCAAACGGCGCGCCCGGCCCATCACGCTGGATTCCCGGCTGGCGGAGGAACTCGCAGCCCGCGAGGTGGCGGTCCGCCGAATCTTCCGCCTGGCGGTGGCCCCGGGGATCACTGTACCAACCGTCGCCGGCTTCCGGCGCCCCCTCATCCTCATCCCCGAATCCATGAGCACCCGATTGACCGTCGAAGAATTCCGTCAGGTCGTGCTGCACGAAGCGGCTCACCTGCGCCGTTGGGACGATTGGGCCAACCTGCTGCAGCAGGTGATGGCGGCCCTGTTCTTCTGCCAACCGGCGGTACGCTGGATCGGCCGTCGTCTGTCCGAGGAGCGCGAGATCGCCTGCGACGACTGGGTGGTCTCCGTCACCGGCCGCCGCCGTTCATATATTCTGTGCCTGTCCCGGGTGCTGGAGCTCGCCGCCGGCGCCGGCGCCGTCCTCCCCGCGCCCGGCGCGGTGCACAACCGCCAGATCCTCAGAAGGAGAATTGAAATGCTACTCGACAAAAATCGCAATCATAATCCGCAACCCAGCCGCTGGCTGCTGCTTGGCGCCATCGGTCTGTTGGGTTTGACCGCGTTCCTGTTCGCCCGCGAGCTGCAGTTCCTGCAGATCGCGGAACCGGATATTCCGTCCCCGCCGGCGGTGACCTGCGCCGCCAACAACATCGTCCCGCTCGATGCTTACAATGTTTCGACGGCGCCGGGCGACGATCCGAAACCGGCACCGGCGGCCAGCGACAAGACCAGACTGAAAACCGAGCAGGCCGCCGCCGAAAAGCAGCACCTGGAGCTTGAGACGCGCCGGGAGCAGCTCGAAAAGAAGATGCAATTCCTGGAGCAGAAGGTCGATGCGGTCGGCCAGCAGATCAGCGAGGTGATCCAGGCCA
>CALAMB010000413.1 GCA_937925645.1 uncultured Acidobacteriota bacterium
CGCGCCCCGTCCCCGGGGCGCGCATTCTGTAAACACCATCGCTTGTCCAGGCGCTACTTGGCTACGCCGGGTTGCGCCTGGCTATTGTCTTTGAAACTGGAAGGGCTTGCCGGAGACCCGGCCTTGCGGCACAGAGCTGGAGTTCACCATCATGCCCCCTTGGTTCCGGCTCCGCCGGGTTGGGAATTGCGAGCACGAAATCCGAAGTCCGATGTCCGCTGTCCGCGTTACGGGAACGAGCCTCCAGTCTCGAGCCTCGATTACGCTTACGATTATGATTACGATCACGATTACGAATTACGAGCACGAAGGGAGGGGATGAACGAGTCTCCAGCCGCGGGTCACTCGGTGGACAGCCGCTCGATGAGCTGCTTGATCTCCGCCGCGATCCGGTTCTTCTGCTCCTCGCCCAGCAGCTCGCGGGCGGCTTTCATCTGCGAGGTGAGGATGCGGAGGTAGACGTTGTAGACGTAGTCGGTCTTGTACGGCGTGGACAGGTTCATGATGTTGAGATCGAGCAAATCGGGGTCCAGCCAGCCTTTGCCGCTCATCTCCACGTTGTGGAGGAGGGTCTTCTCCTCCTGCCGGATCTCCTCGTAGTAGTTGCGGAGGATCTTCTCGGCCATCGGGCCGGCGCCGGTCTTGAGCGTCTGGAGGACGTTTTCAAAGATCTGGTTGAAGAGCGCCTGCATGCGCTTGAGCTTGTCGATTTCCATGTCCAGCACCGGCTCCAGGACGAAGCTTTGGTGGTGCTGGATCCGGAACAGGTCGATGGTGATCAGCCCGGCCAGCAGGCGGCAGGTTTCGAAGTCGTTGAGCAGGCTGTAGTGGAGCACCTCGCGGATGGACTTGCCGCGGGCGTAGTTCATGATGTCCACTTCCTGGTCCGAGATCTGGATCTCCTGCCGCTTCTGCTCGAACTCGGGGGATTCCTCCAGGACGTTGTCGATGCTTCCGATCATCCGCTCCAAAAAGAACCAGTCGGTGATCCGCTTGATGCCTGACAGAATCAAGTCGGCCGAGGTGATGTTGAGCTTGATGGTCTCGATCTGCTTCTCTTCCTTCTCGAACTCGAACATCCCCTCGATCCATTCGAACACCGAAAAAATGATCTCCTTGACCTGCTGGTGGACGGCGGAGATCAGCTCCTGAGTGCTGATGTAGCCCTCGCGCAGCAGGATCTGGCCGTGGCGCAGGCCGGGCCGGATCTGGTTGGCGGTTTCCAGGTACTGCTCCAGGGTGATGATGCCGTTGCGCAGCAGGATGTCACCCAGCGAGTCCTTGCGCTGGTTGGAGTAGGCGAACGCGATCTTGCCCTCCTCCAGGTAGATCTTCTTCTTGATGTTGAACTGCTGCAGCGTCAGGATGCCGGTCTCTTTGCTGATGCAGATGGAGTGCAGGATCTCGGGAAGGGTGGTGACCTTCAGGCTGCCTTTCAGAAGCATGGGCGTTCCTCGTGCCGGGTGCGGCGGTCCCCTGCGGGCGGGTTCCACCGGCCTCAGCGGAATTCGATCCGCCGGATGGTCTGCTTGGCGATCGGGCGTTCGGCCAGATCGCCGGTGCCCACGGTGGCGGCGGCGATCTTCCGCACCGTGTCCATGCCCTCGACCACGCGGCCGAACACGGTGTAATCACCCTGCCACTCGGGGTGGTTCTTGACGCAAATGAAGAACTGGCAGCTCGCCGAGTTCCGGTCGTCCGCCCCGCGGGCCATGGCCACCGCGCCCGCGGTCATGGGCCGGTCGTTGGCCTCGAACGGGAGGAACTCGCCGGTGGTGCCGGTGCCGTCGTTATACGGGTCGGCGTCGCGGCTCAGCGGGTCGCCGCCCTGGATCAGATTGCCGGCGATGACCCGGTGAAACGTGGTCCCGGTGTAGAAGCCGTCGACGGCCAGCCGCTTGATCCGGGCGACGGTCTGCGGCGCCTGGTCGGGCGCGAGCTCGATGGTGAAGGCGCCGGCCGCGGTTTCGATAACCATGCGGTTGGACTCGGGCAGGGGCGTCGGCTCGGGAGCCGCGGTCCGGGCCGGCGCCGCGGCCGGGCGGTCCGTCTCGGCGGGCGCCGGTCCGCCGCAGGCGGCAAGCGCGGCCGCGAGCAGTCCGATGGCGAGACCATGGACGATGCGCCGGGTTGGGGTCATGGGCGATACCTCGGGGCGATGATGGCACGGGGCGGCCGCGGTCAGGCGGGCCGGCCCGCCGGTCACTGCAGCGTGTCCTGGTCGGGCCGCTTGACCAGCACGCCTTGTTTCTCCAGATTCTGGAAAATCTGGTCGATCTGCTGTTTGAGCTTGATGAAGGAGGTGATGCTCATGCCGAAGCGCTGAACGATGACCGCCTCCAGGTGGTCGTCGGGCTGGAAGGTGCGCGACTGGATCTTCTGGTTCATGTCCAGCACCTGCTTCGGATCCACGACACCGATGTCCACCACGACGTCCGTGTCGATCTGCGCGAACGCGAACTGGTTCACGAACCGGATGTTCTCCCGGCCCTCCGGGTAGGTGAACTTGACCGGGATGTTCTGACGGTTGCTCATCGATCCACCTCATCGCGTTCGGCCGCCGGACGGCACAAACTGCTTTTTAATGCTGGAGATACGGGCCTGTTTCTTTTCTTCCGAGAGGATATTATCGGGGATTTGACCCAGGATTTCAATCGCTTTGTCGTAATCCTCCTGGATCTCCAGAATGTCGGACATCACCATCAGCGCCATGTTGCGGCAGTTGTCGCAGTGGGGTTTTTGAGTGACCGGTTCCAGGAAATCCCGCGCCCGCTGGTAGTTTTTCTGGTTGTAGTAAATCATGGCCAGTTGGATTGTCGCCTGCTGCCGGGTATGGGGATCGGCCACCGTCTCCAGGAGGTTCTTCAGCTCGATGATCGCCACCTCCGGCCGATCCGACTTGACGTAGCAGCGGGCCAGCTCGAGACGAAAGCGCGGGGTGTCGGCGTGCGCCGGATAGCGGGCGATGAGATATTTCCACTCCGCCTCGGCCCGCGGCAGGTCGCCGATGACGTTCAGGTGGATCTCGGCGAACCGCCGGTGGATTTCGAAGTCGTGGGGGGTGGCGGGGTCCGCCGCGAGGGTCCGCTGCCAGAGCTCCATGGCGCCGTACAGGTTGTTCTCATGGAAGTACTGAAGGTTGCCCTGAAGGTAGTACACCTCCGCCATCCGCTCCCAGTGCGGGTATTCCCGCTCGATGGCCCGCAGGGTTTCCGCGGCGGCGCGGGGCTGGTTCGTGCCGATCTGCTCCTGGGCCTGGCGGAAGAGATCCGCGGCATTCTTCTGGTTGAGCACCAGCAGGATGCAGGAGGTCACGAACGCGGTGGCGATCACCAGGACGATGAAGGTGAGGTGCTCGGCCAGAAACCGGACGATGCCGCTAATCGCTTCCGTTCTCATCGCCGTTTTCGTCCTCGGCGCTCAGCAGCGTGATGGATGTGACCGTGTCCTCCGGCGCCAGTTCGATGAGCTTGACGCCCATGGTCGCCCGGCCGGCTGTGCGGATGGTGCCGGTGTTCATCCGGATGATCTGGCCGCCGGCGCTCACGAGGATCAGGTTGCAGTCCTCCCGCAGATAGCGCGCGTCCACCACCGGGCCCGTCTTGTCGGCGACCTTCAGGTTGATGATCCCGCTGCCGCCCCGGGACTGAACACGGTACTCGGTGGTGGGGGTCTTCTTGCCGAAGCCGCACTGGGTCACGCTCAGGAATTCGCCCTCGGCGGTGTAGGTGGTCAGGGAGACCACCTGGTCGCCCTTGCGCAGGCGGATGCCGATCACGCCCTGGGCCGTCCGGCCCATGGGCCGGACGTCGGTTTCAGCGAAGCGGATGCTGTGGCCCCGCCGCGTGGACAGGAAGATGAAATGGTTGCCGGTGGTCTTGGTGGCGGCGATCAGGCGGTCCGTCTCGCGGACGGTCTGGGCGATGATGCCGGCGCTGCGTGGATTGGAAAACTCCGACAGCGGCGTCTTCTTGATGATGCCGGCCGCCGTGGCCAGCACGACGTACTCGTTCTCGGAAAATTCCTTCACCGGGATGATGTCGGCGATCTTCTCCTCCGGATCCATCTTGACCAGGTTGACGACGGGGCGGCCCTTGCCGACGGTGCCCACTTCGGGAATGCTGTAGACCTTCAGCCAATGCACCTTGCCCCGGTCGGTGAAGATCAGCAGGTAGCTGTGGTTGGAGGCGACGAAGGCGTGCTCGGTGAAGTCGGTGGCGTGGGTGGTCATGCCGCGCCGGCCCTTGCCGCCCCGCCGCTGGACGCGGTAGGTGGAGGCGGGGATGCGCTTGATGTAGCCCGTGTGCGAGATGGTGATCAGCGCGTCCTCGTCGGGGATCAGGTCCTCGATCTGGAGCTCGGCCTCCTCGTCGACGATGTTCGTGCGGCGCTTGTCGGCGTAAGTCTTTTTCAGGGCCAGCAGCTCCTCCTTGATCAGGTTCATGAGCTTGAACGGGCTGGCCAGGATCTCTTCCAGGTCGGCGATGAGCTTCAGGGTCTGGCGGTACTCCTCGAGAATCTTCTCGCGCTCGAGGTTGGTCAGCCGCTGGAGGCGCATGTCGAGGATGGCCTGGGCCTGGACCTCGCTGAACTTGAAGCGCGCCATCAGCCGTTCCTTTGCCTCCGCGGGCGTCTTGGAGTTGCGGATCAGCTTGATGACCTCGTCGAGGTGGTCCAGGGCGATCTTGAGCCCCTCGAGGATGTGGGCGCGTTCTTTGGCCTTGCGCAGCTCGAAACGGGTGCGGCGCGTGATCACGTCGCGGCGGTGGTCCAGGAAGATGACGAGCGCGTCGCGCAGGTCCAGCAGCTTGGGCTGATTCCGGTCGATGGCCAGCAGGTTGATGCCGAAGCTGGTCTGCAGGTTGGTGTGTTTGTACAGGTTGTTCAGGATGATCGCCGGCTCGACGTCGCGGCGCAGCTCGATGACGATGCGCATCCCCTCGCGGTCGCTCTCGTCGCGCAGGTCGGTGATCCCGTCCACCTTCCGTTCCTTGACCAGGTTGGCGATCTGTTCGATGAGCTTGCTTTTGTTCACCTGATACGGAATTTGGGTGACCACCAGCGCCTCGCGGCCCTTGGTGAGCTCCTCCACGTTCACCCGCGCCCGCAGCTTGAGAATGCCGCGGCCGGTGCGGTACGCCTCGCGGATCCCGGCCCGGCCGTAGATGAACGCGGCGGTGGGAAAGTCGGGGCCGGGAATGAAGGTCATCAGCTCGTCGACGGGGGCATCGGGGTGCTCGATGAGGTGGACCAGGGCGTTGACCACCTCGCCCAGATTATGGGGCGGGATGTTGGTGGCCATGCCCACGGCGATGCCCGCCGAGCCGTTGACCAGCAGGTTGGGCAGTTTCGCCGGCAGCACCAGCGGTTCGGTCAGGGACTCGTCGTAGTTGGGACCGAAGTTGACGGTCTCCTTCTCGATGTCGGCGAGCATCTCCTCCGCCAGCCGGGACATCCGGATCTCGGTGTAGCGCATGGCCGCGGCGGAGTCGCCGTCGACGGAGCCGAAGTTCCCCTGGCCGTCCACCAGCGGGCAGCGCATGGAGAAGTCCTGCTCCATGCGGACGATGGCGTCGTAGACGGCCACGTCGCCGTGGGGATGATACTTGCCGATCACGTCGCCGACGATGCGGGCGCTCTTCTTGTACGGCTTCGAGTGGGAGTTGCCCAGCTCGTTCATGGCGTGAAGAATGCGCCGGTGGACCGGCTTGAGGCCGTCGCGGGCGTCGGGGAGCGCGCGGCCGATGATGACCGACATGGCGTAGTCGAGGTACGACTTCTTGATTTCGTCCTCGATGTTGACCTGGACGAGGTTTTCGAGGGGCAGCTGGTCCTTGTGTTCCATGGGGATGATTCCTTTGAATTCGGGCCGTTCAGGCGCCGGTTATAAACGTCATATTCTACGTCAAATGGGGCTGAAACACCAGCACCAATCCCACGGGGAACCGAGTCTGGACAGCGGGTGAATTTTTGGTGGAAACGCGCCGCCGGGTGGGCGCCGAAATCCGTTCAGCGGCCGCCGGTTGGCGCACGAGGTTCGGTCCGGCGCTGCCGGAGAGCCGGCAGGAGGTATTTGCCCAAACCGCGCAGGTACTTGACGGCCACGCCGGGGCGCAGCAGGCCGGTCACGAGTCGCCCCAGGCGCCGGGGCCGGGTGTAGAACAGGAAGTAAGCCGTGAAGTACAGCCGCCGGAGAGTGCGCAGGCTGATCTCGCGGGTCTCGATGTGGGGGGTGGTGACGTCCATGTCGTCGGCGAGCATGCGGGTGGCGAGCCCCTGCGCCACGGTGAGGTCATGGAGCTCGGTGCCGGGGTATGGGGTGGCGAAGGCGAAGAAGGCGTAGTCGAGCTCGGAGCGGCGCGCGAAGCGGATGGTCTGCCAGACATCTGCCGTGGTCTCGCCGGGGAAGCCCATCATGAAAAATCCGTGGGTCACCAGGCGGTGCCGTCGGGCCAGGCGGAGGAACGCCTCCACCCGGTCGAGGCGGAGATTCTTGCGGATGAGCCGCTGGATCCTCGGGCTGCCCGATTCGACGCCGATGGTGATGGAGTGGGCGCCGGCGGCCGCCATGGCCGCGAAGAGCGGTTCGTCCACCCGGTCGGCGCGGATGCCGTTGGGAAACTGCAGCCCGACGCGCATGCCCGAGTCCACGATGAGCTCGCAGATCCGCCGGGCCCGCCCCAGGTCCATGGTGAAGTTGTCGTCGTAAATGAGGAACTCGCGGACGCCGTACGCGTCGTGCAGGTGGCGCATCTCGGCCACGACATGCTCGGGCGACCGCGGGCGGAAGCCCTTGCCGAACAGGTTGTGACAGTAGATGCAGTGATAAGGGCAACCCCGGCTGGTGAAGATCTGGAACGGCCGCGGGTGGCGGCTGGGGGAGCCGGGGATCTCCAGCTCGAAGTAGCGCTCCATGGGGAAGCGGTGGTAAGCCGGCCACGGCAGGTCGTCCGGCGAAGGGAAGTCGGTCCGCAGCGGGTTGTGAGTGACGATGCCGTCCCGTTTGAATGACAGGCTGCCCACCGCGTCGAGGCCGCTGCCGCGGCCGAGAGCGTCCAGCAGCTCGAGGAAGGGCCGCTCGCCCTCGCCGCGGATGACGAAGCGCACGCCGTCGAGGGCCAGGACCTGATCCGGGGCGATGGACGGATGGGCGCCGCCGAACACCATAGGCGCGTCCGGGGCGAGGGTGTGGACCCGTGCCGCGGCGGCGACGGCCCCCAGGTACTGGACGCTCATGCAGCTTACGCCCACCAGGTCGAAGCGCTCGACGGCCAAAGCGTCCGCCAGCACGGCCTCCCAGTCCGGGTGCAGGATCAGGTCCAGGGCGCGGACCCGGTGACCCGCCGCCTCGGCGGCCGCGGCCAGGTAGGCGATGCCGATGGGGAATCCCGCCGGACGAAACCGGGTGTCGTAATGGGGGCGCAGCAGCAGGAGGTTCATGACAGTCTCATCTCGCGAATCGGTGCAACCGGCCAGCGGAATTCTACCACGGTTGCCGGCCTTGGTCGCATCGTTTCGGGGCGGCGGCGCCGACCCGGAGCGGCGGGCCGGCTGTCCGCGGCGCCGACCGGTGGTATAATGGAGGAAAATTTCCGCGGAACGGACGGCGCGGGCCGCCTGTCCGGGAGGTGGCGATGGCGACGCGCATGCCGGCGGTGGCCGGACGATTCTATCCGGGTGCCCGCCAGGCGCTCCTGGCCGATCTCGACCGGTACACCGTGGCGGCCGGCGAGCGGCTGGCAGCCAGGGGCGTGGTGGCGCCCCACGCCGGCTACATGTACTCGGGAGCCGTGGCCGGCGCGGTGTACGGCGCGGTGCAGGTGCCGGCGCGCCTCGTGATCCTGTGTCCCAACCACACCGGCCTGGGGGAGCCGCTGGCCATCATGGGACGCGGCTCGTGGCGGACGCCGCTGGGCGACGCGGCCATCGACGAAGCGCTGGCGGCGGCGCTGACGCGGGCGCTGCCCGAGCTGGCCGACGACGAGTCGGCGCACCGGTTCGAGCACTCCCTGGAGGTCCAATTGCCCTTTGTCCAGCGCCAGCAGCCCGGGGCGCGGTTCGTCCCCGTCTGCGTGGGCACGGCGGACCTGGGGCTTCTGTTGCGGTTGGGCGACGCGCTGGCGACGGCGGTGGCGGCGGCCGGCGAGCCGGTGCTGCTGGTGGCCAGCTCCGACATGACCCACTACGAATCCGCGCCGGACGCCCGCCGCAAGGACACGCTGGCCGTGGAGCGGATGGAGACGCTGGACCCGGCGGGGCTGGCCGCGGTGGTGCGGCGCGAATCCATCTCCATGTGCGGCTGGGCGCCGGCGGTGGCGGTGATGCAGGCGTGCAAGAAACTGGGGGCGACGCGAGGCCGACTCGTCCGCTACGCCACCTCCGGGGATGTCACCGGAGACAACAGCAGCGTCGTGGGCTACGCCGGAGTGGCCTTCATTTGAACGGTGAATCGGTGAATCGGTGAGTCGGTGAATCGGTGAATCGGTGAATCGGTGAATCGGTGAGTCGGTGAATCGGTGAGTCGGGACGCGGAAGACGGGCAGCATCTGACAAACGGGAAGACCCGAACCGCGAACCCCGTACCGCGAATATTGAACCCCACAATCTGTTGCCCGATATCCGATATCCGATGTCCGATGTCCGATGTCCGCGTTACGGGAACGAGCCTCTAGCCTCGAGTCTCTAGCCTCGATTACGATTACGATTACGAATTACGATTACAAGCACGAACCCTCAACAGCAACCCTCAACCAATCCTATCGTACGAGCTTCGAGATCGCCTTGAACGTGGCGTCGCCGGCGCGGGCCTGAAGCTGGAACAGCGCGATCTCCGTGGTGGTGACCACGGCCCCGGCAGCGGCCAGCAGCGCCAGCCCGGCCTCGTGGTTCTCGGGGCGCCGGCTCAGGGTGGCGTCCCGAACCACATGGACGAAGAAGCCCGCCTGCAGCAGGTCCAGGGCGGTCTGGAGGACGCAGACGTGGGTCTCGATGCCGCAGAGGACGGCGTGGCTGCGGCCGCGGTCCTGCAGCCATGCCGCCAGCGGCAGATCGCCGCAGCAGCTGAACGCCAGCTTGGCGGCCGGCGCGGCCGTCTGGGCGTAAGGGGTGAGCCGCGCCACGGTTGGACCGAGGCCTTGCGGGTACTGCTCGGTGAAGAAGACGGGGCCGTCGAGGATGTCGAATCCCACCAGGAGCCGTTCGGTGTTGGCCAGCACCGTCTCGAAGCGGGCCGGGTCCATGGCGGCGGCCAGGCGCTCCTGGATGTCGATGACCACCAGCGCGGTGTTGTTCCGGCCGGGGCGGAATCGGGTCAGGTCCATGGCGTCGCTCCTTGGTGCAGAAATCGAGAGCCGGGGGCATTACACCCGGAGGATGGTACGATCCCGGCTGCGGGGCATTGTACCAGACAATCCATCTCCCGCCGAGGGGCCGAGGCGCGGACGGGTTAATGGGTGAATGAGTGAGTCGGTGAATCGGTGAATCGGTGAATCGGTGGATGGGTGAATCGGGAGACAGGAGACGGGGGACGGCAGACGGTTCAGTCATCAACGATCAACCATGAACCATAAACCGTTTCAAACCTGTGAACCTGTGAACCTTCAAACCCTTATTGTACCTGCAACCCAACGGAACAAACGCGGCGTCAGAATCGTTATCTGAGTTGATCCTGCGAGGAGGTCCGGCCATGGCCAATCGAAAAGGGAGCACCACCCTGCGCATCGTCACCGTGGTGGTGATCATCGGGATCCTGGGCGGCGTCTACACCGTCTTCAGCATCCTGTTCAGCCGCGACGAGTCGATCCCGGCGGAGAAAATCACCGCGGCAGTCCGGGGCGAGATGGTTCGCTCGGTGGTGGCCACCGGCAAGATCGAGCCGGTGTCCAAAATTGACGTCAAGTCGAAAGCGAGCGGGATCATCCGTTTTCTGTACGTGGACGACGGCGACCGCGTGCGCGAAGGGCAGGTGCTCGTGGAATTGGACCGCGAGCAGCTCGAGGCGTCCCGCCGCGAGGCGCAGGCCAACGCCCAGGCCCGCAAGGCGATGCTCGAGAAGGCCGAGGCGGAGGTCCGCTCCACCGCGCTGGCGCTGGAGCGCGCCCGCGAGGAAGCCGAGAGCCGCGACCTGGAGTTCATCCGCCGCGAGTGGGAGCGGATGAAGTCGCTCTACGAGGACAACCTCATCTCCAAGGCCGACCTGGACGAGACCGAACAGCGGCTCCGCGCCGAGCAGGTCCGCGACAAGGTGCTGCAGCGGAATGTGCTGCTGCGCGAGAGCGAGCATATCACCGCCCAGAAGGCGGTCCACCAGGCCCAGGCCGAACTCTTCGCCATGGAGGCCGCCCTCCAGCGATCCGAGGAAGAGCTGGCCAACGCCACCATCCGCAGCCCCATCAACGGCATGGTCCTGAAACGGTACCTGGAGGTGGGCGACGCGGTGAGCTCCATCCTGCAACTGGGGTCCAACGCCACGCTGGTGTTCACCATCGGCGACACCCGCGACCTCTACTTCAAGGGCGAGGTGGACGAGAGCGACGTGGGCCAGGTCCGCGTCGGCCTGCCCGTGAACATCACCGTCGAGACCTACCGGGACAAGGTGTTCCCGGGCGAGGTGACGCTCATCTCCCCCATGGGGCAGGAGCGCGACAATGTCACGCGGTTCGAGGTGCGGGTGCGCATCCCCGGCGAGACGGCGGGCCTGCTCGCCAACATGAGCGCCAACGCCGAGATCGTCCTGGAGAAGAAGGGCGGCGTGCTCATCATTCCCGAAACCGCCCTGGTGTACGACGAGCGGAAGGCGCCGTTCGTGGACCGGGTCACCGGCGCGGGCGACCGCCAGCGCGTGGACCGCGTCGCTGTCAAGGTGGGCATCAGCAACGGCTCCCGGGTGGAGCTGCTCGAGGGATTGAAGGAAGGGGAGCGGGTGGTGCTGCAGTGACGACGCCCGCGCCCCAGGAGTCCCGCCGGCCGGATGCGGACGCCGCGCGCGCCGGCGCCGGCGGCCGGGCAACGGGGCGCGGCTTCTCGTTCTCGCTGCGGGAGATCGTCCGCGAGACCGTGGCGGACCTGCGGCAGAACAAGCTCCGCGCCTTCCTGACCATGCTGGGCATCGCCTGGGGTGTGGCCTCCCTCATCATCCTCACCGCCATCGGCGAGGGGATGAGCCAGGGGATGCGCGACAAGAACGAGCTGCTGGGGAAGAACATCATCATCATCTGGGGCGGCATGACCAGCCTGCCGGGCCCGGGCATCCGGCCGGGCAAGCCCGTCCGCCTGACGGTCGAGGATTACGAGGCGGTGCGGCGGGAGGCGTACTGGTTGGTCCGCTGCTCGCCGGAGCTGGACCGCGGCGACCTGACCAGCGTCTCGGACCTGAACCGGGGCAACTTCGACGTCCACGGCGTGCTCGCCGACTACATGCTCATGCGCAGCATGCGCGTGGCCAGGGGGCGGCTGCTGGCCGAGCACGACATGCGCACCGCCGCCCGGGTCTGCCTCATCGGCGAGGAGGTGGACCGGCAGATGTTCAACGGGCGGGCGCAGCCGGGCGACCGGCTGGCCATCGGCGGGCTGGACTACCGGGTGGCGGGGGTGCTGCTGCGCAAGGACCAGAACAACAACTACAGCGGCCCCGACAACCGCAAGATCTTCGTCCCGTACCCGGCCATGCGGCGCGACTTCCCGTACGGCGACTCGCCGCTGGGGGACCGCCACATCGCCGACATCATCGCGCAGCCCGCCGGCGTCGAGACGGCCGTGGCGGCGGAAGTTCAGATCCGGCAGGTTATCGGCAAGCGGCAGCTGTTCGATCCCCTCGACGAGGACGCGCTCCCCATCTGGAACACCGCCACCCAGAACCGGCTGATCAACCAGATTTTCGTCTCGATGCAGATCTTCCTGGGCTTCGTGGCGGTGGTCACGCTGCTGCTGGGCGGCATCGGCGTGATGAACATCATGCTGGTGACGGTGCGGAGCCGCACCCGTGAAATCGGCCTGCGCAAGGCGGTGGGCGCCACGGGGCGCGACATTCTGGGGATGTTCTTCCTGCAGGCGCTGGCCATCGCCCTGTTCAGCGGCTCGGTGGGCTTTGCGGGCGCGCTGGCGCTGTGCCACCTGGTCAACCAGCTGCCGCTGCCCGATTTTTTCGCCGGCATGCTGGTGACGCCGTGGGTGGGCGGGGCGGCGTTCGCCTTCCTGTTGTTCGTCGCGCTGGCCGCCGCCTACTATCCCTCCCAGACGGCGGCGGCGCTGGACCCGGTGGAGGCGTTGCGGTTCGAGGAATGACCCGGCCGGACCGAAGGCCGGGCAGACTGGTACTGGAGGCGGTCCCATGCGGTGGCTGGGCATCCTGAATCAGGCGGTGCGGGCGGTCTGGGGCAACCCGATCCGGACGGTCCTCACCGTGCTCGGGGTCACCTGGGGGATCATGTCGTTCATGATCCTGATGGCGTACGGCGACGGCTTCCAGCGGGCGATGAACCTGGGCCTGAGCTACTTCGGCGACTACGTCGTGGTGGTCTGGAACGGACAGACCAGCCTGCAGGCTGGCGGCCAGAAGGCCGGCCGGGCCATCGCCATGGAGTCACGCGACGTGGAGCTGCTCCGCCAGAACGCCACGCTGATCAAAAAGGTCAGCGGCGAGGTGTTCCGCCGCTACAAGGTGGTGAACGAGCAGCGGGTCAACACCGCCGGCATCCGCGCGGTGGAGTCGTGCTATGGCGACATCCGCGGCATGTTCATCGAGGACGGCCGGTTTTTCACCGACGAGGAGAACCGCCAGTTGGCCCGGGTCGCCGTGCTGGGCTACGAGATCAAACGACGGCTCTTCAGCCAGGCGCCGGCGGTGGGCCGGGAGATCCGCATCCAGGGCGTTCCGTTCCAGGTGGTGGGGGTGCTGCGCAAGAAGGTGGCCATATCCAACTACTTCCAGCCCGACGACCAGTGCATCATGATCCCGATCCGGACCATGAACGTGCTCACCGACACCCGCTACCTCAGCGTCATGGTCTGGCAGCCGGTGAGCCCCCTGATGGAGGAAAAAGCCCGGCAGCAGTTCATGACGCTGATGGGCGCCCGCCACCACTTCCAGCCGGCGGACGACAAGGCGCTCACCTATCACAGCTACTCCGAGGTCAAGGCGATCCTCAACGGCATGACCGGCGCCGTGAAGGTGACCGTGTTCCTGGTGGGGCTCATCACCCTGGGCATCGGCGGTGTGGGCGTCATGAACATCATGCTGCTGTCGGTGCGGAGCCGCACGCGGGAGATCGGCACCCTGATGGCGCTCGGGGCCAAGCGGCGCCACGTGATCGCCCAGTTCCTGTGCGAGACATTCCTGATGACCCTGATGGGCGGCGCGCTGGGGTTCCTGTTCGCCAGCCTGGTCACCCGGCTCATCGGCGGCATTCCGTTCCTGAGCAACATTTTTGACGACCCCACCGGGCAGGGGGACATCTACCTGCTCATCACCGCGGCCAGCTTCATGGTGGCGCTGGTGACGCTGGGCACCATCAGCCTGGTGTTCGGGCTCTGGCCGGCGCTCCAGGCGGCGCGGCAGGATCCCATCGAAGCTCTGCGGTACGAATAGCCACCCCTCGCCGGACAGGCGGACAGAAACACTCCATTTGTCATTGGTCATTTGTCATTGATTGATTATTGCGTATTGCCCAACCCGGCGGAGCCGGAACCAAACGATGGCGATTGTGAATTTCCACTCTGTA
>CALAMB010000414.1 GCA_937925645.1 uncultured Acidobacteriota bacterium
CGATTACGATCACGATTACGATTACGATTACGAATTACGATTACGAATTACGAGCACGAAATCCGAAGTCCGATGTCCAATGTCCGATGTCCGAAGTCCGATGTCCGTTTACCCGATCGGCGGTCTTCCACCGGGTCCGATCACGGCCCCGCGGCGATTGAGTTCGCCGCCAGGAAGTAAAAGACGGGGATGTCAGCCACCGCGTGGATGAACCAGGCCCAGCCGAATCCCTTCGTCTCGATCATGCTCTTGGCCATCAGCCACCCCAAAAAGCCGGTCAGCACGATGGTCGGGAAGACATCCAGCGGCACGCCGCCGGTGTAATGGGCGAGCCCGAAGAACACCGCCGTGAGTGCCATCGCCTGTTTCTTGCCAATCGCCCCGTGGAGGGGCGCCACGAGCGACGCGCGATAGCTGATCTCTTCGCTGAACCCGTTGAGCAGCGAGAAGAACAGGACCGTTCCGGCCAGCGGCAGCGTGCGGACGAGGACGTCCGCGGAGGGCCGGTTGGCAAACCACATGAACATCCCGATCATCGTGGCGGCCGTGACGGCGACGATGGGCCCGAACGTTTTCCACGGGGTCGAATACATCATTCCCAGCCAGGGCACCCGCTCCGCCGGCGCGCCCAGGTCGCCGAACTCCAGGAGGGCGGCCTGACGCCGCCGCATCACCAGGAGCAGCGCCACGACCGTGACCGCCGCCAGCGCCAGCTTCATGAGCTGGATCGCCATGATCCCGGCGACCCACTCCGTGTCCTGTTCCCACGCCGCCACCGCCGGCAGGGCGCGCACGCGGTCGATGGCCCACCACCCCAGCACGTTGACCAGCAGCAGGGTGAAATAGGCGCTCAGGTGCCGAAGCTTCGGCCACGCCAGCCCCACGAGGATCAGGCCGGCCAGGAGCCCCGCCTTGAACACGATCATTCCCGGCGGCACGGAGCCGATGTAATGGACCCACGTCATGTCGGGAATGGTGGACACGCCCAGCGTCACCAGCCAGGCCACCCCCACGCCTTCCACCGGGCCCGCCGGGGCCGGCGGATTGGGTGCTTCCGGTTCGGTCATTCGCGCCTCCGTTTTTCAGCCAGGGTTCCACGCAGGATCTTCAGAAAATCAGGCGTTGCGACGTCCAGTACGCATCCGTTGGAGCGACCCGACCACATGTTGCAGGTTTTCCAGGCGCTGGAGCGGCGTGAGCGACAGCATCCAGCGGATCAACGTCAGGTCCACGCCATCCGCGTTGTAATCGGGAGCTTCGGCGGGAGACTGGTCCGACGCGCGATCTTCGGAGTCCCGGGGAGGTTCCGTCATGCCGTCGCTCCACTTGGATTTCATGGTGCCGCCATTTTAGCACAGTCATCGGGGCTCGGGGTTCGGGGTTCGGTTCCTGGGTCAAAGGGCTCATGGTTTGAGTCTCAGGATTAGGATGTCCCAACTCATTCAGCAAACCCATTCAATCTTCCAATACGCAATAGACAGCCATTACGTTCACAGGTACGATGACGCGTTGCTCTCGAAATCATGTCAATTTTTGGCAGGAATTTTTGAATGACGCCATTAGCATGAGCAAGGTCAAACAGTCGGCCGGCGGGAGGTACCGCGACCGGCAGGGAGCGGCGCGAGGGGCCAGCCGCCTCGACGTCCAGACGCCGCGACACCATGCCATCACGGTGGCGGCAGTGCCTGTCACGCGACCGGGTGTTTCGTTGCAGACCCCGCGGCGACGGGTTGACCTTTGACCGGACAGGCATTCAAGCGGCACAGACAGAGTGGTCAGGCGCTTGGGGTGAGGCACGGCGATGGGTGCGTCGCGCCGCTCGCTGCCGCTCACGGTACCTCCGGGGTGCCAACCGGATGATCGTGCCCCCGGAGAGGGGGCTGGTGGATGGGTGAATGGGATAGTCCCGGGTCCCGGAGTCAGCAGTAGTGCAAACGGACTCATCTCGAAATGCCCAATGAAACATGACAGATGATCAATGACAATGGAATCCCCTGCGTCCTCCACGCCTCTGCGGTGATAAGGACATCGCACTTCGGACATCGGGTATCAGATGACACCCCGCAACATCCGGAGCGGTTCCTGGCCACACGACTCCCCGCCCCGCCTGTGGTATGATCTGCCTGACCCGTTTTCCGGACGCGACCGACGCGTTGTCCGACCCGGCCTGCAGGGGAATGATCGTGGAAAGCATCCTCGCATGGATTCACGAACAGGCGGCAGCCGCCCGCGCCCAGTACAGCGTGAACCCCTGGGTATTCCTGGGGCTGATGGTCGCGTGCGCCCCCTGCTTCTATTACTCCCTCTACCGCCTGGTCCGGGCGGTGGCCCAAAAGGACAAGCACCGGATCGCCATCTGGAGCTCGGTGTTCCTCACCGCCACCGCGGTGCCGTACCTTTACGTGTTGTTTTTTGGCCGGAACCTGCCCTGGTACATCTATCTGATCCTGGCCGCGCTGATCGCTCAGGGCGTCTACTCGCTGGTCAAAAAGATCCGCAATCCGCGGGCATGACGTCGGCACTCCCCGACAAGCAGTTCCTCGCCAAGGCGCAACGACACCAGGGCAGCGGCGAACCGATCTGAACCAATTCATCAGCTCCCCGGAACGATGATGCCCTTCTCCGACTCCCGCATGATCCGCTGGCCGGGGCAAGTGAACGCCTCGTTCAGCCGTCCAAATTGCCTGATTAAAAATGGAGGCGGTGTGAGACCCGATGTCCGTGGACGCGGTCGGCACCCTTGGCGCCCTCTGTGTCCTCTGTGACCTCCGTGGTGAGTCCTTCGCCGGGTCACCGGCTCGCCGATTCAGTCGGCCGTGCCGGACGAACTCGCGGCCGGAGGCCGCGAGGTACGCGACTGACCGCTCAGTCCTGGCTCCCGGGCGGGAACTTGGTGCGCAGCGGCAGGCTTTTCACGACGCCCGTGCCGGCGACGCTCACCACGAGCTCCCCCAGGGTTTCCGGGTGGTAGCCCGTAAAGCCCTGGTCGAAGACGATCGTCTTCGATTCCCCCGGCCCGAGCTTGACCATCCGGTACTGCTTGACAACCTGCGGCTCATCCTTGTAATAGACGCCGGGGTGAGTGAGGCCCACATACAGGCACGTCAGCGCGAACTTTGCCGGTTGGGCCTGGGTGTTGCGGACCTGCACCTCCACCGTGAAATCGCCGAAGGCCGGTGTCTCCGGGCTAAAGACCGGCTGGATCTTCACGATCTCGTACCCGCCCGCGGCCAGCGCTACCGCCGAGCACGCGGCAAAGAACAGGAATCCGATGGCTCGCTCCATCACTACACTCCTTCATGCTTTTGACGAGGCCGAATTCACCGAGACGATTGTTTAGAGAACCTGCCATTGCGCCAGGTGATGAATTTTTCAAGATCCAGCAGGGGGATGAAGTCATCCATGCTTGCGTTCTCGGGCAGTGGCAGCGCTTCGGTATACTGCACCGCTTCTGCAAATTCTCGCTCACCCAGTCCGTGGTCGATCGCTTGAAGGATGGCATTGTGTGCATCTTCACGATCCTCTGGCCTCAGATCCGAAATATATAAACACAAACCAAGATCTTCTGAACCCTCTCGTTCCAGTGGCTCAAAAACGACATCTGCTATGCGGATCGTGATTCCTTGCCATCGGGTATGCGTTGGAAAACCGATTTTGGGTTTTAGCGGGATAATTCTCCAGTCCGGAACCGGCGGGGCGCTGGATACGATCTGCTCAACGAGGGGAAAGAGAGTGCGCTTCCCATCCGCAGTGAGGATGAGTTCGCTCGGCTCTGTGCTGATGGAATACTCGAGATAGAGGTCTGGATGAATCTGCTGAAGCGCTTCCAGCAGTAGACCGTAAAGCGGATGATCGGCCGAATCTACGGCAGTTGAAAACTCAGCCGCGTGTTTCTGGAACAAACACCAAAACTCGTCGATCGAATGGCGGAGTTTTGAAATCACTGGTCTCGTGACGACCTATTCGAACTCAACCGGCTTGGCCGATTCACCGATTCACCGACTCACCGACTCACCGACTCACCGATTCACCGACTCACCGATTCACCGACTCACTGATTCACCGATTCACCATCATTTAATCCCGCCGTCGACGCCACGGTCCACGACCACGTCGGCGCCGGCCGCCTGCAGCGGCTTGCCGTTGTAAAACGGACGGCCGTTCTGGGACGCCAGCGTCACCTTCTGGAAGTCGGTGATCTCGATGCGGGGGGTGCCGTCGAATTCGATGTCGGCGACGCGCACCGGCGTACCCGGCGCCGCGTCCACGGTGAGCACGCCCAGGGCGTCGGTCGATGAGGCCGCCAGCAGCATGCCGTTGCTCTCCTGGCCGCGCAGTTGCGCCGGCTTCAGGTTGGCCACCACCACCAGGTTCTTGCCCGTGAGCTCCGCGTCGGTGTAGAACCCCCGGATCCCGGCGCAGATCTGGCGCTGCTCGGTCCCAAGGTCGATCTGGAGCACCACCAGCTTGTCCGCCTTCGGGTGGGAGGCGCACTGGAGCACGCGGGCCACCCGCAGGTCGATGGCGGCCATGGGGTCCTTCTGGACGATGTCCACCTGGTCCACCTTCTGCACCAGAATGGCCGGCTCGCCGATCCGGTGCCCCTTCAGGTCGAAGGCCAGCTGCTCGAACGTCTGGTGCGGCAGCCCGAGCTGGCGCTCCAGGTCGTTGGCCAGGCGGGGCACGACGGGCTTGAACAGCGTGCCCAGGATCCGCACCAGATTCACGGTGAAGCTGGTCACGGCGTGGGCCCGGGCACGGTCGGTCTTGAGCAGCGCCCACGGCGCCTGCTCCTGGAAGTAGCGGTTGCCGATGTCGCCGATCTCCATGATCTCGCGCACCGCGGCGCGCAGCTCCACGTTCCGGTAGCATTCGATCACCCGTTGCGCCTTCTCCAGGATCCGCGCTTCGAGCTCCGGCTCGCTGAAGTCGCCGGTGACCCCGTCGAAGTTCCTGGCCAGGAAGGTGAGCGAGCGGTTGGCGAAGTTGGCGAAGTTGCCGATGAGCTCGGCGTTGACGCGGCGCTTGAAGTCCTCGAGGTCCAGGTCCACGTCGGCCATCTTCGCCGACAGGTTGGCCGCGTAGTAGAAGCGCAGGTAGGCCGGGTTCAGCTTGTCCAGGTACTCGCGGGCGGTGATAAAGGTGCCGCGGCTCTTGCTCATCTTCTCGCCGTTGACGGTGAGGAAGCCGTGCACCAGGATGCTCTCGGGCAGGTTGAAGCCGGCGCCCATGAGCATGGCGGGCCAGAAGAGAAAATGGAAATAGATGATGTCCTTGCCGATGAAGTGGCGGATGCGCCCCTCGGGCCGGCGCCAGTACGCTTCCCAGTCGCCGCCGGTGCGGGTGCAGTAGTTGCGGGTGGAGGCGATGTAGCCGATGGGGGCGTCGAGCCAGACGTAGTAGTACCGGTCGGTCTCGCCCAGGATGGGGAAGCCGAAGTAGGGCGCGTCGCGGGAGATGTCCCAGTCGCGGAGCCCCTCGTCGATCCAGGTGAGGATGTAGTTGCGGATCTCGTCCTGGATCTTGGCGGGCCCCGTCAGCCAGGCCCGCAGGCGCTCGGCGTAGTTGCCCAGCCGGAAGAAATAGTGGCTGGAGGTCTTCCGCCCGGGAGGCGTGCCGCACACCACGCAAAACGGGTCGGCCAGCTCGGTGGGGGCGTAGGTGGCATTGCAGCGCTCGCAGTTGTCGCCGTACTGGTCCGCCGCGCCGCAGCGCGGGCAGCGGCCCTTGACGTAGCGGTCGGGGAGGAAGCGGCGGCACTTCTCGCAGTAGGTGAGCTCCACGTCCTTGGTGTAGATGTCGCCGTTGTCGCGCGCGGCGGAGAAGATGAGGTCGCTGAACGCGTGGTTCTCCGGCGAGTTGGTGGTGTAGAAATTGTCGAAGCGGATCTCGAAGTCGGCGAAATCGCGGCGGTGCTCGTCGTAGTACTTCGCGATGAGCGCCTCGGGGGTGATGCCCTGGCGGGCCGCGTTCACCTCGATGGGCGTGCCGTGGGTGTCGTCGGCGCAGCAGTAGATGGCGTCCTCGCCCATGAGCCGGAGGGCGCGGACGTAGATGTCCGTCTGGATGTACTCCACCAGGTGGCCCAGATGGATGGGCCCGTTGGCGTACGGCAGGGCGCTGGTGACGACGATGGGGTGCTTCGGCTCCATGGGGTGCTCCCGGGAAAAGAATGACGGGCGATTCTACTGGAATCGGCGGGGAGTGTCAACGCGGGGGAGCGAACGGCTGGCAGTAAATCGCAATCAGTGAACATTAATCGGCACACGGATCGGTTGTCTTCCCGAACAATCCGGTCTAAAATAGCCAGCTCTCAACCCGGCTGCGGGGGTTACCATGCGGCGAATTCGAACCTTGCTTCTCGGCCTGCTCCTGGGCGCGGCGGCGCTGCCGGCCGCCGGCGCCTTCAGCCCGGCGGACGTGCAGGAGCACCGCCTCGACAACGGCCTGAAGATCCTGCTCCTGCGCGACGCCTCGATTCCCAACATCGCTTACTACACCTTCTTCCGGGTGGGCTCCCGCAACGAGCGGCCCGGCCTGACCGGAGTGTCCCATTTCATCGAGCACATGATGTTCAACGGCACCGCCGCCATCGGCCCCGGCGAGTTCGACCGCCGGATGGAGGGTCTGGGCGGCAGCAACAACGCCTTCACCGGCGAGGACATCACCGCCTACACCGACTGGTTTCCGTCCGGCGGCCTGGCGGAGATGACGGCCATGGAAGCGGACCGGATGCGGGGCATCAGCTTCGAGCCCGAGGTCTTCGAGTCGGAGCGGGGCGTGGTGGCCTCGGAGCGCCGCATGGCGGTGGAAAACAGCAACGACGGCCTCCTCGACGAGCAGCTCCGCGCCACGGCCATCGCCGCCCATCCGTACCACTGGGGCGTGATCGGCTGGATGAGCGACATCCTGAGCTGGCGGCGTCCCGAGGTCATGGACTACTTCCGCCTCTACTACGCGCCCAACAACGCCGTGCTGGTGGTGGTGGGCGACTTCGAGCCGGCGGCCGCGCTGGAGCTGGTCCGCCGGCATTACGGCGACATTCCGGCCAGCCCCGCGCCGCCGCCGGTGACCACGCGGGAACCCGAGGCGGTGGCCGCCAAGCACGTGCTGCTGCGCCGCCAGGCCATGACGCCGCTCTTCAAGCTGGCCTTCCGGGTGCCCGGGACCGGCGACTCCGACTACTTCGCGCTGGAGTTGCTGGACAACATTCTGCTGAAGGGCGAAAGCTCCCGTCTCCACCGCCGCCTCGTCCGCGAGGAAAAGCTGGCCACCGCCGTGACGGGCGGCATGCCGGTCAACCTCGATCCCTATCTGTTCACCATCGACGTCAAGCCGGTGGCGGGCGCCGACCCGGCCCGGATCGAGGCCGTGATCCGGGAGGAGCTGGAGCGGGTGCGTCACGAAGGGGTATCGGCCCGCGAGTACCAGAAGGCGCTGAACATGCGGCGGGCGGCCTTCTACGACGGACTGGACAGCATCGGCGGCAAGGCCCTGCAACTGGGCCTGGCCGAGATCTACCACGGCGGCTGGCGCAACCTGTTCACCCTGGCCGACCGCTACCGGTCCGTTCCTCACGAACAGGTGCAGACGGTGGCCCGGAAGTATTTCAATCCCCACACGGCCACGCTGGCCGTGCTGCAACCGGAGTAGCGCGTCATGATCCATAAATTCGCATTCGGCATCGTCATGATCGCCGCGCTGGGGACGGCCGGCTGGGCGGCCGGATTCCAACTGCCCCCCCCGGCGGAAACCCGGCTGGACAACGGGCTGACCGTGCTCACGCTCCGCGACGACGCGCTGCCGGTGGTGCACGTCACCTGCCTGGTGGCCGGCGCGGGCACCGCGTACGAACCGGCGGACCGGGGCGGCCTGGCCGAGCTCACCGGCCGGCTGCTGCTGCGCGGCACGGCGGGCCTGAGCGCCGAGGCCCTGTCCGAGGAACTGGACTTCCTCGGCGCGACGCTCGCGGTTTCGACCGACACCGAAAACACCTGGCTCAACGGGCGGTGTCTCGCCGAACACCTGCCGCGGCTGCTGGAGATCATGGCGGGCAGCCTCACCGCGCCCCTGCTGGCGGAGGACGAGTTCATCAAGGAGCGCAACCGCCAGCTGGAGCAGGTCAAGGCGATCAAGGACGAACCGGACGACGTGATCGAACTCTACGCGCGCCGGACTTACTTCGGCGATCATCCGCTGGGCCGGCCGGGGCTGGGCACGGAATCGTCGCTGCCGGCCATCGGCCACACCGACGTCCGGCAGTTCTACCGGCGCCACGTCCGTCCCGACCGCTGCATCCTCGCGATCGTGGGTCACTTCGACCCCGCGCCGCTTGCCGCCCGGCTGATGGCCACGCTGGGGGCCTGGCGGGCGCCCGAGACCCCCGCCCCCGAGCTGGGCCTCCCGGCGCTGCCCGCGCTGCCGGCCGGCCCGGTCTGCCTGCTGGTGGACAAGCCGGAGGCGACCCAGGCCAACTTCATGCTCGTCGCCCCGGGTTTCCCGCTGGGCGATGCGGTGGAGCCGGCCGCCGAGGTGATGAACACCATCTTCGGCGGACGGTTCACGTCATGGTTCAACACCGAGCTGCGGATCAAGCGCGGCCTCACCTACGGCGCCCGCAGCGGATTCGAGTCTTGGCGCGGCGCCGGAATCCTGCTGATCGAGTCCTATACCCGCAACGACGCCATCGGCGAGGCGCTGGATCTCACCCTGGAGCTGTTGCGCAAGGCGCGCCGGCAGGGCTTTGCCGACGCCGAGACCGCCAGCGCCCGCACGTACATCCTGGGCCAGTTCCCGCCGCAGCTCGAGGGCGGCGCCGCCAAGGCCGCCGCGTACGCGCGGCTCGCGGCCTACCGCCTGGGCTTCGACCACTACGCCCGGTTCCTCCAACGTGTGGATACCGCCACAACCGCCGAGGTCAACGCCGCGGCGACAAAACTCCTGCCCGGCTCCGGTTACGCCCTGGTGGTGGTGGGCCAGGCCGACGCGATCGGAAAACAACTGGAAAAATTCGGCACCTTCCGGATCACGCCCATCGCCATGCCGGGATTCAGCGAGGCGGTGAATCGGTGAGTCGGTGAGTCGGTGAGTCGGTGAGTCGGTGAATCGGTGAGTCGGTGAATGGGTGAATGGGTATTGGGATCTAGGTTCTGTGTCCCAGGTCCCAGATCCCAGGTCCGATATCCGATATCCGATGTCCGATGTCCGATTTCCGATGTCCGCCTTACGTGAACGAGCCTCGAGCCTCGATTACGATTACGAATCACGATCAACGATCAACCATCAACTCTGCCCCCCCCACGGCAGATGATCCAGATCGACATTCCCTCCTGAGAAGATGACGCCCACCCGCCGGTCGCGGAACACCTCGG
>CALAMB010000415.1 GCA_937925645.1 uncultured Acidobacteriota bacterium
AGTCCGCCGACACTCTTTCCTCGCGCCCCGTACCCGGGGCGCGGCGCGTCAACTAGTTGGCCTTCCAGGCGCTGCCCCGCGTTCGCGGGGCTGCGCCTGGCTACTTTCGTCGCGAGTGCAGAGACGGTGCCGGTTAATGATGGGGTGGGCAACCCGTCCGATGGCGCGGCGAAAATCCTGCCAAAAATTGGCAGAAAATCGGGAGTAACTGAGCAAGCGTAATACGTGATCGTAATCGAGGCTCGTTCCCACGCGGTCTGTTCTTTCTCGGAAGCGTGCGCGATTCCAAGACTCGAGTTTGAATAGCGATCATCCGATCCCGACGGAGCGTGGTGTTGAGGCGGTTCGGCTGGAACCAGCAATTGGAAATTGGACCGTCAGATCCGGTCAGCGCAAACAAACTTTGTGTTCTTTGTGACTTTGTGGTGATCCCGGACTAGCGGTTGTCCAACGCCGCGGCAATGTCGCCGAGTGCCGGCGGACGGCCCGTCCACCGGCCCGCCTCCCGGCCGGCGCCGTCAAAAAGAATGAACGACGGGGTGAGCGTCAAGCCGTGCCTGGACGCAAACACGCCGCCGTCGGCGCTGCGGATGTCCACTCGGATCACTCGGCCGTCGGTCCACTCCCGCTCGAGCCCGTCAACGACGGGCCTGGCCGCGAGGCAGGCCATTCAAAGGTCGGAGAAGACTTCGACCAGCACCGGTTGTCCCGGCGGCGTGGCTCCCCCGGCCACGTCCTGCGAAACCGCGCCGCCGCCCGGGTGCGGCCGGAGCAGCAGCCAGGCGCCGGCGACGGCGAGCAGCGCCGCCCCGAACGCCGCCCAGTGCGCCCGCCGCGCCCGCCGGAGCGCCAGTAGCAGCGCCCAGGCCCCGAAGACCAGCGCGCCGAACACCACCGCCGAGTGCTGGTTGATGAGCTGAATCACGGACACGGTTTGCGCCTCCGCCGTTGGCGATCCGACCGGAGTACCGGTTCACGGCCCGGCTCGCCGTCCGTTTTCGCTCGGCCGTCGGGCGCGTTTGTTCTCACGCCACTCGTCGAGCTGACTGAACGGTAGATAACTGAACGGTAGATATCAGACATCTTCAGAATTGTAAAGGACGGCAATCGTGAGCGCTTCAATTCTTCTATATGATCGATTGCCCTGTTTGCTCATGTCCCTTGCCCCGGCACTGTCCGTGTGTATAATGAATTTGAAATTCTGATGTCATTTGGAGATGTGCCATGAGCAAACGATTGGTGACCTTGACCCTTTGCCTGGTGCTGCTGGCCGGCGTCGCCGCCGCAGCGAAATTCCAGACAACGCCCCGTCAATTCTCGGACGGCCCGCTCGGCCGGCTGGGCCTCATCGTGCGCGGGCACGGCCTGGATGCCCCGGTGCAGGAACCGCTCCCCGCCAAGCAGGGCGAGGGGATCCGCGTGCTCGTCGTGAATGCCGATTACGACATCGGTGACATGGCCGCGCCGCTGATGGCCTATCCGGACATCGCGGCGGTGGATTACCATTACGCGGGTGGCACTTTACCTGGCGGGACAATCCCCAGCGTCGAATTCCTGCTCACGTACGATGTCGTCATCGTATGGAGCAACCACGCGTACGTGGACCGCGTGGCCATGGGCAACGTGCTGGCGGACTACGTGGACGCCGGCGGCCGGCTGATCATGTGCTGCAGCAGTTGGAATCTGCCCACCAACCCCTGGGGAATTGAGGGGCGGATACTCAGCCCCGGCTACAGCCCCTATCAGGGCGGAATCAGCGGGGGCCTGTCCTACCCAGTCAATCTGGGAGCATACCAGGTCGGGCATCCCATCATGGATGGCGTGAGCAGCCTCAGTGAATATCTGCGCGAACAAGTCACCCTGATGCCCGGCGCGGAGCTGGTGGCCAGTTGGGCGGACGGCTACCCGGCGGTGGCCGTCAACGGGTGCATCGTGGGCATGAACATGTTCATCGGTAGTAGCGGAGATAAAGTGGTCGGCGACGCCCCGACCCTGTTCCACAACGCCATCCTCTACCTGATGGCGAACTGCGGCGGGCCGTCGGACTTCATCTTCGTCGACGACCTGGGCCGCTCGAAGCTGTGCGTCAACGCCGACGGCACGTTCCTGTTCCAGGTGCTCACGGGCCCCGACGCCGGCGAGTACGAGGGGACGGCGCAGGTGGTGGAGCGGGCCGGGGTGTACGTGTTCATGAACCCGCGGGGCACGCCGTGGACCCTGTACGTGGTGTACGACGGCCTGCACGGCCGGGCGGTGGGGTTCTACCAGCAGCCGGGGTTCGACGACCGGTCGCACCTGTCCGACCGCAACACCGCGGACAACCCCGACACCTGCTTCTGACGGAAATTCATCCGGCCGGCCCACCGGGACCGGCCACAATCGGCCGACAGTTGAATTTCTAAACTCCCGGGGCTCCTCCGACCCCGGGAGTTTTTCTTTTCCGCCCATTTCCCAAATCGGACATCGGAAATCGGACATCGGAAATCGGACCTGGGTTCTAGGACCTGGGTTCTGGGACCTACATAACAGAACCCGGATCCTTGTGCCCATTCACCCATTCACCCATTCACCCATTCACCGATTCACCGACTCACCGATTCACCGCTCCAAATACCCAATGACAAATGAAAATTGATCAATGACCAATGATAAATGAAAATGACTGATGAACTCCGCCTCGCCCCATTCACCTATTCACCCATTCACCCATTCACCATTCTCTCGTTCACCTCCCCGTTGTATAATGA
>CALAMB010000416.1 GCA_937925645.1 uncultured Acidobacteriota bacterium
CCGCCGGCGGCGGCGCTTTCTTGTCGAGGTTCTTCATGATGATGTTGCCGTCGAAAGAGGCGCCCTCGTTGACGATGAAGGAAGCGCAAGTGATGTTGCCCGTGACCATTGCCGACGGTTTCAAGATCACCCGCTGGGCGGCCGACACGTTGCCGTTGATGCGGCCGAGCACGAAGACCGTGTCGCCGTGCACCTCGGCCGTGACCTGTCCGCCGGCTCCGATGGTGAGGGTCTGGCTGACGTTGACCTTGCCCTCCACCTTCCCTTCGATGAGCAGATCCTCGTCGCCGGTGATCTCCCCGCTGATTTTTACGTTCTTGCCGATCAGCGAGGCGCCCATCCGGGCGGTCGCGGTTTCCGGCGCCTCCCCGCGGGCGCGGGACGAGGCGGCCGGGGGGCCTTCGTTGGGCTGGTCTTTCTTGAACAGCGGCATGAATATCACCTCTCGACTGAATATATTCTTGTTTATTCTAATGAAAGGTCCGGCGAATGTAAACGACTTGGGAACGGACAGGCCCGATTCGTGCGGCGCCGCCCGCCGAGCCGACTGGACGAAACTGCTACCAGCCGCCCTCGTGCTCGTGCTAATATGCTCTCCGTACACATTTTCGCAAGACGGGACCGGCTTCGGCGACTCACGAACGTACTCGCGGGCGACGCCGTCCCGTTTCGAGTCCGGTGACGGCATGCCTTGCCGGAGTTAGAATTATGGACGACCCCACAGGACCGGCGCCCAGCCACGAACGGCCGGCGGACGGACGGAGGATTATTGTGGGCGCGGCGGCGGTTTACGCCGTCGTCATGATCGTGCTGGTCGCCATCCATCCGGCCACCGACGGTCTGGTGGAAGCCCTCATCAATTTCATGGAGATCATGGTCAGCGTTTTCGCCGGCTGGGGTTGTCTCCACTACGCGGCCCGTCAGCGGCCGGACATCACTCCGGACCGGACCGCCTGGCGGCTGATCGGCGCCGGTTGCCTCGCGTGGGGTGCCGGCCAGACACTCTGGACGCTGTACGAGGTCGTGCTGGGCCACAAGGTCCCCTACCCCGGCTGGCCCGATCTCTTCTTCCTGGCTACTTACCCGCTGGCGCTGACCGGCATCAGCCGGTTGCTGAGCCGCAAGGACGTCTTCCGGCAACTTCGGCTGGTGGTGGATAGCATCATCGCCGCAAGCAGCGTCGGGATTTTAAGCTGGTATTTCGTGATCCGCCCCCTGTGGAACCAGGACGTCTCCTTCATGGAGCGCCTGCTCGGGGCGGTCTATCCGTTCGGGGACCTGGCCATCATCTTCTGCGCGTCGTTCCTGTTCCACGAGGCCAAAGTGAACCGGCCGCTCCGATTATCCACGGGCATGCTGGCCGGCGGCTTCATCCTGATCGCCCTGGCCGACACCGCCTTCCTTTACGCGACCCTCGGCGACAGCTTCCGCACCGGCACCTGGACCGACGCCGCCTGGAGCTTCGGCTGGGCGCTCATCGGCTTCGCCGCACTCTACCGATTGTGGCATCCAGCCAGTGAGGGCATCCCGCCCTACGAGCAGGCCGCCACAAACTGGCTGGGCACCGTCGGCCGGGCGTTCTTCCGCGTGTTCGCCCCCTACCTGGCCGCCGTGGTGGCCCTGGGCTTGGTGCTGACTGCCGAGCTTCACATCGGCGCCATCAGCAACACCATCCTGGTGCTGGGCCTGATCCTGACCCTGCTGATCATCGCCCGCCAGATCCTGTCCATGCTGGAAATCCACCAACTCAACGCCCGGCTCCGCGGACTCAACGACGAGCTGAAACGGCACCTGGTGGTGCGGACCACCCAAATGGAATCGTTGAGCGCCGAGATGACGGAGCATCGCCGGACCGAGGCGAAGCTGACGCTGCACCAGGAACAACTCTCGGAGCAGGTGCGGGCCCGGACGGCCGAGTTGGAATCGGCCAATCTCAGGATCCGCACCCTCATCGACACCATCCCGCACGGCATCCAGGAGATGGACTGCAACGGGATCATCACCTACTGCAATCCCAATCACGCCAGAATTTTCGGATACTCCCCGGACGATATGGTAGGCCGTTCCATGATCGAGCTGATCGCCCACGACGCCGACCGGGAACGCACCCGCCGGCTGCTGGCCGAGCTGGTGCGCGACCGGCCGGCCCCCTGGACGCTCGAAACCCAGAACCGGACGAAGGACGGTCGGGTGATCTGGCTGCGGATCGACTGGAACTACCGCCTCAACGATCGGGGGGAAGTCATCGGGTTCGTCTCGGTGCTCACCGACGTCACCGCCCGCAAGCGGGCCGAGGCGGAGCGCCAGGCCATCGAGGCCCAGATCCAGCAGTCGCAGAAACTGGAGAGCCTCGGCGTGCTGGCCGGCGGAATCGCTCACGACTTCAACAACCTGCTCATGGTGGTGCTGGGCCACGCCGAGATGATCCTGACCGACCGAACCCTGAGCGAGCAGGCCCGCGGCAATTTGGCCGACATCGAGAAGGCCGCCCAGCGGGCCTCCGAACTGTGCCGCCAACTGCTGGCCTACTCCGGCCGCAGCCGGTTCGTCATCAAGCCGGTGGACCTCAATGCCCTGATCCAGGAGTTGGGCCGGCTGCTGGAGGTGTCCATCGGCAAGAACGCCCAGGTGGAATACCGCCTCGCTGAAGAGATGCTGCCGGTGCTGGCCGACGCCACCCAGATCCGCCAGGTGGTGCTCAACCTCCTGACCAACGCCGCCGAGGCGGTGCCGGAAACGGGCGGCCGGATCACGGTGACCACCGCCTGCCGCAACGTCGAGGAGGAAGAACTCCGGGGCATGGTGCTGGGACAGGCTCTGGAATCGGGCACCTATGTCTCGTTCGAGGTGGCCGACACCGGCTGCGGCATGGCGCCGGACACCGTCGCCAGAATGTTCGACCCCTTTTTCACCACCAAATTCGCCGGCCGCGGCCTGGGCCTGGCGGCCGTGATGGGGATCGTCCGCAGCCACGGCGGCGCCATCGCCTGCCTGAGCCGGCCGGGCGCCGGCACCACGGTCCGGGTGCTGCTCCCCGCCCTGACGGGACCGTATAACAGCGTCTCCGACACAGGGCCCATGGGCATCCGCACGTGGCACGGCCAGGGGCTGGTGCTGCTGGTGGACGACGACGCGCAGGTCCGGACCGTCTCGCGCCAGATGCTGGAAAAGCTCGGGCTGCAGGTGATCGCGGCCTCCGACGGGGTGGAGGCGGTGGAGCTGTTCCGCGCCCGGTCGGGCGAGTTCGCCTGCGTGCTGCTGGACCTGATGATGCCCCGGCTCACCGGGGAGGAGACGCTGCGGGTGATCCGCGAGATCGCGCCGGCGACGCCCGTGATCCTGATGTCCGGTTACAGCGACGAGGAAACCGCCCAGCGCTTCGTCGGCCAGAGCCGGCTGTGGTTCCTGCAAAAGCCGTTCAAGATCAAGACCATCTCCAACATTCTTCGCGAATTCATGCCCGACTCATCCTCGCCGAACGCCACCTCGTGAGTTCGAAGCGACGGCGGCGGCGGGCGTTCCCGGCGCCGGGCCACCCGGAATGCGCCGGGATCGGTTGTGATAGAATAGACGCAGACGCATTCCAGGATGGCACTCACATTTTGCTTGGTTGGAGGGGTTATGCCGATCAACAAAAAAGTGAAAGAATTTCTGGACTCGGCCGGATGCCGGTATGAAGTGCACGCCCATCCCGAGGCCTTCACCGCCCAGGGTCTGGCGGCGGTTGAGCACACGCCGGGGCAAGAAATCGTCAAAGTGGTGATCCTGAAGGGGAACGAAAACTACTACATGGCCGCGCTGCCGGCCCCCCGCAAGGTGGACCTGACCCGTTTCGCCGCGCTGTTGGGTGTGCCTTCAGTGCGGCTGGCCACCGAGGAGGAGTTCCAGATACTTTTCCCTGGTTGCGAGACGGGAGCGATGCCACCGTTCGGCCACCTCTATGGACTGCCGGTCTTTCTGGAGGAGAGCCTCACCACCGACGACGCCATCACCTTCAACGCCTGCACCCACCGGGAATCGATCAAGATGAAACTCGCCGATTACCTGGAGACGGTCAAGCCCGATCTCGCCACCTTCTCAACCCCGGCCGGCTAGCGAACTGTTCGTAATCCCAACCCGACGGAGCCGGAACCAAAGGGGCATGATCGTTCACTCCAGTTCTGTGCCGAAATGCCGGGTCTCCGGCAAGCCCTTCCAGTTTCAAAGACAATAGCCAGGCGCAACCCGGCGTAGCCGGGTAGCGCCTGGACAAGCGATGGTGTT
>CALAMB010000417.1 GCA_937925645.1 uncultured Acidobacteriota bacterium
GGTGCCCGAGTGGGACGGCCAGGAGGTGCGGATGATGCTGGAGGAGGACGCCTCTCTGACCGCCATGGGGACCCAGTGGGTGCTGCCGCGGCAGGAGAAGTTTCACCTCGTGGGGAAACGGTGAATGGGTGAATGGGTGAATCGGGAGACGGGAGACGGGAGACGACAGACGGATTAACCCTCAACCCATCCACGATCAACCATCAACCATCAACCATCAACTCTCAACTCTCAACTCTCAACTCACAACGATCCGCCACGGGGGCCGGGGGAACCGCCAAGCCCAGTGAACCGGGCGGAACAAATACAGCTGGCCGCTGCCGACCCTCGGCGTGATGCGGTGATGGAAGAAATTCGATGATTTTCCTTCGGAAATTGGGTATGTTCGGGATATCCAACCGATGAACTCATGAGGAGACAGGCATGAAGCCGGTGATGTGTCCAGTTTGCAGGCGTGAGCACGGCGGCGAGGCGATCTCCGGCAAGGGCTGCGACGGGCGGCGGGCGGCCGCGCCCCGGCAGGCCGACGGGCAGCGGGCGGTCGTGCAGGGAACCGGCCGCCGGCTGGGGATGCGAGTGCTGGGGATTCTGGCTGGATTCGTGGCCGTCGCGGGATTGATCGCCTGCCAGGAACAAACCTTTGAACAGAAGCTTGAGGAAAGAATACGGATGCTCGAGGAACAAGCCCGGCAGGAAGAAGCGGTCCGTCAGGAAGCGGCCCGTCAGGAAGCTGCTCGGGAAGCGATCGCGGCGGTGCGGGAGGGCCGGGGCGTGCCGCGGGCCGCGGCCTACGATCCGGCTGGCGCATGGCCCCGCCGGCTGGTGCTCGTCACTCCGGCAGGTGAGCTTCATGATTGGACCATGGAATTGCCGTCCGAGTGGCGCGCGGCAACCGCCGGCGAGTTGGTTCTGGTGGTTGTGGTCGACGAGAAAGAAGTCAACCTGGGATCTCGAGATTATGTGGTGATTAACGAAAATGAAGTCAATCCGGCATCTCGAGATCACGCCATCACCCGGTACCGGCACGATGTGCGGGTCGAAGTCCGGGCGGCCCGAACCGGAAAACTGGCAGTGGAGTTTACGGTAAAAGGGTATGAGCCAGACGGCTTTCCCACCAACGCCTCAGTGCACCGAACCCGAATCAATGGGCGGCGAGTGACTCTCGATCAGTTGTTGAGGGCTCTCGTCTCGTCTGATCCTCCCACCGGCGGACCGACGGGGCGAAAAGAGGCCAACGGGATCGGGATGTCCTTTGTGGAATTGGGCCCCGGAGAATTCACAATGGGTTCCCCTGAGTCGGAGGATAGGCGGGGCAGTGACGAGGGGCAGCATCGGGTGCGGTTGACGAAGGGGTTCTGGCTGCAGATGACGGAGGTGACCCAGGGGCAGTGGCGGGCGGTGATGGGGGACAACCCGTCCCACTTCCAGAACGGCAAAAATTATCCTGTGGAGAGCGTATCCTGGAACGATGTGCAGGCGTTTCTGGAGAAGTTGAACACGATGGATCCGGGAAAGAATTACCGGCTGCCCACAGAGGCGGAGTGGGAGTACGCGTGCCGGGCGGGGACGACCGGGGAGCAGTATGGAGAGCTGGACGACATCGCGTGGTACTGGAAAAACTCGGAAGACCAAACCCATCCAGTGGCGAAAATGCAGTCCAACGCGTGGGGGATGTACGATATGCTGGGGAACGTGTGGGAGTGGTGCGCGGACGTGTACGGCGGGTATCCATCGGTCAACGTGATGGATCCACGGGGCCCGGCGTCGGGCGAACGCCGCGTGTTGCGGGGGGGGGCCTGGTCCGACTACCTCTTCGGCTACTACTACTTCGGCAGCTTCACCCGCAGCGCCAACCGCGGCTGGGACTATCCTGACCGTCGGCACGTCAACTACGGCTTTCGGTGTGCCCGGGACTGAATGGTTTTCCCTTGATCCTTTGATGCTTTTTCCCTTAATGTCTGAAGGGGATACCGGAGGCGCGAACCCCCTGCCCGCCGCCGCCGGCATGCTCAATTTCCTCATCGGCCCCGTCTGCCGCCGCGGCGCCGTTGGTTCAGTCGCCCATCATCTCCTCGACGGTGGCCAGCAGGATGCCATCGGCCGTGGCCGCCGCCCGGAGGGCCGGCGTGAAGCCGGACTTTGAGAAGAGGGCGTAGTCGACACGCAGCCCGGGATTCTGTGAAACGAGGCTTCGCGTCTTATCCTTGAGTTCCTCCAGAATGTTGATTCCCACCGGTCGGGCGGACCATTTGCACTCCCCCGCCAGCACCCGCCGCTCACGGTCGCTGATCGCCAGCACGTCGATCTCCGCCGCGCGGTCCCACCACCCCCCGATGCGGTCGGGCCGGAATGGGAGCCGGCCGGTCCCGGCCAGCCGGGCCACGTGGAAGCGGGCCGCGTCCTCGAAGGCGCCGGCCACGTATCCGTCGAAGCTCGGGCGGACCTCCTGTTCCAGGATGGCATCCCCCAAGCCCATCTCGAGGGCGGCGCCGTGTGAGTGGACGTAGCGGAACCAGAAGCGGAGGAACGGGTCGGTGATCCGGTACAGTCCCTTCTTGCTCTTTTCCGGCCGGCTCTCCGTGACCGGCACCTCGCGCCGGACGTAACGCATCTGCTGCAGGATGTCTAGGTATCGCGCCGTGGTGTGGGAATTCCCCAGCCCCGCCGCCTGGTCGATTTCGCCGAGGCGGGTCCGGCCGTGGGCGATGGCCCGGAGCAGGGAAAAGTAATTGCGGGGCTCGCGCAGTTCCTCCATCAGCAGCAGCCGCGGTTCGTGGTACAGGATCCCCTGGGGGTCGAGAACCCGCCGCCGGATATTGGCGAACAGGTCCCGGGCATCGTCGAAGAGCGATAGATAGTACGGCATCCCGCCCAGGACCGCCCACGCCTCCAGCTGGCGGGCGGGGGCATAGCGCGGGAAAAACGCCGGCACGTCGTTCAGTTCCAGCGGCCGCAGGAGCAGGTTGCCGGCCCGCCGTCCGTAGAGCGGCGCGTGGTAGCCCAGCACCTCGGTCTCCATCATGCCGATGTACGAACCGCAGAGCACGAGCAGGAGCGGGCGACCGTTCAGCTTCTCATCCCAGACCTTCTGCAGGATCGAGGGGATGGACCGGTTCCCGCTCATGAGATAGGTGAATTCGTCCAATACCACCACCGGACGGTCCGGCAGGTCGGCCAGGGCTTGAAACGCGCTTTCCCAGGACGGAAACGTGAAGCCGGGGGGCACGTCCGGATGCGTCGCCCGCCAGACGGTCCGGGAGAACTCGGCGAGCTGTTCGGCGTCGGAGACCATGGTGGCCACGAAGAAGAGCCCCGGCTTGTCCCGGCAGAAATGACGCAGCAGCTCCGTCTTGCCCACCCGGCGGCGTCCGTAGAGGATGAACAGGGCCGCCTGGCCCTCGGCGTACAGTGTCTCCAGTTGCGCCAGCTCCCGTTGCCGCCCGACGAACATGGCCGCCCCCTTTGTCGTGTATACAAATCAAGATTATTATAATTACAATTTGTATATTGTCAAGATGGATGAGTTCATGGTGAACAGTAAACAGTGAACGGTGAACAGGGAGGCGGATCGTTGAATTGGAGACTATTGGTTATTGGTGACTGCTAATTTTTTACTGGCTACTTGGAATTGAGTCGAATAGTGTCGAGATGATATCCGAACTCCGAGATCCGACGTCTGGGAACGAGTCTCGATCACGATCGCGACTACGATTACGATTACGAATTACGAGCACGAACTCTCAACCCACAACCCTCAACGAGTAAAAACGAGCCCCGAGCCTCGAGTCTCTAGCCTCGAAAAAATGGCCCCGCCCGATGCCGGACGGGGCCTGATTGAACCCTGGTGTCCTCTGTGACTCTGTGGTGAGTGCCGGCGGCCTAGCCGGAGGTGGCCGCCTCCAGCCGTTTCAAAATGCTGAAGATGAATGCGGCCGAGATGAGGCAGCAGACCACGAACACGCTCCATACCTGCCACAGCGGGAACACCACCCACATGGACGAGCCCACGAACAGGAGTTGGTTGCCCAGCGCCGTGGCGCCCAGCCAGCCGCCCTGCATGAGCCCCTGGAACCGGGGCGGCGCCACCTTCGAGACGAAGGATAACCCCATGGGGCTCAGGAACAGCTCGGCGATGGTCAGGATGAGGTAGGTGTTGATCAGCCAGTACGGCGACACGCGGTCGGGCGACGGCGCGCCCGCCAGCTCGGCCGGCGACAGCAGGCTGATGGAGCTGGCCACCATGATGATGAACCCGATGGACGCCA
>CALAMB010000418.1 GCA_937925645.1 uncultured Acidobacteriota bacterium
TCCGCCACCGCATCGGCATCGGCGTGTCCTACGTGCTGGACCTGCTCAAGAAGCATCCCACCACCCTGACCTTCTTCTACAACGGCCGTTCGGGCCGGCCATACTCCAGCCGGTTCTATGACGATGAGAACAAGGACGGCAGCTACTACAACGACCTGATCTACGTCCCGGCATCCGAGGACGAAATCATCCTGACCGGCGGCACCTGGGCCGACCTGAACGCCTACATCGAGGGCGACGAGGGCCTGTCCAAGTACCGCGGCCAGATCATCCCCCGCAACGCCAGCTACGAACCGTGGTATCACCGGGCCGACTTCCGGCTGCTCCAGGACTTCTCCATCCCCGGACTCGAAGGCCACAAGCTGCAGTTCTCCTGGGACATCCAGAACTTCCTGAACCTGCTCAACAGCAGCTGGGGCAAGTACCAGTACGTGTATTACCGCGGTGACGCCCCGCTGAGCTACGGCGGCGTCGACGCAGCCACGGGCAAGCCGCAGTACGCCTTCCTCAAGACCGGCACCAACCGGTATGACACTAACCAGCTGCTGTCCCGCTGGCAGATGCAGTTCGGTATTCGTTACATCTTCTAGCGTCTTCCAAGCTACCGGCCGGTTTCACCGCCGGCCGCTTGATCCAACCAGGGGAAAGCCGAGAGGCTTTCCCCTTTTTTAGTTAGTAGATAGGAGATAGGAGATAGGAGTCAGGAGTGAACGGTGAGTGGTGTGGGTTGAATTCGTGCTCGTAATCGTGCTCGTAATCGTGATCGTAATTCGTAATCGTGATCGTAATCGAGGCTAGAGGCTCGAGGCTAGAGGCTCGAGGCTAGAGGCTCGAGGCTAGAGGCTCGAGGCACGTTCCCTTAACGCGGATATCGGATATCGGACCTGGATTCTGGGACCTGGGTTCCGGGACCTGGATCACAGAACCCAGATCTTTGTATCGATTCACCGATTCACCGACTCACCGTCTCCGCAATGCCCAATGAAAAATGTCAGATGATCCATGACAAAAGGTCCCTCCGTGCCCTCTGAGTCCTCTGCGGTGATTCAGATATTGTGGGCATCCCACCGTCTCACCGCCATCCCCCGCGCGGGCGAGCGAGCAGGCTCCACGCCGGCAGGCAAAGCATCAGGAACGCTAAAAAGACAGGGGTCTGCAAGTCGCCGAGCGCCGGCAGGAAGAGGAGTCCCGTCAGGCCGGCGCCGGCCAGCGCGCCCAGGTGGTCGCAGGCGTTGATGCGTCCGGCCACTGTTGCCGGTGTGCCGGCGACCTCCATTTGCAGGCGGGCCGCCAATGGGAAGTAGAGGCCGGTCAACACGCCGGCCGACAGCATCGTCACAACAATGCCTGCCAGGGTCGCGGCCGACCGGCCGGCGATAACGATCGCCACCGTCACGCAGAGCGCCATGCCCGCGCCAGGCAGCAACAGGAAGGCCCAGCGGGCCATGCGAGCGGCGGGCCAATTCATCCGGCGGTCCATCCACCAGGCGCCGCCGGCCAGGCCCAGCATAAACACGCCGACGAGCGCCCCCAGCATGGAGTAGACATAACCAAAGAGGTTCTGGACGCGGTACAGCAGGAGGATCTCCAGCCCCATGCCCATGAAGCCGAACAGGAACACGCCGACCGCCGCACCCGCGGCCGCCGGCCACCCGGCGGCTCGACGGTCCGTCAGGAACCGATGGATCACCAGCCACACGAGCAGAACCGCCAGGACGATCCCCGCCAGCCGGATGATGTTCAGCGCCTCCACGGCATCTAGCCAGCCGCGCAGACGCCCGCCGGTGGCCAGATCCCACACCCGCAGGTTCAACAGGTGGCTCACGGGCCGCCGCTCGGTGTTTTCCCACGCCGGTTCGGACCGGGCCAGCACACCGCGCAGCCAGGCGACACGCTCCGCCGGCAGGAGGACCCGAAAATGATGGGGCGTGAACCAGTCGCTGCGGGCCAATCGGCGGCCCTCGAAGCGCCGGGCCAGCTCGGCGGGATCCACGGTGGGCGCGCCGAGCGCGTCCGAGGCCAAAAAGGTCAGCCGGGTCCCGGGCGCGGCCAGGACCCGCGGGAACTCCCGCCGCAGCGTCTGGTACACGGTGCCAACCGCGCGCTCCAGGTCGCCCGCGATCACGTTCTCGCCGCTGTCCAGGCCAACGGCCAGAACGCCGCCGGCAGCCAGGCGGGAACGACAGCGGGCGAAAAACTCCCGGGTGTAATAGCGGTTGTTCGCCGCCGTGGCGGGCGGCGGCGTGAGCAGGACGATGAGATCGAACCGCTCCGGCGTGGCGGCGAGAAAATCGGCCGCGTCCGCCGAGACGAGGGCCAGGCGAGGATCCGCCAGGGCGTGCCGCTCCGCCGGCGGCAGCCGGGGCTCCACCAGCCCGGCATACGCCGGATCCAGGCTGACCAGCGTCACGCGCCGCACCGGATAGTCCAGCATCCGCTGGATCATCCCCTCCAGGCCGCGGCCCACCACCAGTACCTGCGCCGGCTGCCGGTGCTGGTTCATCAGGAAGTGCGCCCGCATGTTGACTTCGAACGGCTCGGGAAAGGAGACCGCCTGCATGCCGTTGAGGTAGAGGGTGAACTGCCCCTCACGCTCGCCCAGAGCGAGCAACTGATAGCGGGACTCCCGCAGCTCCACGAGGCGGACGCCCGGCGCCAGCGTGTGCCAGTAGGCCCCGTCCAGCACGACTTGCAGCCGATCGGCGGCGCCGAACACCAGCGCCGCCGCCGCGATGACCGCCGCCCCCCATAGCGCCGGCGCCACGCGTCCCGAGCGCGATCGAGCGTCGCGGGATGCGGATTCAGGTGTCCGCGTGCGCCGCCGCTCGAGCGTGCACCCGGCGGCCAGGACCACCAGGGCGATCACTTCGGCCAGGCCGAGCACGCGGACCGGCGGCCAGCGCCCGGCCCACCAGAAGGTGTACGCCAGCCCGCCGGCCAGACTGCCGAATCCTTCCAGCCAGTACACCCGGCCGGCGGCGCTCAGCGACCGGCCGGCCTCCCCGGCCCCCGGCGCCCGGTCCGCTGCCATGGGGAAGGCCAGGCCGACCAGCAGGGCGACAGGCAGGACGCCCAGCGCGCAGGCCGGCAGGGCGTGCCGGACGTCCAAAAACAGTCCGGGCGGCACGCCGAGCCAATCCCGCACCGTGTACAGGAGCGCCAGCTGGACGGCTCCCGCGACGGGCAGGGCCGCCAGCAGCGCGGGCCAGGCGCGCGACGCCCCCGCCGCACGGCCGCGCAACCGCCCCCACGCCAGCGACCCCAGGGCGATGCCGGCGAACCAGAAGACGAACATCAGCGCGATCATCAGCTCGTTGCCGTGAAAGACGGCCAGGCCGCCGCGCAGGACGACCAGTTGGCCCACCATGGCCAGAAAGCCCAGCAGGAATGCCATCGGGAAAAACACCGCGGTCATCGGGTTCTTTCCATTTGATTGGAGGTATTGTAACATAGCCATCAATTCCGTCCGGCCGAGGCGGCATGCGCAGCAACGAACGTTTTCCACTGATTCATGAACCCACGCCGCTCGCCGAGGCGCCGCATTTGAGCCAGCATCTCGGCGGCCCCCGGATCCTGATCAAACGGGACGATCTCACCGGGCGCGTCGTGGGCGGAAACAAGATCCGCAAGCTGGAGTATCTGCTGGCCGATGCGCTTCGCGCTGACGCCACCCATGTGGTCACCGGCGGCGGCGCCCAGTCCAACCATGCCGTCCAGACGGCCGTCTGCGCCCGAATGGCCGGGCTGGAGACGGTCCTGGTGCTGTCGCGCCCGGAGCCGGGCCTCCCGTGCGGCAACATCCTGCTTCACCGGCTGCTGGGCGTCACTCCCAGGTACGTGGACCACTACAAACCGGATGATCTGGAACGGGCCATGCGGGATTGCTGCGACCGGCTGACCCATGAGGGCTTCCGGCCGTACCACATCCCGCTGGGCGGAAGCACCACCGTCGGCATCCGCGGCTACGTGGACTGTTGGCACGAGATCGGCTGCCAGAGCCGGGAGTTGGACCGGCCGCTCGCCGCGATCTATTCGGCGACCGGCACGGGTGGAACGCTGGCCGGACTGTTGCTCGGATATCTCGCGGCTCCCATACAGTGCCGGATCATCGGCGTGGATGTGGGCGCCATTCCCGGCGAGGGCCCGCTGCCGCGTGCGGAAGCCCTGGTGGCCGAAGCCCGCGGCGGCGCCTGTCCGTCGCTGCCCGTCGAGCTGGACCGCAGCCAGATCGGCCCGGGTTACGCCCGCCCCGGCCGCGAGTGCCTCGCGGCCATGCGGCTGTTCCTGCGGACCGAAGGCCTGCTGCTGGATCCCGCCTACACCGGCAAGGCGGCGGCCGCGCTCGTCGCCGACATCCGGGCCGGCCGCTGGCGGTCGGACGAAACCGTCATCTTCATTCACACCGGCGGCGCCGCCGGCTTCTTCACCGAGGCCATGGCGGCGCAACTGGGCGAATTCTCCGCGTGAGGTCACCATGTGCGCACGTCCCGTATCCGGTTCACGCTCCCGCCTGGGCTGCGGCACCCTGCTCGGCTATGCCGCGGTGATCGTGCTGATCGCCGCAGTCGCCCTGCTGGCGCTGGCGCCTCATTTTTTCCAGCGATTCGATTTCAGCCGGTTTTTGAAGTCGCCGTGGGAGGAAATCCAGCGCGCGTCCCGGAAGGCGGAAATCCCCGTCGCGCCGGAAGCGCCCCCGGGCGCGCGCACCCTGAGCCACGGCGGCCTGGTTCTCCGATACGAACCCGCTTCGCCGGACGCCGGCGCCGCGCCGTTCGTCCCGGGCGTGGTCGAAAACACCGGCCCCGAGCCCGTTTTCAAGCTGATCGTGGAGATGCGGATCGACTCACCGTCCGGACCGCCTTACACCGAGTCGTTCGAGATCTTCCGCAACGAACCGCTCCTGCCCGGGCAGCAGCGCCGGTTCATCGTGCACCCCAGCGGCGCGCCGTCCGGCTGGACGCCGGGGCGCGTGAGTCTCCGGATTGTCGGGTTTGAATAAGCCGCCGTCCGCCCCGCGTCCCTGCGCCTATAGACGGAACCGGGTGAACGCGCCGATCTGTCCGCTTGTCTCCAGGCCCACGCCCTCGTAAACCTGCAGCACGCCGCAGTTGTGCTCCAGCGACCGGTCGATGGCTGCGGTCACGACATCGGTGATCTCCACCATGCTGACGTTGCAGAGCGGACAGACGCGGTCCAGGATCCCCAGGTACCCGCAGTGGCCGCAAATCGAGCCAGGCGCCTGAAAGTCGCGGGCGACCACCAGGGTCTCCAGCCCCTGGGCGTTGAGGTAGCGCAAGGTCTCCTCGAGCCCGTTCACCGCCAGGCCGCCCGAGGCGACGGCGTGATGCAGCCGCTCCACCTGGCGGCAGTGGTCCTTGTAGACCAGCCCCTTCTCCACCCGCGCCGAGCGCTCCAGCACCTCGTGTTCGGGTGTATCCACCGGCAGATCCAGCTCGGCGACCAACCGCTCTTTCAGATATGAGTGGAGCCATTCCTGGAATTCCGCCTCGAATTCGTTTTTGCACCCCAGGATCAGCCATTCGAACTGGTCGCGCTTGTAGAGCTGGAACAGGGTGTCGGCCACGTGGTGGAAATGCTCGCTGATCTTGTGGTCACGCTTGCGGGTGGTCCGCTTTTCGTCGTAGCCGGACCAACCGCCGCGGCGCACGCGGGCCGGCACCTCGTCGGCGATCCGTTTGTACTCCAGGATGGTTCCCTTGTGGATGATGTAGATGCGGGCGTCGCTCTTATCGACTAGCGCGGTGCAGAAGCGGTGGTATTCGATTTCCTGAAAGTGCAGCGGCCGCACGTGGGGCGCCTCCCCCACGAAGAACCGGTTGCGGGGGGGCCGCGGCAGCTCCACCTCGTGCCAGAAGTCGGCGGCCGAACAACTGAACAGAGCCAGGCCGCGGACGTTGAATTCCTTGTAATTCTTCACGATGTGATTCTCGACGCGCTGGATTTCGGTCAGGGCCTCACGGCGGTAGTCCCGTCGCGCGTCCGCCTCGGCCTGGGCGCGGGCCAGGCGAGTCATTTCCTTGAGCCGGGTCTCAACCTCCTTTTTGGACCCGCTCTTCCCGTCGGTGTTCAGGTAAACGGAGACCACCGGATGATCCGGCGAGCGGAAGCCGCGGATCTGCTCGATGTCTCGCTTGCTGAGCATAGTCTCCTCCTGTTTGGATGGGGTGGCCTTCGCACCGGACCGGGGCCTGAATCGGCGCCCCTGCGGCGCGTGGCCGGGGACGGGAACAAATCTGGAAACGCGTAGCTCATGGGCGCAACGCTGTCATAACCGGATTGTTAGAGAAATCGATGTCGCCTGATCATTTTGATTTCATTATAGTCCCCAATTCCGGTCCCGCCAAGCCGAAAAAAACCTGCAAGTCGCTCCGCCGCCTCGCGTCTTACCAGTGAACACTCGAATGGGAGGTCCAAATCATGAGGCAGAACGTTTTGATCATCCTGATACTGGGACTGCTGGGAGGCGTGTCGCTGGCGGTGCGCGCCGACGGCCCGCTGGACATGGCCGTCGTGACGGGCGGCCGTGCGCTCTCGCTGCACCGGCACCAGGGCAAATGTTACATCGAGGCGGTTCCGGGCCGCGAATACAGCATCCGCCTCACCAATCGCTCCGGCAACCGCCTGGCGGTGGCGCTGGCCGTCGACGGCCTCAACTCGATCGACGCCCGCCACACCAGTCCGCGTCAGGCCATGAAATGGGTGATCGATCCGTGGGAGACTGTCGAGATCTCCGGATGGCAGGTCAACAAGGATCGCGCCCGACGGTTCTACTTCACCACCGAGGATCGCTCCTACGCCGCCACGCTGGGCGACACGCGCAACCTCGGCTTGATCACCGCCGCCGTATTCCGCGAAAAAGCACGGCCGGTGGAAAACGAGATTCTGGGCGGCCTGCCCGCCCCTGGCGCCCCCTGCCCGGCCAAGCGGATGGACCGGGCGGAAAGCTCGGCGTCCGGCGAGGCGAAAAGCCAGGCGGACTTGTCCCAAGAGTCGGCCGCCACGGGCATGGGCCGCTCCACCGACCATCGCGTGACCCGGGTCAAGATGGACCTGGAGTCACAACCCTGCCAGCAGATCAACATCCGGTACGAATACCGCGACGCCCTCGTGCGCCTGGGGGTCCTGCCCCGGCCAACGGATCCCCTGCAGCGCCGGGAGCAGGCCCGCGGTTTTGAAACCGACGCCTTCTGCCCCGAACGTCCCCGCTGATTGTCCCGCCGCCACTCCTCCAACCCGCCGGCCGGGCGTAGCGCCCGGCCGCCTTTTTCAGATCCGGCGAAATCCCCGACCGGATCATCCGCCAACGCCGCATCTTTCAGTATTTCCCGTCCTTTGTTATAATCAGGCGATATTCAATCGTCGAACAATCGAGGCACGGACGGCATGAGCGACCCTTCGGAATTCCAAATTCAGTGGGACCGGTTTCAAACCGGCGTCAACGCGTGCGTCGAGCGCCTGCTGAACGATCTGGAGGAGTGCTGGAACGACTGCCGGCAGGTCCTGGACGCCCACCAGCCTCGCCCAGACCAGCCGCCGCCGGATAAATCCGCCGGCATCGCCGCATTCGCAGAAACGCGCCGCCGGCTGGCCCGCGAACAGCTCCAAGAACCGCTGGCGCGGCTCAAGAGCCTGAACGCCTATCCGCGGGCCCTGCTGGCGTGGCAGAAATTCGAGCAGGGGCTGGCCGACCTGGCCCTGCTTCTGCCGGACCAAATCACCGTCCCGGGCACGGACATGCTGGCCGCGCTCCTGGATGCCGGCTGTGCGTGGCATCAGCGTCTGCGACTCCGCTGGCGGCGCCGACCCGTCATCGTTCCGCTGCGTTCGGCCATCATGGGCGGGATCGCCCCCGCCCGCCCGGTCTGGTTCCCGGTCATCGGCAAGTTCCTCCTGGCCTTGCTCACGGCCCAGCGGTACGCCGGCCGGGCCTGGCTGGTCAACCGGGCCGTGCTGGACCACCAGGAAATCGACCGGCCGCTGAGTCCGAAACGCATCACCGCCCGCACCCGGGAATCCGAACGGGACATCACCGCGACGATGCAGGCCGTCGCCGGCGTGCTCATGGACCGGCCCCGCTTTCACCGCGCCGTCCGGCACCGTTTCGCCCGGGGCGTGATCCGCGATGCCCTGAAGCCGCCACCGCCGCGGGACCTGAATTGGGAGTCGAGCGGTCAGCAGTGGCGGGAGCATTGGTGGAAGCAGGAGCAGGCGGTCACTGACGTCAATATCCTGGAGATCCAGTTGGAGCGCTTCGAATCGCGCCTGACCGGACACGCGGAACAGTTGCAGGCATCCATCCATGCGGAATTCGATGAATTGCAAGATGTGATCGACCGGCTGCTGGAATGGCTCGCCACCCCCGTCACCACCGGTGGCGACGGGGCGCCGCCGTGGCCGGAGTTCCGCCTGGTGCCCGCCGCCAGCCGTCTGGCTGATTTTGAGAGATTCTTTCTCGCGTCACTCGACGGATTGCCCAAGCAGACAGCCCGCCAGAACTGGCGGCTCGACAGTCCGGTGCCCCCCCGTTCGGCGGACACAATCTCGCCCCGCCAGGTGGCCCAGGAGGCGTTCCGGCGGCAGTCCCGCGAGCGGCTCGACGTCATTCTGGCCCGTGTCGGCGAACGGCATTCGACTGTGGTGACAGTGCTCGAGCGGGCGCGCGAAGTTATCCAGTTCGCCGCGGCGGACGGCAGCACAGCCATGGACTTGCGGGTGCGTCAGGAAGCCAGCGACAACGCGGTCTCCCTGCTGGCCAACCAGCGGCGGGAGATCGGCGCCTGGAAATCGGAGAGCGACCGCGACCTGCCGGCCGCGCTGGCGGCTCAGTTCACGGCGATGCGCCAGTTGCTGGCGATGCGGCGGCTGGGACTTCTGGCCAGCGCCTCGGAATACGGACTCGCGCGCTGCCTGACAATTGTCGGCGAGCACTCCCGGCGTGGTCTGCAGCGGTTGTTCGGCGTGACCATCGCCGCCACCGAGAAGGAATTGACGCATCTGCTCCGAATCATCGGCTGGAAGACATCGGGCGAATTGTACACCAGCGGCGTCACCCGGCGCCCCCGGTTGCCGGCGACCTTCACGGCCGAAAGCGACATTGTCGATTCGTCCGCCCTGTACCACCGCCTGTTCCGCCAGGTACCGGTGGAAGATCCCCGTTTTTTGCAGGGGCGGGACCACGAACTGGCCGCCCTGCACGAAGCCCGCCAGGCCTGGGACGCCGGCCACCCCACCTCCTGGCTGGTCGTGGGCGCGCGCGGCAGCGGCAAGACCAGCCTGATCAACTGCATCCTCCGAAAGTCATTCAGCGACGTGACCGTGCTGCGCGCCGAGTTCAAGGAGCGGATTCTGGACGCCGGTCAACTGCACGCGTACCTGGCCCGTCTGGCCGCGCTCGATGACCCGGACCGACTCGAGGAATGGCTGGGCGCCGGCCGGCGGGTGATCGTGCTTGAGGAACTGGAGCGCACCTTCCTCCGCCAGGTGGGCCGCTACGAGGCCATCCGGGCGCTGATGCGCCTGATCTCCGCGACCAGCCGGAACACGCTGTGGATCGTCGCCATCAACTGGAGCGCGTTCAACCTGCTTCGAGCGGCGGTGGGTCTGGAGGCCGTGTTTTCCCACCGGCTGCGCATCGGCGTGGTGAGCGCCGCCGTGCTGCGGGAGGCGATCATGGCCCGCCACTACTATTCGGCCCTGCGGATCGAGTATCCCCCGCCGGCAGCGCAGCGGCGCCTGGTACGGCAGACCCGGCAGGTCATCGGACGCCGCACCGATCCGGAATCGGTCTTTTTCGACGCGCTGGCCACCGCGTCGGGCGGTTTGTTCCGCGCGGCCATCGACATCTGGCTGGGACAGATCGACCGGATCCAGGCGGGCGTGCTGACGCTGCGTCCGTTCGAGCTGCCGGACCTGACCCCGGTGATCGAAGACCTGGCGCCCGCCGAATTGTTCACCCTCGTCGCCATTACGCAGCACGGCAGCCTGGCCGTCGAGGAGCACGCCGAAGTGTTTCAGACGGACCTTTCCACCAGCCGCGCGCTGCTGGACGAACTGACCGCCCGTGAGATCATCGAACCGGATCCGGCCCATCCGGGATATCGGATTCGGCCGGAAGCCATGAAGCTGGTGTACGAAGCCGTTTATCGCCGAGGCTTGATCTGACCATGCCGCTGAACCGACACGATCCCGGATCGATCCGACCGCGCCGCAGCGTCATGATATCCCGGCCCCCGGAGATCGCCTCATGAACACGATCATCTGGTCGCCGGCCATTTGGCCCGTCCTCATGAAGGCCCAGGATCCGATCCAGTTTCTCGAACGCACCACCCTGGGTCAGGTCCTGCTGGTCCTGCTGATCGTGATGGTCAGCCTGCTGCTGATCCGCGGGCTGGTGGCCCTGGCCAACACGCTGGGACGAAAGGCGCCCCGGGCGCGCTTCTTCTTCAACCTCGTGGCGACCATCTGCCGTTTCGTGGTCTGGATCGCCGCGTTCCTGCTGATCTCCCAGATCCTGGCGCCCAGCCGGGAAACGTTCATCGCGATCATCGCCTCGGTGGGCATCGCCCTCGGCCTCGGCGCCCAGGATCTGGTCAAGAACCTCATCGGCGGGGTGATCATCCTCATCGAGCGGCCCTATCAGCTGGGCGACCGCGTGACGATCGGCGACGCCTACGGCGAGATCGACCACATCGGGCTGCTGAGCACGAAACTGACCACTCCGGACGACACGCGGGTGACCATCCCCAACAGCGAAATCCTGACGGGCCAGGCCTGGAACGCGAACTCGGGCGTCCCCGCCTGCCAGGTGGTCACCGAACTGTACCTGCCGGCCGACGCCGATCCCGTCGCCGCGGTGGCGATCGCCCGGGAGGCCGCCTACAGCTCGCCTTACCTGTTGCTCGCCAAGCCGGTCGTGGTCAACGTGGAGGACGGCTGGCAGGACTGCCCGTTCATGCGGCTCAAGGTCAAGTGCTACGTCTATGACCATCGCCACGAGAAACGCCTGAGCACCGACATCACCGTCCGGGCCAAGTCGGTGTTCCGGGAACGGGGCATGCTGCGCCGCTGACCGCGGCTGCCGGACCGCTTCCGAGAGAAAAGACTTGACCCTGTTCCCTCCATCCGCTAGAATAACGCTCTTATAGCGGGGTGGAGCAGTCCGGTAGCTCGACGGGCTCATAACCCGTAGGTCGCAGGTTCAAATCCTGCCCCCGCAACCAAGATCGCGAACGGCCGTTTTCGGCCGTTTTTCTTTGGGGACGGCGGCAGGCGGCGCAGGGCCGGCATTTCCCGCGGCACCGCGACGGGCCCGTCGCCCAACCGCCCTCCGGTTTCGCCACTCTTCCCTTTAACAAGACGGATGACATGACTATAATGGCGTGTGCGCCGCGGCCGGTCCGTTGACCGGCCGAACTCCGACCGGCTGTACCAAACCCGATCCTGCGGCTGCAAGAACGTCGCATGGGAGGATTCATGCAGGGACCCAAGTTCATTTTCGTCACCGGCGGCGTGCTTTCTTCTCTGGGGAAAGGCATCTCGGCCGCATCCATCGGCAGCCTCCTCGAGGCCAGCGGCTATCGCGTGACCAACAGCAAGCTGGATCCATATTTGAACGTGGACCCGGGCACCATGAGCCCCTTCCAGCACGGCGAGGTCTTCGTGACCGACGACGGGGCCGAGACCGATCTCGATCTCGGCCACTACGAGCGCTTCACCTCCGCCCGGCTCACCCGCGACAGCAACCTGACCACGGGCAAGATCTACCTGTCGGTGATTCAGAAGGAGCGGCGGGGGGATTACCTCGGCAAGACCGTCCAGGTCATCCCGCACATCACCGACGAGATCAAGCAGGGCATCCTGAAGGTGAGCCGCGAAACCGATTTCGTGATCGTGGAAATCGGCGGGACGGTGGGCGACATCGAGAGCCTTCCCTTCCTCGAGTCGATCCGGCAGCTCCGCAACGACCTGGGCCGGGAGAACACCCTGTTCGTCCACGTCACCCTGGTTCCGTTCATGGGCACGGCCGGCGAGCTCAAGACCAAGCCCACCCAGCACAGCGTCAAGGACCTGCGCGAGATCGGCATCCAGCCCGACCTGATCCTCTGCCGCACCGACCGCCAACTGCCCGACGACATCAAAGCCAAGATCGCCCTCTTCTGCAACGTGGCCGCCGACGACGTGATCACCGCGGCCGATGTCCGCAACATCTACCAGGTGCCGCTGGCCTACCACGCGGAGGGGATCCTCCGGCGGATCGCCCTGAAGCTCGACCTGCCCGTGCCGACCGCCGACCTGTCGCGGTGGACGGACATGCTCCGGCGGATGGACAACCTGTCGGAGACGGTCTCCGTGGCCATGGTGGGCAAGTACGTGGGCCTGATCGACTCCTACAAGAGTCTCAACGAGGCGCTGATCCACGGCGGCGTGGCCAACGGCGTGCGGGTGGAGCTGCACTGGATCGAATCCGAAAACATCACCGCCGACAGCGCCGAAACGACGCTGGCCCCTTACGACGCCGTGCTCGTCCCCGGCGGCTTCGGCATCCGGGGCATCGAGGGGAAGATCCACGCCATCCACTACGCCCGCACGCACGACGTGCCGTTCTTCGGCATCTGCCTCGGGATGCAGTGCGCCACCATCGAGTACGCCCGCAACGCCTGCGGGCTGGCCGACGCCAACAGCACCGAGTTCGACGCGGCCACGCCCTACAAGATCTTCGTCAAGCTGCACGACCTGCTGGGCGTCGAGGAAATGGGCGGCAACATGCGCCTGGGAGCGTACAGTTGCCGCCTCAAGCCGGAGAGCCTGGCCTGGACGGTTTACCGCGCCGACGAGATCAGCGAGCGCCACCGGCACCGCTATGAATTCAACCGCAGCTACGAGGGGCTCCTGGTCAAGCACGGCCTGGCGGTGTCGGGCCTGAGCCCCGACGAGAAGTTCGTCGAGATCATCGAACTGCCCGGCCATCCCTGGTTCCTGGGCTGCCAGTTCCATCCCGAATTCAAGTCCCGGCCGCTGGAGCCGCACCCGCTGTTCTGCGATTTCATCCGGGCGGCTCGTGACCGCAAGCGCGACGGAGGCCGCGAATGAGCACCGTGCAGCTGGGTGACATCACCCTGGGCGGGGGCGAGCCCTTTTTCATCGCCGGTCCCTGCGTCATCGAGAGCGAGGACCACGCCGTGCGCCTGGCCGGGATGCTGCGGGACATCTTCCGGCGCCTCGGCCGCGCCTTCATCTTCAAGGCGTCCTACGACAAGGCCAACCGCAGCTCGGTCCGCTCGTTCCGCGGGCCCGGCCCCGCCGACGGGCTGCGCATCCTGGCCCGGATCCGGCGGGAATTCGATCTGCCCATCCTGACCGACGTCCACGATTGCGGCCAGGTGGCCGCGGCCGCCGAAGTGGCGGACATCCTCCAGGTGCCCGCCTTCCTGTCGCGCCAGACCGACCTGCTGCTGGCGGTGGGCGCCGCGGGCCGCGTGGTGAACGTCAAGAAGGGCCAGTTCCTCGCCCCGTGGGACATGGCCAACGTGGTGGACAAGATCCGCTCCACCGGCAACGACCGGATCCTTCTCACCGAGCGTGGCTTCACCTTCGGCTACAACAACCTCGTCGTGGACTTCCGCTCCCTGGCCATCATGCGCCGGCTGGGTTGCCCGGTGGTGTTCGACGCCACCCACTCCGTCCAGCTCCCGGGCGGCGCCGGGTGCGCCTCCGGCGGCGAGGCCGAATACATCCAGCCGCTGGCCCGGGCGGCGGTCGCCTGCGGCGCGGACGGCCTGTTCTTCGAGGTGCACGACGATCCCGCCCACGCCCTGTGCGACGGGCCCAACGCCTTCCCCATCCATGAATTTGAAGCGTTCGTTCGCCGCCTCCTGGATATCCATCGCGTCGCCCATGGAGCGCAGTCATGAGCATGGACGTCGCCCGCAAAGTCCTCCGCATCGAGGCCGAGGCCATCCTCGCCCTGCTCGACAAGCTGGATCAGCGGTTCGAGCTGGCGCTCAACATGCTGGAAGGGTGTCGCGGCCGGATCGTCACCACCGGCATGGGCAAGTCCGGCATCATCGCCCACAAGCTGGCCGCCACGTTCGCCAGCACCGGCTCGCCGTCGCTGTTCCTGCACCCCGCCGAGGCGATCCACGGCGATTTGGGCATGCTGGCCCGCGGCGATGTGGTGGTCGCCCTGTCCAACAGCGGCGAAACGTCGGAACTCGTCCGGCTCCTCGAGTTCATCCAGCGCCTGCAGATCCCGCTCATTGTGCTGACCGGCCGGCCCGACTCCACTCTGGGCCGCAGCACCCCGTGCTGCCTGGACATCGGCCTGCACCAGGAGGCGTGCCACCTCGGCCTGGCGCCCACGGCCAGCACCACCGCCGCCCTGGCCCTCGGCGACGCCCTGGCCGTGGCTCTCAGCATCCGCAAGGGTTTCCGGATGGAAGACTTTGCCCAGCTCCATCCGGGCGGCAAGATCGGCAAGCGGCTACGCCGCATCCGCGACCTGATGCGCGCCGGCGACGCCGTCCCCCAGGTCGAAGCCGGCGTGAGCATGAAGGACGTCGTGTACATCATGTCGGCCGGCCGGATGGGCATCACCGCGGTCGTGGACGCCGAACGCCGCCTCATCGGCGCCATCTCCGACGGCGACCTGCGCCGGCTGCTCGAGCGGCACGGCCCGGCGCTGCTCGACTTGACCGCCGGCGACTGTTTGAGCCGGTCGCCCAAGACCATCGACGCCGACGCGCTGGCCACCCTCGCGCTGGCGGTGATGGAGGAAAACAAGATCACCAGTTTGTTCATCACCGATGACCTCGGCGTGCTGGCCGGCGCCATCCATCTGCACGACCTGTGGGAGACCGAACTCTTCTGACACCGGAGGTCCGCCGTGCGCCGCGTTTCCCCAAAGCCCTGCGACCTGTCCCGGATCCGCCTCGTGGTGACGGATATGGACGGCGTCTGGACCGACGGCAGCATCTATCTGGATGACCGGGGCATCGAGTGCAAGCGGTTCTCCGCCTACGACGGCCTGGCCGTCCGGCTGGCGACGGAGGCCGGCCTGCGGATCGCCGTCCTGTCGGGGCGATCCAGCCCGGTGGTGGCCCTGCGGGCGTCCGCCCTGGGAGTCGAACGGGTCATCCAGAACAGCGCGGACAAAGGGCCCGACTTCCTGAAGCTGTGCCAGGAAATGGGCGTGCCGCCCGGCGAGACCGTCTACGCCGGCGACGACCTGCCCGACCTGGCGCCCATGGCCCTGGCGGGCGCCGCCGTCGCGGTGCCCAACGCCCCCGAGGACGTCCGGCGCGCCGCCGACTGGCTGACCGATTCGCCCGGCGGCACCGGCGCGATCCGCGAGATCGTGGAGTGGCTGCTCCGGGAGACCGGCCGCTGGGACGACGTCCTGAAGCGGTACGGCCCCGCGGGCCGCGCCTGATCCCGCCGCCCGGCGAGCGCCGCGGCCCCACGGACCGGAGGCACGATTCATGACCCAGCGCCCCTCGATGATCCAGAAGATCCGCTACTACTACAACCAGCGGGACCTGCTGCTGAGCTACGTGCGCAAGGACCTGAAGGAGCGCTACGTCGGCTCCGTCATCGGCTTCTACTGGTCGGTGCTCAATCCGCTCATCCTGCTCGGCATCTATACCTTCGTCTTTTCGGTCATCTTCCGGGTCCGCTTCGGGGCGCAAGAGGGGCTGGTGCACGCGGCACTCTACATCTTCTGCGGCATGGTGCCGTGGATGGCCTTCAGCGAGGCCGTCGGCCGCTCCACCGGCGTGCTCATCGACAACGCCAACCTGATCAAGAAGGTGATGTTCCCGTCGAAAATCCTGCCCATGTACCTGGTTTTTTCCCACGCGGTGAATCTGCTCATCGGCTTCGCCATTCTGCTGGGCGCCGCGATAATGGCCGGCATGCCCCCCACTCCGTACCTGGCCTTCCTGCCCCTGTATGTGGGCGCGCAATTGCTCCTTACCCTGGGGTGTTGCTGGTGGGGCGCCGCCCTGAACGTCTTTGTTCGCGACATGGCCCAGGTGATCAACCAGTTCCTGATCATCTGGATGTACCTGACCCCCATCTTCTACTCGGTGGATTTCATTCCCGAATCGTTCCAGCGGTACGCCTATCTCAATCCCATGACGCACCTGATCGAAGGTTATCGGGACATGTTTCTCGACGGCTGCATGCCGGACCTGGGCGGGCTCGGCATCTTCACGCTCTTCGCGCTGGCCGTGTGCGCCACGGGCTACCTGTTCTTCACGCGGAACCAGCACAGCTTCGCCGACATCCTGTAACCGGGGTGAATCGAAGAAGAAATTCACCGCTGAGGACGCAGAGGGCACAAAAGATTCGATGGACCCCATTGCCCAGGTCTCAGAACAAAGGTCCGAGGTCCAAGTCCCGATGTCCGAATTCCGATGTCCGAAGTCCGATCACCCGGAGGTCCCATGGATTACCGCGTTGAACTGCCGGACGGGTTCTGCCTGAACTACGCCAACGTGATGCGCGACAAGATCGGTCCGCTGGGCCTGGCGGCGGACGCTCTCGCCGAGCGGCCGGAAATCGACGCGGCCCTGGACGCGCTGGCGGTCATGCGCCGCAGCGGCGACGTCCGCGGACACGACGAGAAGGTGTACTTCACCCGCCTGGCCTACCAGGAACAGGACGCTCCCGACCGGCTGCGCGCCATCGCCGAATGGGGCGCCGACGTCCGCTCCCGCTGCCGCGCCGTGGTGTCGCTCGGCATCGGCGGCTCGTACCTGGGCAACCAGGTGCTGGCCGACGCCCTGCTGTCGCCGCTCTGGAACTCCCTGGCGAGCCCGGGCGCCGCGCCGCGGATTTTTTTCTCCGGCAACAACGCGGACCCCCAGTCGATCCGCGACCTGGACAAGATCCTGGACCTGGAGCGGACCATGTTCGTGGTGATCTCCAAGTCGGGCACCACCACCGAGACCATGGCCGCGTTCCTCCATTTCTACAACCGCTGCCGCGCCGCCGGCCTCGACCCGAGCCGGCACTTCACCGCGGTGACCGATCCGGAGCGCGGCGTCCTGCTGCAGATCGCCCGGCAGGAACGGTTCCCGCGCTTCGAAGTGCCGCCCGGCGTGGGCGGACGCTTCTCGGTGCTTACCGACGTGGGCCTGCTCATCGCCGCTGCCGCCGGCATCGCCATCCCGGAGCTGCTGGCGGGGGCCCGGACCATGGTAGAGGCGGCCGAAAACCGAGACCTGCACCGGAATCCTCCCTGCCTCTACGCCGCCCTCTGCCACGAACTCTACCGGGGCTCGGGCATCCACGAGGCGGTGCTCATGCCGTACAGCGACCGGCTTAAGTCGTTCGCCCTCTGGTACGTCCAGCTCCTGGCCGAAAGCCTCGGCAAGGAGAAGAACCGCCGCGGCGAGACGGTCCACGAGGGACGCACGCCCATCGCCGCCGTCGGGACGTCCGACATGCACGCCCAGACGCAGCAGCACCAGGGCGGCAAAAAGAACAAGCTGGTCACCACCATCGCCGTCGAGGACTTCGGCGCCGACGAGATCACCCTGTCCAGCGAGGGCCCGTGGACGCGGGAACTGGCCTTTGTCGCCGGCCGGAGCTTCGGCCGGCTGCTGCGGGCGGCGCGGGTGGCCAACGAGGAGGCGCTGGCCGCCGACGGCCGGCCGAGCTGCTCCATCGCCATCCCGCGGCTGTCGCCGTACACGCTGGGCCAGCTGTTCCTCTTCTTCGAGCTGGCCACCGCGTTCGAGGGCGAGCTGCTCGACGTGAACGCCTTCGACCAGCCGGGCGTCGAAAACTACAAGAAACTGATGAAGGAGCTGCTGCGCTGAGATGGCCCGTTTCGTTCTGCCCCACTTGCCCACGGTTCCCGACGCGCGCGCGGCCGCGGCCCTCCAGCGGGAGCTGGCCGGCCGGGTGCGCCTGGAGCCCCTGGCGGCGCCCCCGCGGACCATCGCCGGAACCGACCTCGCCTTCGACCCGCGGGCGGGCCTGGCGCACGCCGCCGTCGTCATCGTGGACGCCGCGACGCTGGCGCCCGTGACCGCCGCCGCGGTGACCCGGCCCGTGGATTTCCCCTACGTGCCCGGCCTGCTTTCTTTTCGCGAAATTCCCGCGCTGCTGGACTGCCTGGAGCGCCTGGGGGAGCTGCCGGACCTGTTCATCTGCGACGGCCAGGGCATCGCCCACCCCCGCGCCTTCGGCCTGGCCGCCCACCTGGGCGTGCTGCTGGACCGCCCGTCCATCGGCTGCGCCAAGAGCCGGCTGGTGGGCGAGCACGCCGAGCCGCACGCCGACCGCGGCGGTCAGGCGGAGCTGTGCTACCAGGGAAGAGTGGTGGGAGCCGTGCTCAGGACCCGCCGCAACGTCCGGCCGCTTTATATCTCACCCGGCCACCGCGTCACCGTCGCCGACGCGACGGCACTCGTGCTGGCCACCGCGACACGCTTCCGGGTGCCGGAACCCATCCGCCTGGCGCACCGCCTGGCGGCCGAGGAAAAACGAAACCATCAACGCCGGAGTGCCCCATGACCGAACGACTGTACTACCAGGAAGCCACCCGCTGCGAATTCGAAGCCGACGTGCTCCGGTGCGAGCCGGCGGCGGGCGGCGTCCGCGTCTACCTCGACCAGACGGCGTTCTACCCGGGGACGGGCGGCCAGACGGCCGACACCGGCACCCTGGCCGGGCAGCCGGTGATCGAGGTGGGCGAAGACGACGCCGGCGACATCTACCACCTGCTGGCTCAGGCGCCCGAAGGACCGCGGGTCCGGGGCGAGGTGGACGCGGCGCGCCGCTTCGACCACATGCAGCAGCACACCGGCCAGCACATCCTGTCGGAGGCGTTCGTACGGCTTTACCAACTGGGCACGGTGGGCTTTCACATGAGCGCGGACGTCAGCACCATCGACCTGGCCACCGACCGGCTCGACGACCGCCAGGTGGCCGAAGTCCTCCGCCTGGCCAACGCCGTCGTCTGGGAAGACCGGCCGGTGGTGACCTCCTACCACGACGCCGCCGAGACCGGCGCCCTGGGCCTGCGCAAGCCCACCCGCCGCGAGGGGGAGGTCCGGGTGATCGGCGTGGCCGACTTCGACCGCTCCGCCTGCGGCGGCACCCACGTGGCCCGCACCGGCCAGGTGGGCATCATCACCGTCGTCCGCACCGAGCGATTCGGCGACAAGACCCGGGTCTATTTTCTGTGCGGCGGCCGGGCGCTCCGGGCCTGCCAGGACAACCAGGCGATTCTCAGCGCCCTGTCCGCCATGGCGACCACCGGCATCCCCGAGCTGCCGGCCAAGCTGGACAAGCTGCTCCAGACCGTCAAGGCGGCGGAACGGGAAACCGGCAAGCTCAAGGCCGAGCTGCAGGCCGAGCGCGCCCCGGCCCTCCGGGAGCGGCACCGGGGCGGCGACGGCATCAGCCGCGTGATCCTCACCCTCGACGAACCGGCCGACGCCGCCCGGGCGCTCTGCCAGAAGCTCATCGCCGGCGACCACCGGACCCTGGCGGCCGTCCTCTCGGCGCCGTCCGGAACCGTATTCGTCGGCCGCACCCCCGACCTGGGGGCCGACATGCAGGCGCTGGTGGCTGAGCTGCGCGCGGCGTTCGGCGCCAAGGGAGGCGGGCGACCGGACTTCGCCCAATTGGGCGGCCTGTCCGTGGAGACGGGGGCGGCGGTGTTGGAACAGATCCAAATCCGTTACCAGGCCTGCGCCGGCTGAAATCGCCCCCGGCGTCACATTAACTGGTATCGCGGAACATTTTCACCAAACAACTCGTAAAGCATACGAACGCTTGTGACCGAGGTCCCCATGTCCGCGATCGCCGAAGTGCCCGCTCTGACTGAAAACGCTGACTCCACACCCGCCCACACGCTCAGCGGCTGGCCGGTCCTGTTGGAAGCGCTGCGCATGGCCACCGAATCGGTGGCGGCGCACAAGCTGCGCTCCCTCCTCACCCTGCTCGGGGTCATCATCGGGGTCGCTTCGGTCATGATCGTCGGCGCCTTCATCAGCGGCCTGGAGACGTACGTGACCGAAAACGTCACCAACATGTTGGGGAGCAACACGTTCGTGGTCGCCCGCATCGCCGCGGTGAACCTGAGCCGGGAGGAGTACGAGAAGCGCCTGCGCACCCACCGGGACCTGCGCTGGGACGACTACGAGTACATCCGCAGCCGCTCGCAATTCGCCGACGAGGTGTCCATCGAGCGACCCACCCGCCGGGATGTCCACTACAAGAACCACGAAGTGCTGGACACGACGATCACCGGTTGCACCGCCAACATTCCCCGAATATCCAACATCAACATCCACAGCGGCCGCTTCTTCCAGGAATTTGAATTCGCCCGCTCCCTGCCCGTCTGCGTGATCGGCTGGGGCGTCAAGACCGAGTTGTTTCCCACCGAGGATCCGATCGGGCGGAACGTGAAGATCGCCGGCCGGGACTACCGCGTCGTCGGCGTGCAGGCCCGACGGGGTTCGTTCCTGGGCCAGAACCTCGACAACGAGATCTACATCCCGGCGACCGCCTACGCCAAGGTGTTCGACGTCCGCCGCGGCTGGGAGATCCGTGTCCGGACCGCCCCCGGTCCCGCGTTCGAGGCCGCCCAGGACGAAGTCCGGACCCTGCTGCGCGCCAAGCACCACCTGCGGCCATCGCAACCCGACGACTTCGACATCCTGTCCACTGAGGATATCAACCAGTCGGTGGGCCAGTTCACCGGCGCCATCGCCACTGTGGTCACGCCCATCACCGCGATCGCGTTGCTGGTGGGCGGCATCGTGATCATGAACATCATGCTGATGTCGGTGACCGAGCGGACCCGCGAAATCGGCATCCGCAAGGCGATCGGCGCCCGGCGCCGCGACCTGCTGCTGCAGTTCCTGCTGGAATCGGCCATCCTCGGCATCGCTGGCGGCCTGCTGGGGATCATGCTGTCGTACACCGCGTGCTACGTCATCGAGGCCGTGTCGGACTTCACCCTGACCATTACCGTGGGTTACATCATCCTCGCCTTGGCCGTCTCGGGCGGGGTGGGCATTCTGGCCGGGATGTACCCGGCGTTCAAAGCCGCCCGGCTGGATCCGATCCGGGCGCTGTCCTTTGAGACCTAAAGGAGTCGATCACCGTGACCGCCGCCGAAAAACGTCGCATCTGGTTCGAAAACTTTCTCCAGGCGTTCGACACCATCCTGTCGCACAAGTTTCGCTCGTTCCTCACGGTGCTGGGCGTCCTCATCGGCGTCATCACGGTGATCCTGGTGGCCTCGATCCTGACCGGCCTGCGCGGCCGAATCGTGAGCATGATCGAAGAGTTCGGCACCACCAACATCTACGCCTTCCATCTGAACACGGGCGTCCAGATCGGCCGCCGTCCCCGCAAGGAGATGGAACGCAAGCCCCTGAACATGGAGCACGTCCGGGCCATCAAGGACCGCTGCGACGCAGTCCAGGACGTGGGCTGCCAGCTGTTCCCGGTGCGGCTCACCGACCGGAGCATCAAGTACCAGGGCGAATCCTTCTACGAGGGCAGCATTGAAGGCATCACGCCCAACAACCACGAAATCGCCCATCACGAACTGGCCATGGGGCGGTTTCTCACGGAAACCGACAACCTGCACCGGCAGTTCAACTGCGTGATCGGCCACGCCGTGTACGAGGCGCTCTTCCCCAACATCCAACCCATCGGCAAGGACATCCTGGTCGCGGGGAAACGGTTCCAGGTGGTGGGGGTGCTGCAGAAGCGCAAGTCCACGTTCCTGGGCGAGAACCAGGAAGACAAGACCGTGAGCATCCCCTTGCTCACCTTCAAGAAGCTGTCGCCCCAGGACGACTGGCTGTTCCTGATCATCCAGTCGCGTTCGGGCCAGCTCGCCCAAGCCATGGACCAGGTGGAGCAGGTCCTGCGGGTGGAGCGGCGGCTCAAGGCCGACGACGACAACGATTTTTCACTGTCCACCGCCGATTCGATCATCGAGCAGTTCGATCAGGTGGTGGCGGGCATCGGCATCATCACCATCGCCATCTCCGGCGTCGGCCTCCTCGTGGGCGGCATCGGGGTGATGAACATCATGCTCGTGTCGGTGCGAGAGCGCACCCGCGAGATCGGCGTCCGCAAGGCGCTCGGAGCGCGCAATCGCGACATCACCGTGCAGTTCCTCATCGAGGCCATGACGCTCACCGGCATCGGCGGTGTCATCGGCATCGCGTTCGCCGCCGGCATCGGCCTGCTGATCTCGCTGCTGGCGCCCGATCTGCCCACCAGCATCCCCCTCTGGGCGGTGAGCGCGGCGTTTTCACTGTCCGTGCTCATCGGCCTGGTCTTCGGCGTCTGGCCCGCCACCCGCGCGGCCCGGCTCGACCCCATCGAAGCGCTCCGGTACGAATAGACGGCCGCTTTGCCTGTGGCGGCCTCCCCTCTTTTATGGTAGATTAGGGCCAACTCTGAGTGAGGGGATCGCCATGACCCAGTGTCCTTCGTGTAAGGCCGATCTTCCGTCCGGCACGCGATTTTGCACATCGTGCGGCCAGCCGGTTCCCGCAACCGGGCCGGCCGTGTCGCCAGACGCTAAAACCGTCACGGCCTCCGCCGCCGCGGGGGCGACGACGCCAGCGGACGGCGAAAAGACCGAGATGGTGATCCCGGCGGGAGTGAAGGCCGCGCCGGACCAGGCCACCGAAATGATGACCCGCGCCACGCCGGCCGACTCCCCTGCCCCTTCCGCCGCCCCTGCCGCCGCTCCAGCCGGCGGCGTCAAGGACGATATCTCCAAAATATTCGAAACATCGGGCGTCTGCCCCAACTGCTACGCCACACTGAAGAAGGGCGCCGGCCAGTGCGACGAATGCGGGTACCGCCTCACCGGCACGTTCTGCCCGCGCTGCAACACCCAGTTGCCGGACGACGCCAAGTCCTGCCCCAACTGCAAGTGGTCGGAAACTTCGCCCGGCACCTGGGCGCCGGGAGTCACGGCGGTACCCGTCTCGGCCGGGACCGTCCCGCCGGGCACCGTCCCGCCGGGCACCGTCCCGCCGGGACCGGCGATTGGGCAAACCGTCATGACGCCGCCCCCGGCCGCACCCGCCATCGGCCAGGCTGTGGCGGGGGGCGCCTCTTACGCTCCGCCCCCCGCGGCACCGGTCACGGGACAATCAGCCTACGCCGCGCCGCCGACTGCGCCGGCCGCAGCTCCCGCCGCCAGGAAGGGATTCCCCATCGTCCTGGTGCTGGTCATCGGACTGTTCCTGATCGGCATCCTGGGTGTCGGCGGCTGGTTCGGCTGGCGCTACTGGCAGCAGCGCCAGGCCGCAACGACGACGGGAACCGAAGGTCCGGGCGCGCCGGACGGCACCGCATCGACCGGGGAATCCCAGACCGGCGGCGCGGACGCCACGATTCAAGGCTTCGGCGCCGACGCCGGCGCGGACGCAAGCCTGCTGCAGCAAGCCCAGACCTACTTCGACAGCGGCGATTACGCCCGCGCGCTGGCCAAGGTGCAGCAGCACCTGCAGGACAATCCCGGCGACGCCACGGCGCATGCGCTGGCCGGCCAGGCGTGCCGCGCCCTGGGCCAGCCTGACGACGCGATCCGCCACTTCCAGTCGGCGCTCAGCATCCAGCCCGACAATGGGGCGCTCCGGCTGGAACTGGGCAAACTGTACACCAGCGGCGGATTCTCCGGCAAGGCCATCGAAAATTTTCGCGAAGCCGTGCGCCTCCTGCCCGGCAACCCGGAACCCCAGTGGTGCCTCGTCCAGGAGCTGCAAAAGTCCGGCGACGCCGAGAGCGCCCGCCGGGAAGCCGAACAGTACGTGACACGCCATCCGGCCGGTCCCAACCGGGGCGACGCCGACGCGCTTCTGGCCCAGGGCCAGCGGCCGCGCGGCGGCCGGACGGGTGGCGCAGCCGTCGGCGACAGCTCCAGCGGCAGCTGGACCGGCGCCGCCACCGGCGGGCAGTCCGGTGCGTCCTCCAGCCGGGTGGAACCCCCGCCCCCACCCCCGCCGCCCCCGCCATCCCCCTACGTCACCGTCATTCTTGACGGCTCCGCCCTGAACCTGCCGGGCAAGGTGGCCGAGGTCACGGTCAGCTTCGCCGGCATCCAGCAGCGCTTCACCAGCAGCGCCACCGCCCGATTGGACAACGTGGAGAAAGGCAGCCACGCCTACAACGTCGTGGTGACGTACATCCTCCCCGCCACGGGCGAGAAAGAGTTCACCTACAGCGGCAGCGGCACCCTGATGATCCGCTACCAGGACCAGAAGATCCGGGTCCGTCGGATCGGCGAGCGCATCCTGATGGATTGAGAGGCGGCCATGGACCAGCTGAAACGCATTCTGGAAACCGTCACCCAGCGCCCCAAGGAGGATGTCCGTTACGACGACGTCCTGCGCGAGGTGATCGCCATTCTTCACTCCAACCTGATGGCCCTGCACGGCGTCAAGGAGGACGAGGTGGCCATCATGCTCATCGACAAGCGGCAGCACCTCAAATTCTACCGGCCCAGCTACCTGGAAAAGACTGGCTCCATCCCGCTGGCCTACACCCGTTCGTTCGTGACGAAGGCGCTGCAGACCGGCAAAGCCATGCTGGACAACCGTTTCTCCTCGACCCCGCACCTGGGCGTCTTCGAGGAGATCAAGCGGAACAACCCGAACTTCCTCCCCATCCAGAAGATCATGTGCGTGCCGCTGGTCACCTCGGAGCGAAAGGTGTTCGGCGCCGTGGAGATCAGCCGAAAAGGCGAGCAATTGGAAGCCGCCGGTCCCGACTGGACCGTCGACGAAATGGACACCATCGTGCGGAAGCTGGCCTCGATCGCCGACCAATTCTACCGGGTCTACAAGCTGGCCGACACGGCCGAGTGAACCCATGCGCGGGCGGCCGCCTACTCCACTCCGCTCGACCGGCTGGCGGATCTCATGAACCGCTCCCGACACAATCCACCGGAGTCACGCCTTGCCGCCCCCGACCGTTTCACGCCCGAACAGCAAGCGATCATCCATGACTGCCTGGCGGTCGCCGAGCGCTGTCTGGAGGAGTTTTACCGGTTTTCGCCGCGCGAGTGGTTTCACTACAGCTACACGCTCATGACCGCCGCCGATCTGCCGGCCGGGTTTCCGGACCGGCCGGCCAACGTGTTCGGCGAGATCCTGAAGGACCCGGACCGGCCGCCCACCGGCCTCGGCGCCGAAGCCAACGCCAGCTACACCATCGTGCTGTTCGACGGCAACATCCTCCATCACCTGGGCGGACACCCTGAGGTGTCCTTCCGGCATCTCCTGCTCTACATCCTCGCGCACGAACTGGTTCACATCGCGCGGTTCCACCACGCGCAACCCTTCGACACGCCTGAGATCGAAAAGGAAACCGAGGAACGGACAGTCCACACGATCACCGGCCGGGTGCTGGCCGGGCTGGGCGACGCCCAGCTCATGCGGCTGACCGACAACTACTTGGCGGGGGAGTATTCCCTGTAGATCAGTTCCCGGCCGCGCCGGACCAACTCCTCCACGGTGATCGCCTTGAAGCAGCGCAGGTCCAGAGGGCATTCCCGGAGAAAGCAGGGACTGCATTCCACCGGTTTCTTGACCACCACCGCCCGCGGTGAAAACGGTCCGGTGGCCACCGGGTCGGTGGACCCGAACAGCGCCAATTGCGGGACCCGGAACGCCGCGGCCACGTGCATGGGCCCCGAATCGTTGGACACGAACAGGTGGCAGCTCCCGATCAGCGGCACGAGCTCGTCCAGGGTGGTCCGGCCGCACAGGTTGTGGAGGCGGCCGCCGCCGACTTCCGCGGCGATCGCATCCGCGAGCGGCTGCTCCGAGGGGGAGCCGAACAACACGACGGTCAGCGGGATGTCGGACCGCAGCTCCCGGATGAACGCGGCGAAACGGTCGGGGAACCACCGTTTGGCCGAACCGTAGAAGGCGCCCGCGTGCACGCCCATCACGGGCCCGTCGGCGCCGATGCCCAGTTCATCGAAGAAGCGCCGGCTGACCGCCTCCATCGCCGGCGTCCGCCGCAGGCGCAGGTCGGGCTTGAAATCCGGGTCGTGAAGATAATCGACGGGCGACAGGCCGACGGCGTGCAACAGGTGGAGATAGTAGTAGACCTGGTGCCGCCGGTGCAGCTCGGCGGGTATCGCGGCGCCGCGCGTCAGCAGAAAACCTCGTCCGTCGGTGCGATAACCCGCCCGCTGCGGCACGCCGGCCATCCGGCCCATCAGGGCGGATTCAAACGAGTTGGGCAAACACACGTAGAGCGACGGACGGCGGCGGCGGATCTCCCGGCAGCCGCGCAGGAAGGCCTGCCGGCGGGTCAGGCCAGCCTCGGCGGGAACGGGGATGACCTCGTCCACCTCGGGGATCCAGCGGTAAAAACCGGCCACACCGGAGCGGGCCGCCACCACCAGCCGGGCGGCCGGCCGGAGCCGGCGCAGCTCGCGCAGCGCCGGCAGGGCCATCACCGTGTCGCCCAACCAGTTGGTCGTCCGTACGATCAGGGTTTCCGTCGCCGTCATGGCCCATCGCCCCCTTCGGTCTGGTCCGCCCGAACATGTCCGTCGCTTTTCGAACGGGCGCCCGCGATGCCGCATCATAGCACTAAAATGAAACATTTTCACGGCGATGGCGTATATAATGTAATGCCTTTTAAGGCAGCCAAACAATCCCTGAAATTAATTCCCCAAAGGAGTATGCAATGAGGTTCCGCAACAGCGCACTCGGCCTTGCCCTGCTCCTGGTGCTGCTCGCCGGCGTTGCGCCGGCGACGGTGCAGCAGGACATGGAACGCAAGGTCACCGAATTCCGCCTGCCCAACGGCATCCAGTTCCTGGTCATGGAGCGCCACGAGGCGCCCGTGGCGTCCTTCGTCACCTACATGGACGTGGGCGCGTCCAACGAGAACACGGGCGCCACCGGACTCGCCCATTTCTTCGAGCATCTCGCCTTCAAGGGCACCCCGGAAATCGGCACGAAGAACTACGCCGAGGAAAAGAAAGTGCTCGACGAGATGGAAGTGGTCTTCCGCCAGATCCTGGCCGAGAAGAAGAAAGCGACCGGCCCCGACCCCCAGCGGCTGGAGCAGCTCAACGCCCGGATGGACGAGTTGCAGAAGCAGGCCGGCGAATACGTCGTGAACAACGAGTTCGTCACCATCCTCGAAAAGAACGGCGGCGTCGGCACCAACGCCGGCACGGGCATGGACGCCACCATGTACTTCATCAACCTGCCATCCAACAAGGTGGAACTGTGGGCCTGGCTGGAATCCGAACGGCTGCTCCGCCCCGTCCCGCGCGAGTTCTACAAAGAAAAGCAGGTCATCATGGAGGAGCGCCGCCAGCGGACCGAGAACAATCCCATCGGGCGGCTCATCGAGGAGATCCAGACCACGGCCTTCAAGGCCCACCCGTACAAGGAGCCCACCGTGGGGCACATGTCAGACCTGGTCGCCGCCAGCGCCACCGAAGCGCTGGCGTTCCACAAGAAGTATTACGTGGGGCAAAACATGACGGTCGCGGTGGTGGGTGACGTGAACCCCACCGAGATCAAGGCGCTGGCCGAAAAATACTTCGGTCCCATCCCGGCGGGCGAACAGAGCGGCCGGGTGGTCACCGAGGAGCCGAAGCAGATGGCGGAAAAGCGGATCACCATGCGCGATCCGTCCCAGCCGGTGGTGGTACTGTGTTACCACAAACCCGACCTGCGGCATCCCGATTCGGCGGTCTACGACGCCATCCAGGACATCCTCGCCGGCGGCAACTCTTCCCGCCTGCACAAGAAGATGGTCAAGGAGGAGAAGTCCGCCCTCTTCGTCGGCGCATTCCCAGGTTTCCCGGGCGCCAAGTATCCCAACCTGTTTCTCTTTTTCGGCATTCCCAACCAGAACCGGACGAACGACGAAATCGAGCAAGGCATCCACGCCGAGCTGGAGCGGCTCAAGACCGAGCCGGTGTCGACGGAGGAACTCACCGCCGTCCAGACCAAGGCCACGGTCAACCTGTACCGGCAGCTCATGTCCAACAGCGGCGTGGCGCTCCAACTGGCCTATTACCAGGTGATGACCGGCGATTGGCGCAACCTGTTCACCGCCATCGACAAAATCCAAAAGGTCACGCCGGCCGACATCCAGCGGGTGGCCCGGGAGTGCTTCGTCACCGACAACCTGACGGTGGGCACCATCGTCCACACCGACGGGCAGAATTGAACCGATCGCGCTGACAGATGGAGACAAACATGAACAAGAACAGCTATTGGATCGCCCTGATACTCATCCTGGCCCTCGGCCTGTCCGCCGGCGTCGCGGCCAAGGAGCGCAAGTTCCAGTACCCGCCGCTGCGGGAGATCACGGTGCCGCCCGTCACCACGGGCGCCCTCCCGTCGGGTCTCAAGCTCTACCTGATGGAAGACCACGGCCTGCCGATGGTGCAGTTCCAGGTGCTCGTCAGGACCGGGTCGGCCTTCGATCCCCGGAACATGGCCGGCTTGTGCGGCGCGACGATGGAGCTCATGCGCGCCGGCGGCATCCCCGACAAGACCGGTGACGAACTCGACCAGATGCTCAACGACATGGGCGCCGTCATCCGGGCCGGCGCCGACACCGATTCCGCGTTCATCTCCGGCTCCTGCCTGGCCAAGGACGCCGAGACCGTGCTCGGAATCGTGGATGACATGCTTCGCCGGCCCGCGCTGGCGCAGGACAAACTGGACCTGATCAAGGTGCAGAGGCGCAGCGCCATTTCCCGTCGCAACGACGACCCGGCCCAGATCGCCGCGCGCGAGTTCTCCCGCCTGGTGTACGGCGCCGACAGCCCGTACGCGCGGCAGATCGAGTACGCCGGCGTGGACGCCATGACCCGCGACGCCGTGGTGAGCTTTCACCGCCAGTTCGTCCAGCCCGGCGGCGTCGCCGTCGGCGTCTGGGGCGACTTTCAGACCGGGCCGATGAAGGCGTGGCTCAGCGAGCGCTTCGGCTCCTGGCAGAACGCGGGCCCCGTCGTGGGCGTCTTCCCGGAAGTGCGCGTCACCCCGGCCCCCTCGATCCGGCTGGTGGTCAAGAAGGACGTCAACCAGTCCAACATCCGGCTGGGCCACATCGGCATCCGCATGGACAACCCCGATTACTTCGCCGTCGAGATGATGAACAGCATTTTCGGCACCAGCGGCTTCCTTTCCCGGCTCATGCAGATCGCCCGGACGGAGCACGGGCTGACGTACGGTATCCAGGGCGGAATCGACGCCCAGCGCGGCTACCTGGGGCAGTTCGTGGTGGGCACCTCGACCAAATCCGAGTCGACGGTGGACATGATCAACATCATCATCGGCGAGATCAACCGGATCCGCAACACCCCGGTCTCCGACGCCGAACTCAACCTCGCCCGCGAGGCGTTTCTCAACAGCTACGTGTTCCAGTACGCCTCCACGTTCAACATCCTCACCCGGATGATGTCGCTGGACTATTTCGGCTTTCCGCCCGACTTCATGCAGACGTTCCAGAAGCGCATCGCCGGGGTGACCGCCGCCGACGTGCGCCGCGTGGCCAACACCTACCTGCACCCGGACAAGCTGACCATCCTGGTGGTGGGCAATCCCGACCAGTTCGGCAAGCCGCTGTCTGAAATCGGGGCGGTGCAGGAACTGGACATCACCATCCCGGCGCCGGCCGCCGCGGCCGACGAGGCGCCCGCCGCCACCCCCGCCTCCCTGGCCAGGGGTCAGGTGCTGCTGAGCCGGATGATCGACGCCATGAAGGCCGGCGACAAGCTGGACACGCTCGCGGGCATGCACCTGCAGCAGAAGTCCACCCTCCAGCTGGCGCCCCAGATGAGCTTCACCTTCGACGTCGACAGCTACACCTTCCTCCCCGACCAGCTCTACGTGAAGATGGCCAGCCCCATCGCCACGATCGTCCGCGCGTTCGACGGCAAGGCCGGCTGGATGCAGATGCCCCAGGGGATCAAGGACCTGTCGGCCGCCGATATCCAGGAGGTCATGGAATCCATCGCGCACTCGCCGCTAGTCTTCCTGAAACACTCCCGGGTGGAGGGCGCCCAGGCCGTCTACGCCGGTCGCGCCGACGTGATGGGCCGGAGCTACGAGTCGATCTACATCCCCCTCGGCGAGGGGAAGGGCTTCCGCGTGTATGCCGATCCGGACACGGGCATGCTCGCCGGGCTGGCCTACGCCGGCAACTACAACAACGAACCCGGACAGTTCATCCAGCTCTTCAGCAACCCCGC
>CALAMB010000419.1 GCA_937925645.1 uncultured Acidobacteriota bacterium
GATTGACTGACGTGACTGGAGTTCAGACGTGTGCTCTTCCGATCTGTGCCGGCAGTGCATCTCGAAGTTGTTGGTGAAGTCCGACCGTTGGCCAACGGAGCGCGGACGGCTCGTCCGCAGCACGACCCGCCGGAGTACGAGGGTCAGCGGAACGAAGCGGTTGACCGCACCGCCTGCGGGCGGGGTCGCCCGCGCTCCGGTACCGACAACTTCGGGATGCACCGGCGCCGGTGCATCTCGAAGTTGTTGGTGATTTAGCTGGACTACCCGGTCCTCACGGTGCCAGAGTTGGTTCGTGGACACGGAAATCGAATTACAGGGGCGTCGGATATCGGCGACGGAGATGGCGTGGCTGCGGGGCTGGATTGATGGGCATCCGCAGTGGAGCCGCAAACGACTAGCCCGTGAATTGTGCCAGCGGTGGGAATGGGTCGATGGGCGGGGTCGGTTGAAGGACTTCGCGGCGCGCAGCCTTTTGCTCAAACTGGAAGCGCGTGGTGTGGTGAAGCTGCCGCCGCTGCGGCTCGACAACCGGCGACCACCGCGGGGAGTGCCGACGTGGGAATCGTGGGAGGAACCGGTGGCCTGGGAAGCGAGTCTGCCGGAGGTTTCACCGATCAGCCTGGAGCGGGTGCTGCCGGGCACGGCAGGCGACCGGCGCTGGCGATTCTACCTCCATCGCTATCACTATCTGGGCTTGGCGGTGGTGGGGGAGAACATGGGGTATCTGGCCCGGGACGCGCAGGGTCGAGAGGTCGCCTGTCTGCTTTTTGGCGCCGCAGCGTGGCGTTGCGCGTCGCGCGATCGGGCCTTGGGATGGAGTAGCCAGCAGAGAAAGGAGGGGCTCTCGCGAGTGGTCAACAACACCCGATTTTTGGTGCTGCCGTGGGTCCGGGTAAAAGACTTGGCCAGCTGCGTTTTGGGGCAGGTGGCCCGGAGGATTGAGCGCGATTGGCAGGACAAGTACGGGCACGGCCTGGATTGGATGGAGACGTTTGTCGACCGGGATCGGTTCCGGGGCAGTTGTTATCGGGCGGCCAACTGGCGCTGGGTGGGGCAGACCCAGGGACGCAGCCGCCAGGATCGCGATCATCAACGGCAAGTTCCCGTCAAGGATGTGTATGTGTATGCCCTCAAGCAACGGAGGGGGCCTTGAATCGGTTGCAGCAGATCGAACAAGAGGTGCTGGCGGCGGGCCGGGAATGGATGCGAACCCAGTTGGAGAAACGCCTGCAAGCCGAGTGCCTGGCGGTCGACATGGTTTCGGCCAAGACCGGGGAAGCGTTGGAGAACACCCGCTGGCGCACGATGGGGCTGGATACGGTGGTGGGCAAGGTGGACCTCAAAGTCCACCACGGGTTCTGCCCTGAGGAAGGCTGGGTTTGTCCGACGCGGCAGGCCTGGGGCCTCAAGCCTTACGAACGCAAGACCCCGGAGTTGCGAGCGCGCCTGACCTACACCGCCACCGTGGTCGGCTCCTACGCCGAAGCCCAAAAGCTGGCGACGAGCTGGGGAACCCCCGTCAGTGACACCTCCATTCATCAGTGCGTGCAGGAACTCGGACCCCAAGCCCAGAAGTTGGCGCTGCCGCCTCCGGTGCCCGCGCCGTCGGAACCGGCGTTTGACCTGGTGATCATGATGGACGGATGGTTGACGCGCGAGCGCGGACCGGACTGGAGCGCCGGACCTCGTCGGAAAAACCCCCAACGCGTCGAATGGAAGGAGATCAAATCGGCGGTGATTTATCGTTTGGAACAGCGGGCCGAGAACGCCTCCGGACGGGGCCTGTTGTTGGAAAAACACGTGGTGGCGACACCCCCGGACACCAGTCCGCTGGATTTTGGCCAAGCCGTGCGGGAGGAGGCCATGCGCCGGGGCTTGGCTCGGGCCAAGACTGTCTACTTGGTCATGGACGGAGCCGTCTGGCTCTGGGATCTGGCGGACGACCGCTTCCAAGCCGCTGTTAAGACCTTGGATTTTCATCACGCCAGGGAGCATCTCAACACGATCGCCGAAGCGCTCTACGGGACCGGAACGCAACGGGCCAAAGATTGGTTGGCCGCGCAGGTCAAATCTCTGCGTCACGGCGACGAAGCACTCGTGGTCAACCGGCTTGAGGACCTTATCAAATCCCAGGCCCAGGCCAGACGTCCCACCAAAAGCCGAAAGACGATCGCCCGAGAAGTGAAATACTTCCGAGGGCATCGGGACCACATCCACTATCAAGACCGGGAAAACGAAGGCGCTCCCTTGGGCAGTGGTGCTGTGGAATCCCTCGGTAAACAGCTGCAACGGCGCATGCGAGGCTGTGGCCAGTTCTGGAGACGATCCGGCTTGTCAAACTTGCTCAAGCTGAGCGTGCTCGCAAAAAACGACGACCTCCACCTCCTCTGGAACTGACGCGCCCCAGTCCGTTCCCCCCACGCCCTCGGGCACTTCTTTTCCTTCACTCAACTCCGCCGCCTGCAGAACTCTGCAAAATCACCAACAACTTCGAGATGCACGGATTCACGAATTCACGATTGAAATGCGATCTGGACATGGCAGTGAATATGCTAATTGTGAACAATGGCAATGCACGGGGTGTGTCAAATCGAGTCGTGCGTTCGGCGCCCATGCGGGATTCGTCGGCGCATTCCTGTTTGGCCGTTTGCCAATAGAAGGCCGCGCCTGTCCGGGTAACACTCAAACGAGGCACCCTCGCAAACCGATGATACCACTCATGCCCAAGAACCTATGAGGTGCGCCTTTCTGCTTCTACTGGTGCCTTGGCTTTTCGCATGGGGAGCCGCGGGCCAAGGCGTGTTTGTTTACGATCAACAGTCCTCGATTGCCGAGCCGACATTCGTCTATGGAGGAGTACTTACGCCAGACCAAAGATCGGAAGAGCGTCGTGTAGGGAAAGAGTGTAGATCTAGGTGGTCGGCG
>CALAMB010000420.1 GCA_937925645.1 uncultured Acidobacteriota bacterium
CTGTCCTTCCTGTTCAACCATTCACCGATTCACCGACTCACCGATTCACCGATTCTCCGATTCACCGATTCACCGATTCACCGATTCACCGACTCACCGACTCACCGACTCACCGTTCCCCTGCTTGCGGTACCTTGTCGGGTGGCGCCGTAACCCGGCCGCGCCGGCGGCCGCGGCATGTAGCCCGGGCCGAGAGGCCCGGGTGGCCACGATAATATTCGGCCGGGGACAGCCGCACCAGCGGCGACGGAATTCATTCGCCGGATTCGTGTTGGGGAAAGAGTGGATCACCGGTTACGGATTTCCCCGACTGCGCTTTCCGCCGCTCCTGCAGAGCGGGCAGATGTTCTGTGCTCTCCGCGCACCCGGACCTTTCGGTCCGGGCTACACTCCGTCGCCGCTCGCGCGGCGGGATCCTGCTGCGGACTAAGGATGGTCACCGGAGTCTCGTAACGCCACAGCGCGTAATGACGGCAGGATGTTCCGTTCAGGTGGTGAACACATCGTTTACACTTGCAGTTTGGCCGCGTTCATCGAACACGGCCTACGATATCATCCAGAGCGGCGTCGTGCCGCCGCACTCCAGACCGTCGTGCCGCCGCACGCCAGGGCGCCGGCCGCGTCAGGCGGACGCGGCCTACCGCAGAATCCAAAGTTGTGCCGGGTGGTGGAACCGGGGCGGGCGTGCTATGATGGCGCCATGAGCCCCCCGACCCTGATCAGAGGCGGCACGGTGTGCCTGCCGGACGGACCGGCCGCGGTGGACGTCCGCTTCGAGGACGGCCGGATCGCCGCGGTGGGCAAGGCCCTCGATGCGCCCGCCGCCGCCGAGGTGATCGACGCCGGCGGGCTGTGGCTGCTGCCGGGGATGACGGATTTGCACGTCCACCTCGACGACCGAATCGGCCCGTGGGTGCTGGCCGACACCTGGACCACCGGCAGCGAGGCGGCGCTGGTGGAGGGCGTCACCACCCTGGGCGGCTTCGTCACCCAGGGGCCGCACGAGACCCTCGCCGCCGCGGTGGACCGCGCCGCCGGCAAGGCCGCCGGCCGGAGCCACTGCGACTACTTCTGGCACCTGACGCCCACCCGCTTCGACCGGGCCGGCTGGGAGGAGATCGCCGCCCAGCTCCGTCGCGGCTTCCGGACGTTCAAGTTTTACACCACGTACCGCGAGGCCGGCCTGTATACCAGCTATGCCGAACTGGCGGAGATTCTCAAGCGGCTGCGGGACACCGGCGCGCGCTGCCTGGTGCACTGCGAGGACGAGAACGTGCTGGACGAGGCGGCCCACCTCCACCGGGCCACGGGGAGCGCCCGCGACCACGCCCGGCGCCGTCCCGTCCTGGCCGAGCTGACGGCGGTGCTGCAGCTCATCGAGATCGCCGCCGCGACCGGCGCGCCGGTGCACGTGGTGCACGTGTCCACCGGGGCGGCGGCCGCGGCCATCGCCCGGGCCCGGGAGCGGGCGCCGGTGACCGCTGAAACCGCGCCGCACTACCTGTTTCTCGACGAGACGCTCCTCAAGCGCGCCGACGGCTACCGGTGGCTCTGCACGCCGCCGCTGCGGCCGGCGGCCGAGGCGTCGGCGCTCCGCCGCGCGGCACTGGTGGGGGCGGTGGACCTGTTCGCCACCGACCACTGCGCCTACCGCCGCGCCGACAAGGAGACCGGCCTGCGCGGCCTGGCCTGGGCGCCGTACGGCGTGGCGGGCGTCGGCGCGCTGGTGCCGCTGGTGTACCGCGCCTTCGGCGACTGCCCCGAGACGGGCCTGCCGGAGCTGGCGAAGTACCTGGCGCTGCGGCCGGCCCAGGTGGCCGGGCTCTACCCGCGCAAGGGGGCCATCCAGCCGGGCGCCGACGCCGACGTCGTGCTGGTGGACGGTTCGGGCCCCGAGCGGCCCATCCGCTCCAGCGTCGCCGACACGTGGGAGACCTACCCCGGCATGACCACGCGGCTGGCGGTGCGGGCGGTCTGGCGCCGCGGCCGGCTGGTGGTGCGGGACGGCGCGCTCCTGGAGCCGGACGCGCCGGGAGGAGAGTGCCTATGCCTGAAATGACCCGCCGCCCCGCCTGGCGCAACGACGCGGCCGCCAAGGTGACCGGCCGCGCCCGCTACGCCGACGACCTGAAGTTCCACGGCCTGCTCCACGCCGTGCCCGTGTACACCGACCACGTCCACGCCCGGCTCCGCGCGGTGGCGACCGCCGCCGCGGCGGCCGCGCCCGGCGTGGTCCGCGTGATCACCGCCGCCGACGTGCCGGGCACCGTCACCTTCGGCCAAATCCTGCAGGATTACCACATGCTCGCCGGCGACATGATCCGCTGCCACGGCGACGTGGTGGCGGTGGTGGTGGCCGAGACGCGCGCCGCGGCGGTGGCCGCCGCGCGGCTCGTCACCGTGACCGCCGACCCGCTTCCCGCGGTGCTGGACCCGGAGGAGGCGCTCCGGCCCGGCGCGCCGCTGGTGCACGAGCGGCACGGCACCAACGTGATCAACCACCATCGCGTCCGTCGGGGCGACGTGACCGCGGGGTTCGCCGCGTCCGACGTCGTCGTGGAACAGGCGTTCCGGACGTCGTTCATCGAGCACGCCTATATGGAACCCGAGGCGGCGGTGGCCGTGCCGCGTCCCGACGGCGTGATGGAGATCTACGGCTCCATGCAGCACCCGTTCAGCACCCGCCGCTTCACGGCGGCGCTCCTGGGCGTGCCGCTGGCGGACGTGGAGGTCCGCTCCGTCCCCATGGGCGGCGGCTTCGGCGGCAAGGACGACACCGCCGCCATCGTCTGCGCCCGCGCCGCCTTGGCGGCGCGGCTCACCGGCCGGCCGGTGAAGCTGACCTACGACCGGGAGTGGTCGGTGCGCGAAAGCTACAAGCGCCACCCGTACCGGCTGCACTACCGGATGGGCCTGACCCGCGACGGCCGCATCCAGGCGGTGGCGGTGCGCATCGTCGCCGACGGCGGCGCCTACTGCTCGGTGACGCCGTGGGTGACGTGGCGCTCCACGGTGCAGTGCTGCGGCCCCTACCGGGTGCCCCACGTCGAGTGCGACACCTACGGTGTCTACACGAACAACGTCTTCACCGGCGCCATGCGCGGCTTCGGTTCGCCCCAGGTCAACTTCTGCATCGAGCAGCTCGTGGAAATGGTCGCGGAGCGGCTGGGGCTCTCCCCGCTGGAGATCCGCCGCGTCAACATGGTCCGCCAGGGCGACACCACCATCACCGGCCAGGTGCTGGACACCCACGTGGTCAGTCTGGAGCAGGTGCTCGACACAGTGGTCCGCGAGTCGGGCTATGAGGCCAAGCGCGCCCGCTGCTCGAACGGCCGGGCCGACGGCGACGAGCTGTACGGCGTCGGCCTGGCCATGTGCTACCGCGGCATGAGCCTGGGGGCCGAGGGGAAGGACTTCAACTCGGCCATTGTCAACGTCCAGTTCGACGGCTCCATCCTCCTGGAGACGGGCATCCACGAGAACGGCCAGGGCGCCGAGTCGGCCATGGTGCTGCTGCTCGCCGCGGAGCTCGGCGTGCGCCGGGAGCGGATCCGCTACCGCCAGGCGTCCACGTCCGGCATTCCCGACGGCGGCACCACGGTGGCCTCGCGCGGCACCCTGATGGGCGGCGGCGCGGTGGTCCACGCCGCCCGCGCGCTCAAGGAGAAGATGGCCGCGGTGCTGGCGCCGCGCCTGGGCTGCGCGCCCGGCGACGTGGCGTTCCGCGACGACGCCATCTGGGGCCCCGGCGGCGCGCGGCTGACGGTCGAGGAAGCGGTGCGCGAGATGTGGCAGGCCCAGGAGTACCCGTACGCGTTCGGCGTCTTCCAGGGACCGCAGGTGACGTGGGACGAGGCGACGGGGCAGGGGAACGCCTACTTCACCTGGGTCTACGGCTGCCAGGCGGCCGAGGTCACGGTGAACCGCCGCACCGGCAAGGTGAAGGTGCTGGGGATGTGGGCGGCCCACGACGTGGGCCGGGCGGTGAATCCGCCCATGCTCCTGGGGCAGTATTACGGCGGCATGGCCATGGGGCTGGGCTACGGCCTGACCGAGGCGGTGGAAATCGAAGCGGGTAGAATCCGGTCGCTGAACTTCGACCACTACCGCATCGCCCGGGCCACGGACCTGCCCGAGATGCACGCATACATCGTCGAGAATCCGGATCCGCTCTCGCCGTCGCGCGCCAAGGGGATCGGCGAGCCCACCAACGAGCTGATGGCGCCGGCGATCGCCAACGCCGTCGCCGCGGCCACGGGCCGGCGGTACTGCGAGCAGCCGGTGCGGATCGATCCGGCTGAGCTGGCGGGCGGCCCCGCCGGCGCCGAACCGGATTCCAAAGGGGAAGCGCCATGCAAGTGACCATCAACGGACGCGCCATCACGGTGCCCGACGGCGACGGGCAGCGCAACCTGCTGGAATTCCTCCGGGAGGACCTGGACCTGACGGGTGCCAAGAACGGCTGTGGCATCGGGGTGTGCGGCGCCTGCACGGTGCTGCTGGACGACCGGCCGGTGCGCGCCTGCCGCCAGACCGTGGCCGACGCCGCCGGCCGGCACCTGCTCACCATCGAGGGGCTGGCGGCGCCGGACGGCACGTTGCATCCGCTCCAGCAGGCGTTCGTGGACCACGGCGCCATCCAGTGCGGCTTCTGCACGCCGGGGATGGTGCTCACCGCCCACGCGTTCCTGCTCAAAAACCCGTCGCCCACCCGGGCGGAGATCCGCCGGGCCATCTCGGCCAACCTGTGTCGCTGCACCGGCTACCAGCAGATCGTCGACGCCATCGAATCCGCCGCGCCGCACTATCGCCGGTCATCGGATAGCTGTTGAGGGTTGAGAGTTGAGAGTGCTGGTTCGTGCTCGTAATTCGTAATCGTCATCGTAATCGTCATCGTAATCGAGGCTCGAGACTCGAGACTCGAGACTCGTTCCCGTAACGCGGACATGGGACATCGCTCATCGGACCTGGGACCTGGGTTCTGGGTCCTGGATCACAGAACCCAGATCCTAATACCCATTCACCCATTCACCCATTCACCGATTCACCCATTCACCCATTCACCCATTCACCCATTCACCTTTCTCTCTCCCCCCAATTCATGTAAAATACACTTTTTCATTTCATCGAGGAGACGGCGATATGTCCATGGAATTCATCGGGCGCTGCATCGGGGAGCTGGCGGACCTGGATGTCCAAATGGCCGGCGAGGACTTCCTCCTGACCTGGGACAAGTCGGACGCGGAGATCCGGGCCACCGCGCTGGTGGCCGACGCCCTCAAGGCGCTCCACCACCGCGGCGTCAGCTCTAAGGTTTTCGAGACGGGCGTGGCGGTGTCCATTTTCCGCGACAAGTCCACCCGGACGCGCTTCAGCTTCGCCTCGGCGGCCAACGCGCTGGGGCTGGCCCTGGCCGACCTGGACGAGGAGAAGTCACAGATCAGCCACGGCGAGACCGTCCGCGAGACGGCCAACATGATTTCTTTCCTCACCGAGGTGATCGGCATCCGCGACGACATGTACCTGGGCGAGGGGAACCGCTACATGCGCGAGGTGGCCGCGGCCGTGGCGGAGGGACACCGCACCGGCGTGCTCCACCAGCGTCCCGCCGTGGTCAACCTCCAGTGCGACATCGACCATCCCACCCAGACCATGGCCGACCTGCTGTGGCTGAAAGAGCACTTCGGCTCCTTTGAGGCGCTGCGGGGCAAGCGCATCGCCATGACCTGGGCCTACTCGCCGAGCTACGGCAAGCCGCTGTCGGTGCCCCAGGGGATCATCGGCCTCATGACCCGCTTCGGCATGGACGTGGTGCTGGCCCACCCCGACGGCTACAACCTGATCCCCGAAGTGGAACAGGTGGCGGCCACCCACGCCACCCGGTCCGGCGGCCGCTACACCCGGGTCGCCTCGATGGCGGAGGCGTTCCGGGACGCCGACGTGGTCTACCCCAAGTCGTGGGCGCCCTACCCGGTGATGCAGCGGCGCACCGAGCTGCTCAAGAACCGGGACAAGCAGGGGCTGGCCGACCTGGAGAAGGAATGCCTGGACCAGAACGCCGGCCACCGGGACTGGGAGTGCACCGAGGAGATGATGAAGCTCACCCGCGGCGCCGCCGCGCTCTACCTGCACTGCCTCCCCGCCGACATCTCCGGCGTGAGCTGCGAG
>CALAMB010000421.1 GCA_937925645.1 uncultured Acidobacteriota bacterium
CTCTGCGCCTCAGCGCCTTGGCGGTGTGATTGAAGGAGGGAGCATTCAGTCAGGCGCGGGCAGGTGATTCCGCCCACAACCGTTCGCCGTGCTCGCCCAACCGGAACGACTGCTGCTCGCGCCAAGACGCCAAGACGCCAAGCAGGGTTTTAGTTTTTTTCAGACCCTCGAGAATTCTCTGCGCCTCAGCGCCTTGGCGGTGTGATTGAAGGAGGGAGCATTCAGTCAGGCGCGGGCAGGTGATTCCGCCCACAACCGTTCGCCGTGCTCGCCCAACCGGAACGACTGCTGCTCGCGCCAAGACGCCAAGACGCCAAGCAGGGTTTTAGTTTTTTTCAGACCCTCGAGAATTCTCTGCGCCCCAGCGCCTTGGCGGTGGGATTGAAGGAGGGAGCATTCAGTCAGGCTCGGGCCGATGGTTCCGCCCACAACCGTTCGCCGTGTTCGCCAAGCTGGTCGCAATCACCATAAATTAATTGAAAGGCGGGGATGCGTTCGGCCAGGCGGACGGCGTCGACCAACCCGTGGTCCGGCCGGTTCCGGGCGTTGAGCAGGCAGCCCATGAGCCGCGCGGCGGCCTGCGCCGGTGACAGCGTCTGGAGCGAGAAGCTTGCAGCCGCCCGGTAGTCGGTAAAGATGATACGCGCCAGCAGCGTCTGACCCGGCTTGGTGCCCGGGAGCAGGGCCGGGGCGATCATGGCGCCATGGGGCGTGATCATGATGCCAGCACCGGGGGCGTTGAAATCCAGGCGGGATTCAAACAGGCGGAGAGAGGATTGCTTCAGGCTCAGGGGGCGGGACAGCCCGCGCAGCGTCGGGCCGTCGGCGGACACCGCGGCCAGTTCATCGGAATGATACGCCCAGCCCCGCAGCGCCAGCCAGCCGGCCAGGGTGGACTTGCCGGCCGCGGTCCCGCCGGGAAAGATCACCCCCCGCCCCTGCCAGTCCAGGGCGGCGGCGTGGAACACCGGCGCCGCCGCCGCTACATCCGCAAGGACCGTGCAGATCCCCCGCTGCAACTGGTCCGCCAGCCAGCCGCGGTCGCCGCTCGCGGTGAGGCGCCGCCGGTCCTGGAAGAGGGCCGGCTCGCCGGTGGCCGGATCCTCGCTCAGTTGAAAGACAATTGCCGCGGCGGGGCTGCCGACGCCGCCTCGCGGGAGCGCCGCGCAGACGAAGTCGGCGACGGTAACGGCCGCCGGCCCCCGGGCCTCGACGTCCACGGCGCCGCCGGCGAAGCGGATGGCGTAGCGGCGGGCGGCGCTCATACCCACTCGATGGCGCCGCAGTCCGTCAGCGTGGCCATGGTCGCCTCCACGTCGGCGCGGATGACATCGACCGCCTCGGGGTAGGCCGCCGCCAGCTCGGCGACGATGTCCGCCACGGTGCGCGCGCCGTCGCTCAGATGCCAGATGAGCAGCGCCGTGGGGTTGCAGTAGAGCACCCGGGATTCGCCGGGAAAGTACAGGACCGCCTCGTCGCCGATGGGTTCCAGGCGGTAGCCGGGCGCGGGTCGGGGACGGTTCATGAACGGTCACCTCGCGGGAGAATTTCGATACTGGCGGACCAACTTGTGCGTAACGCCGCCGAGGATTCGCCCGGGGTGGCGGCACCAGCGGGTCCAGAGAAGCGTCCCCTCGGGGCCGAGCCCGTAGTGCAGGCGCAGCCACCATTCCGGCGGATGGAAGGTGTCCCGGAGATAGCGATCCAGCCGGCCCCGGTCCGGGGCGGCCAGCGGGCAGGTGGGCCAGCCGCGGTAGCCCTCGCCCACGCCCCGGGGCGGGCGCCCGGCTTCGCGGACGCCCAGCTCATCGCGCAGCCGGCCGGGCAACGGGACCAGGTGATGGAGCAGGGCCAGCGTCGAGCGGACGAAGGGCCGGCGGGCGACGAGCGCCGGCCAGTCGATTGCTTCGGCAAACTGCTCGGCGTAGCTGACGATGTCGGCGATCCAGATCAGGCGGGGCCGGACCACCTGGGAGGCCAGGTGGCGCATGCTGGCCAGATGCCAGCTCAGGTGGAGGAGCATGGCCTCGTGCCCCAGCGTCCGGGCGTCGGCGCCGCCGGGCAGGGAAACGGGACGCGGGTCGGTCCACACGTCCCCGGCGTCGGGCGTCCGCTCGCCGGACTGGGCGAAGAGGTCCGTGTGCAGTTCGATCACCACCGGAGTGCCGCCGGCCATCCGGCGCAGCGGCGGCGGGTGGCGGTGCTCGGCCTGCCAGAGGGCGTCCGGGTCGGCGGGCAGGTCGCGGTAGCCCAGTCCGCGAAGCGCTTCGAGCGCCGGAGCGAGCGCGCCGGCGGGCACCAGCAGGTCCAGGTCGCCCATGGGCCGCAGGCCCGGTTCCGGATAGACCAGGTGGGCCAGCGCGGCGCCCTTGAGCACGAGAACGGGAATGCCGGCGTCCGCGAGGCCGTCCAGCGCTTCGCGCAGCGCCCCGAACCGCGCGGCGCCGGCGGCGCGGTGCTGCAGCGCCAGCCCCTGCAGCACCCGCGCGGCGTGGGGCGGGGGCGTCCCGCCGGCCTGCCGGAGCAGGTGGAGCAGCAATGGCGCCACTCCCTGCGCCTCCGCCATCTCGGCGACGCCAGCCCACTCCGGCAACCGGGCGGTGACATCCCGCGCGGCATCCCGCAGCTCGCAGCGCCGCTCGGCGTCGCACGTCACCCGGGCGAACCGGCTCAGAAACAGATATACGGGATCGTCCATGCTGTATCCGCGATCGAGAGTACGGAAAAACCGGGAAACTGTCAAGAACCGGGCGTTCCACCGCGCCCGGGCGGAACGGTAGATCTTGACATTCGGCCCGAATGCCCCAACAATGAAAAAAAACACCTGGAGAAAGCCCATGAAGATCCGATTGAGTCTCGTGATCGTTCTGGCGGGGATGGTCTGGTCGGTCGCCGGCCAGGGCGCCAACTGCACCACCCTGTCGCTGGCGCCGCAGGACTGGCAGCAGGGCCAGAACCGCTTCGGCCGGCTGGAGACAATCCAGGGCAACCTGCTGGTCCGGGGCGACAACTGGACCAACGGCCGGCTGCAAAACGGCCGCTACGACGGCAACCACGTGCTGTCCGCCAGCCAGTTCAACCTCCAGGGGGGCGGCGACGTGTTCCTCGTGTTCGGCGTGGACGGAGGCGGCAAGTACATGGCCGTTTATCCGCTGCTGTTCACCGGCGTGAGCGTGCCCCACATGACCACCCATCACTCCTGGGCGGGCAGCGTGGTGTTGCCGGAAAAGCAGTGGCTGTTCGCCCACCTGCACGTGAACCCATCGGGCGACTACCAGCTCACCGTGTGCCGGGGCAACTACGACAACCAGGGCGGCCAGGTGATGCTGAGCCGTACCGGGAAGTTGTCCTCGCTGACCGGCCGGGTGGAACTTGTCTTCGGCGATAACTACGCCGGCCCCAACGCGATGGTGATCATCCAAAAAGTGATGGTCTGCCCGGCTTCCGGCGGCGGCGGCAACTGGGGCGGCGGCGGAGGCGGCAGCGGACGGCGCGGCGGCGGATTCGGCTCAGTCTTCACCGCCGGCGGCGGCGGCAACCAGGCCGCGGCGGTCTGGTACGTGGGCACCCGGGCCAGCAAGTACCGGGTGAACCGGGTCTACTGCGCCATCGCCTGCGACCAGGTGGCCAATTCAGCCATGGGCGTGTTGATCCAGGCCGGATTTCCGCACATCGCCTTCGGCCCCGCCACGTTCGACCAGTGCGTCGCGTGGGTGGAATCGTCCAACGACCGCTGGTGGCCGGTGAGCGAGGACTGCTACGTGGGCGCCCGGTCCGAGATGGACGGCACGTACCGGTACGCCATCGCCTGCGATTCGGGCGACGGCCCCGCCTCCTATAAGCTCACCACCTCGGGCTACACGTCCATCGTGTTCGGCCCGGCGACCTGGCAGGACTGCACCGACTGGCTGGCCGCCCGGGGTGTGACCGGCTTCTGATCGTCGGCCGGCCCCGGCTGACGTGAGCGGCGTTTTAACACCGCTGGCGGGGAGTGAAGCATGAAGCACATCCGCTCCGGCCGCGCGATCCTGCTTTTGGTGAGTCTCGCGCTGGCGGTCGCCCTTGCCGCAGCAGCAGCCGCGCCCCCGGTTCTCCTGCAGCACCGGGGCATCCAGGACCCCGCCTACCAGACCACCGCCTATTTCCTGCTGGTGCCCGAAGGGTGGCGGCTGGACGGCTCGGTGAGCTTCCTGCCGGCGCCCAGTCTGGCCCGCACCACGGTCATCGCGGCCCGCAACGTCGCCGACACCCGCGGCGTGTACCTGCTCACCGGCGAAGCCACCTACACCTACGGCACCGGTCCCGTGTGGGAGATGTTCCTCAACAGCCCCTCCTTCCAGGGGACGTACAACGGCATGCACGTGGCGCCGCCGGCCGCCGCCGCCGACTACCTGCGCCAGTCGGTCTTGCCGGTGTTGCGGCGGCAACACCCGGATTACGCGATCCACGACATCCGGCCTGATTCGGAGGCGGCGGAACAGGTCCGCCGGCTGGACGCCGCCTCGCCCCACGGTCAGGCCATCCTCCAGGTGGGAGGACGCTACCAGTACGACGCCATTCGTTTCCGCGGCCGCTGCACGGTCGGTGGCCAGGCGGTGGAGGCGGACGGCTCGCTGATCCTCACCTGCCTGATGCAATCCTCCGACGGCATGAACACCAGCTACCTCTGGGGGGTGACCGGATTGTCGATCCTGTACGCCGAGGCGGGCCGGCTGGCGGCGCTGACGCCGCTGCTCCGCTCCGTCGCCCGAAGCGTCCGGATGAACCCGGCCTGGTACACCCGGATGCAGAGCCACCGTTACCGGCTATGGCAAAAAGCGCTCGACGCCCAGGCCGAGATCGGCGAGATCATCACCCGGAACAACGAGCGGCTGAGGGACCGGGACCGCATCTACGCCGGATTTTCCGAGTACCTGCGCGGCACCGACGTCTACCGCGATCCCCACAGCGGCAATTACTTCGAGCTGGAAAGCGGCCGCGATCACGTCTGGTTCAACCGCAACGGCGACGTGATCTACAGCGACAATCCGAACTATTCCCCCAACACCGATCCGCGGTTCAACACGCAGGACTGGTCCGAAGGCCGGCGCGCGCGGTAGCTCATCCGCGGGTTTGGCGGCTCCGCCGGTCTTTCCAGCCGAGCCATCGAACACGGCAACAACACGGGATGTATTCACCACTTCGCGAAGGAACAATCAAAATTATTGCCGGACTGCGAAAATATTCCGCTAAACAGGCAAATCGGGTAGTCTAACAGACAAGAACAATCCAGGGTTCCGAACAGGAGGTGCGTATGGGCGACGTGATCGGCGGCGTGGCGGATTTCGTTGGCGGCGCCATCGACATGGTGGGCGACGCCATCGACAGCGTGGGCATCCCCCTCGTGGGGGACGCCATCAGCTGGATGGGGGACGGCATCAGCTCCGTCGGGGGCACGGTGGGTGACGTGGCGGGCGGGATCACCGACATGTTCTTCAGTCCGCTGCAAACCATCCCCGAAATGGTAGGCGGCATGATCGGCGGCTTCGGGCCCATCCAGGCCAGTTCCACGCCGCCGCTGCCCATGAACATTCTGCCGTTGGACACCCCCTTCAGTATCGTGCAGAGCGGCGTCGGCGGCGCGGCCAGCGCCGGCGGCGGGGTGGGCGGCGGCCCCAACAACATCGTCAGCACCATGGCCGACAAGGCGGATTCGATGTACAACGAACTGGAGCAGGCAATCAACAACCTCGTTCCCGGCAGTGAGACTTACGAGAGAGACCTGAACGCGATCCAGTTGGCCATGTCGAAGTACACCCAGATGACGGAGCTGCTGAGCAACCTGCAAAAGGACCTGCACGACATGAGCATGTCCATCATCCGCAACATCAAGATGTGAGCCGCGGGCACCGGACAGGCAACACAGGAGGCGAACATGGCAACCTATCAGAATTTCAAGGACGGCAAACTGGACGGCACGATCCCCCTCAAGGCCGTCGCCAAGATATCCGACCAGGAAATCACCGGCCTGCTGCAGTTGGGCGCTTTCTACTACAACCAGGGGCAGACGGACAAGGCGCTGACGATCCTGGAGGGGCTCGCCGCGGTGGACCCGGACAACGCGCTGGTGCAGGGATCGCTCGGCGCGGTCTACGTCAAGGCCGGCCGGAACGAGGAGGCG